>CAZLGM010000007.1:0-38259 GCA_964558875.1 uncultured Desulfocapsaceae bacterium
CCGGATGAAGGTTGTTGTTTTTCGGCTACAGTATCGGCAAGCCCCATACCATATGCTGAAAGAATGCCGGCAAAACGGTGAATAAAGATCGACCTGATCCCAAGTCTGCGGGCAATGGCACAGGCATGTTGGCCTCCCGCCCCGCCGAAACAGGCGAGAATATGGTCCTTTGAGTCAAATCCCCGTAAAACCGAAACTTCCCGGATGGGTCGTACCATCACCTCATTGGCAACCTGGAGGAAACCAAAGGCTGTTTCCTCAACAGTCAATGGAGGCGTGTTGGTTTGTTTGTAAAAGCTGTTGATGGTGTCGGTCAGTTCAGCCATCCGATTGTATGAGGCGTCGCGATCCAGGGGTTGATCTTCATTTGGGCCGAATATGTGGGGAAAATAATCAGATTGCAGCCGACCGAGAACCAGATTGGCATCGGTAATGGAGAGAAACCCGTTTTTCCGGTAACAGACCGGGCCGGGGTGAGCGCCTGAAGATTCAGGTCCAACCCTGAACATGCCGTTGTCAAAAAAGAGACGGGAGCCACCGCCGGCGGCAACTGTACGAATATCGAGTTGGGGTGCCTGAATCCGAACTCCGGCGGTCCTGGTTTCAAATCTCAGATCATATTCGCCACCGTATCTTGATACATCGGTGGAAGTGCCGCCCATATCAAAGCCGATCACAGGTTTTTTTGATTCTCTGTCATAGGTGGTCATGGCGTAGCCGACTACACCGCCGGCGGGACCGGAGAGGATGGCCCGGCTGCCGGTAAAATCTTCAGCCGAAGTGAGGCCGCCATCTGATTGCATGAACCAAAGCTTGGTCGTTTTCAGGCTGTCTGTAAACCCTTTTTTGAAGCTATTAAGATAGTCGTGGATATGCGGAGTCAGGTAACTGTCGACCATGGTGGTATCACCTCGGGATACCAGCTTGACCATGGGGATGACCTGGGAGGAAAGGGAAATCTGGGAAAAACCTATTTCTTCGGCCAGTTTGCCGACAAGCTGCTCATGTTGAGGACAGCCGTATGCATGTAGAAAGACAATGGCAAGACTGGTGATTCCTGTCTGCAGCAGGGCTGTAAGCTTAGGGCGTAGCAGTTCCAGGTCCGGTTCTGAAAGCACGGCAAAACGTTCGCCAGTGACTGCAGTGATAACTTTACCTTCAAACGATTCATCTTTGTCCAGAAGACGGACTCGTTCATCCACTTCGATGACTTCTTTGTACAGCAGTTCAGGTTTGTTTATACGCAGATCGAAGAGCTCAGGACGATCCTGGTTACCGATCTGCAGGATGTCTCCGAAACCTTTGGTGGTCACAAGGCCGCATCGGGCTCCTTTTCGTTCCAGCAGGGCATTGGTGGCCACCGTGGTGCCCATTCTGATCCAATCGATGGGGGAGGGGTCAACAATATGGCTGTTTATCTGATCCGGAAAAAACTCGGACAGGATTCGCCGTATGCCTTCCCGTGGGGCGTCATCATAGTTGGCAGGGTCTTCAGAAAGCAGTTTGACTACCCGATATCCGGTGCTGCCCGGGACTTCGGCATATACATCGGTGAAGGTGCCACCACGGTCAATGGAAAAACGGAATGCTTTTGTTGTACTCATCTACTTCGGGCGAATCGTGTTTAATTGTCAATTTATTCTGAATTGCAGCACTATACAGCATGAGGTGGAAAAACGGCAAGGTTGGTCTCCAAGCAACATTACTTAAAATTGAAGTTTGCTCTACTTCTTAACTTTCTTTTTCCTTAGCAGTTTTTTATACTTGTGTACAAATTAAATCAATTTAAGAGGAATACCGGTATGGACCAAGACAGCACACCAAAACTCCAGGGGGAAGGACCGAAGAAAGTAGACTTGCAGGAAATTATCGAAACGATGATGCAGGTTATTAAAAATCCAGCTGGGTTTTTCAGGTCGATGGAAAAAACCGGTGGGTTGGTTGACCCGATCGTGTTTCTGATCGTCATGGGCGTATTTTGCGGTCTCATTCAGGCGATTCTGACCCTGGTTGGGTTGGGTGGCCCTGCAGCATCATTCGGGATGGTCATTTTTTCACTTCTGATCATTCCAATCATGATTCTGCTCTTTGGTTTTGTCGTGGCTGCAATCCTGTTTGTGATCTGGAAACTGATGGGATCCGTTGAATCCTATGAAGTTGCTTTTCGATGTACGGCTTATACCAGCGGCATCTGTGTCATTACAACCCTGTTGAGCGCTATCCCGTATATTGGATCTATTGTCAGTCTTCTCTGGATGATGTATCTATTGGTAACCGCTTCAGTGGAAGTACACCGGATCGAGTCTCGCAAAGCCTGGCTCGTTTTTGGAGTTCTTTGCGCTTTCATGATTATGACGTCCATCTCCGGTGAACGCCAGGCCAGGAACATAGAACAGAAGACCGACGAGTTTACCAAAAAGCTCGAGGAAAAAATGGACGATATGACCCCTGAAGAAGCCGGACGTGCAGTAGGTGAGTTTTTGAAGGGGATGCAGGAGGCGACTGAGCAGAAATGAATATTCCGGTCTGCTGAATTCCTGGAATTATTTATTCAGCATGAATATAATCGGCTCATGTTGCATAAAAGCATACGTTACAGGTGTTGGTTGTTATCTTTGATAGGATAGAGTTGCTTTGCTCACTATAACAATAGCGTCAATGTGGCCATATGAAATCATGCACTCTGCATGTAATGTCTTCCCATTGAGTTGATTCCAGCTGTTCTCGCGCTTCTATAATGAACCAAGTTTGTTTACTGTAATCCCATGTTTCTTCATTCTATATTGCAGAGTGGAACGAGGGATGTTTAAAAGCCGTGCCGCACCGTTTCCACCACCAACAACACCTCTGCATTGTTTCAGTGCCTGAATGATATGCTTGCGCTCCGCATCTCCCAAAGTGGTTAGCTTTCCTGTTGTGTCTGCATTGGGAGCCTCTTCGGAGGGCATGGTCATGTTCTCAATGTGGTTGGCTGTGATCTGTCTGTCCGGATAAAGAATAATCATGCGCTTAACAAAATTTTTCAGTTCACGGACATTACCGGGCCAATGATAGGACTCTAACTGATCAAGAATTTGTTGTGAGTAGTAAGGGGGAGGCTGATTGAGAGATTGAGACACATTATTTGTGATCTGCTCCACTAGAAAAGGAATATCGTCTTTCCTCTCTCTAAGAGGAGGAATATGGATTCGTATAATATTAAGCCTGTAGTAGAGATCCTTACGCAGTTTTCCAAGCTGGATGGATTGTTCAGGATCACGGTTGGTAGCGGCAATAATTCTAAAATCTACTTCTATTGAGCGAGTGTCACCGACCCGTTCAAACCTTCTCTCCTGAAGCACCTGCAGAAGCTTTGCCTGCAGACCGGCTGGCAACTCACCAACTTCGTCCAGGAAAATAGTCCCCTTATCCGCCATCTCAAATCTGCCGATCCGTTGTGAATCCGCCCCGGTAAACGCCCCTTTTGCATGACCGAATAACTCACTCTCAAAAAGGGTTTCCGGAATTGCCGGACAGTTCACTTTTACAAACATATGCTCGCTGCGGGAACTGAGTTGGTGTATGGTCCTGGCCAGAAAATCTTTCCCCGTCCCTGTCTCCCCGGTTATAAAGACGGCGGCATCGATGTCGGCAACTCGTGTTGCCAGCTCCAACACCCCTTTCATTTCCGAAGACACAGAGTAGAAATTTTCACTTTTATACTGATCGGCAACTTCCAGTAAGTAGTGTTTCTCCTTTTCAAGGTTCTGCTTTTCGTTTTTTAAACGGTTATAGGCCAACAGGTTGTCTACGGCAATAGCCACCTGCTTGGAAATCTCTGTCAGTAACTCCGTCAAAGCGGATAAATGGGCTGGAGTTGATCGAAAAGAAAAGTGCAGGGTTCCTAATACCGTATCCCGAATTATGAGGGGAAAGGCCATGGTCGATGTCAAGCCCGCTTTAACCATCTGACCAATGGAGAAGAGCCCTTTGTAGCTTTTTAAGTCTTCAATAATGATAGGTTTTTTCGATTCGATGGCCATTTTTGCAATGGACCCTTTCTGCAAGGGTCGCCTGTCAAGACTTGAAATACCTTCCGGATTGATTCCATCAGCAATAGTAAAATACCGAAGGGATTGGCCCTCCTCTTCATAGATATTGATGCTTAACCGATCACAGGGAAGATGCTTTTTGATCTCATATGCAAGGGCATTAAAAAACTCCTGATCAGATGTTTTGGCAACAACCGCATTCATGATCTCAAGCATTATCTGGTATCTGGTGGCAATGTCCAACTTCATTGGCGTCCTCCGGCTTATTGCAAAACCCTGAATTCATGTGCTCCCGCAGGAAGTTCTCTTGGGGTGCATTCCAAAACTATCTTCCATACTCCTACCGAATCTTGTGCCGAAGTTCAAGCCCAATATTCGGCACGATGCCCAATATTGGGCCCAGGATAGATGAAAAACCCAAAGTAAACAATATGAAGTCTCATATATTCAGGTAGTTATGTGCTTGAGGCTAGTTGGCATCCATCTTGCTTAATTAATAAGGTATGACAAGCCTGCTGCCTGGAGCTTGCTAAATTTTAAATAGAAAATCCAGAAGCCGACTGAAAGATCGAACAACGGTCTTCCAAGTATCCTGGATGTTTAATAACCAACAAAGGAGACAGTTAATGAGTATCGATTTTTTAGTGCATGAAGCCGTAGACGATGTTGGCGTAGTGGTGGTGGAGGGCCTTAAAGCGGGCCAGGAAATCATCGGCTGGGTCATGAAAGAAGATGAGACCATCACTGTGAAGATTATCAGTGATATTCCCATCGGTCACAAGTTGGCGTTGAAAGACCTTGCCGAAGGTGACACGGTGATCAAGTATAACACTGATATCGGCAAAGTTGTGGCTCCCATTAAGAAGGGCGAGCATCTTCATGTTCATAATGTAAAAACAAAAAGGTGGTAAGTGATGGAAAGTAAATTTATGGGATATCGTCGTGAAAACGGCAGGGTTGGTGTTCGTAACCATGTCATCATCTTGCCCCTGGATGACCTGTCCAATTCAGCCTGTGAAGCTGTAGGCAACAATGTCAAAGGAACTCTGGCTCTGCCTCATGCCTATGGCCGACTGCAATTCGGTGAAGATCTTGAATTGCATTTCCGTACCCTGATCGGTACCGGCTGCAACCCGAATATTGCCGCTGTCATCGTTATCGGTATCGAACCGCAGTGGACCCAGCGCATTGTTGACGGAATAGCAAAAACCGGTAAACCTGTTGCAGGTTTCTCCATTGAGCAGAATGGTGACTACAATACCATCTGCGCGGCATCGAAGAAAGCAAAGGAATTCATGCATGCTGCCAGTGAAATCCCTCGAACAGAGTGTGATATCAGTGAACTGTGGATCGCCACCAAATGTGGTGAATCCGACACAACTTCAGGCATTGCAACTAACCCGACTGTTGGTAATGCTTACGACAAGCTGTATGAAAACGGCAACACCATTTTGTTTGGTGAGACAACCGAGTTGACCGGTGGTGAACATCTGGTTTTGGAACGGTGTGCAAATGATGAGGTTCGTAAAGACTTCCAGTTCTATTTTGACCGCTACGCTAAGGTTGTTGATGATAATAAAACCAGTGACCTGTCTGACTCTCAACCCACCAAAGGCAATATCGAAGGCGGCTTGACCACCATCGAAGAAAAAGCGCTTGGCAACATCCAGAAGATAGGTCGCAAGGCTCCGGTTGTCGGCTGTCTGGAAAAAGCTGTTGAACCAACCGGCCCCGGTCTCTGGTTCCAGGATTCCTCTTCTGCCGCTGCAGAGCAAGTAACCTTATGCGGTGCTTCAGGATTCGTCATCCATTTCTTTCCAACCGGCCAGGGCAACATCATCGGTAATCCAATCGTTCCGGTTATTAAACTCTGTTCCAACCCGCGAACACTCAGAACCATGTCGGAACACTTTGATGTTGATGTCTCCGGTTTAATACGACGGGATATCAATCTAGATGAAGCAGGAGACAAACTTCTTGACATGATGGTACGAACGGCCAATGGTCGTCTGACTGCAGCTGAAGTACTAGGCCATCGTGAGTTCATCATGACAAAACTGTACGAAAGTGCATAATATTAAAAGTTGCAGTCGATCACCTGGTGATCGACTGCAGTTAACTCAAAGAGGAGCACACATGAAACGTTTTGTAGTCTTACTTGCAGCACTGATGTTTGTTTTACCATTCACAACTAACGCAAATGCAGGATTTCCCGAGAAAACAATAACCTATCAGATTCCATTTGGACCTGGTGGACAATCGGACCTTGAGGCCCGCAGGCAACAGCCGTTGCTGGAAAAGGCACTAGGTGTCAAAGTAGTTGTCCAGTATAAACCCGGTGGTGGAGGATCCCTCGGATGGACTCATATGATCAAGCAGAAGCCAAACGGATATTTTATCTCAGGCATCAATATTCCTCATATTGTTCTGCAGCCGCTGGCACGTGGTAATGCCGGATACAAAACCGAGCAGCTCAAACCCATTGCAATCTTTCAAGCCACACCCATTGGTCTGGCTGTATTAAAGGACAGCCCGATCAACACCTTGGAAGACTTTGTTGCAGCAGCGAAAAAAAGCCCTGGTGCAGTAACATGTGGTGGTTCCGGAACCTGGTCCGGACATCATATCGCCCATCTGCAATTTGGCAAGATGGCAGGTGTTGGGATAACCTATATTCCCAGTAAAGGTGCAGCAAAGAGTATTGCTGCGTTTCTTGGCGGACATGTAAAAGCGGTGTGGGCCAACAGTAATGATCTTGTTCAGCATGCGGATAAAATAAAGGTTTTAGCCTTTGGCACCAAAGAGCCATTTGCCAATATGCCGAATGTGCCGACATTTGAAAGCAAGGGATATAAACTCTACGCTTCAATTGATCGAGGTGCCGGGGCTCCTCCAGGAACGCCTGATGATGTAATCAAGGTGCTGGAAAAAGCCTTTTTGGGTATTGCCAATAACCCAGATGTTCAAAAGCAGATGAAGAGAGACGGTTTCGTTCCTGTGGCCATGGGAGCCGAGGAAACTAAGAAGTATATCATGAATAAAATTCCCGAATGGCAGCCTGTCGTTAAAGAGTTCAAAAAATAGGATAGCAGTAGAAGAGACTCACGGTGGTATCTATACCACCGTGAGTGCAGCTAAAAAGGAGACACCATGTTGGATTTTGCATTACAGGGGCTAAGCCAGGTTTTTATTCCCGGCAATTTTCTCCTTTTAGCTGTTGGAGTGTTCATGGGAATTGTTTTTGGTGCTCTTCCCGGATTGACAGCAACCATGGGGCTGGCTCTGTTGGTTCCTTTTACCTTTACCATGAGTCCTGCAGCCGGTCTTATCATGCTGGCCGGTATTTATGTGGGGGCCATGTATGGTGATGCCATTCCGGCCATTCTTATCAATACACCAGGGACTCCTGCTGCAATTGCCACCACTTTCGACGGTTTTCCGTTAAGTCAGAAAGGTATGGCTCAGCATGGACTGGTGGCAGCCGCTGTGGCGAGTGCCTTTGGGTCTCTTGTGGCCAATATAGTTCTTGTCTCGGCAGCACCGCCCCTTGCTATCGTCTCTTTAAAGTTTGGTCCACCGGAGTACTTCTGGCTGGGTATTTTCGGTTTAACAATCATCAGTACCCTGTCCAGCGGCAGTGTCGTTAAAGGATTTCTTGCCGGAACAGTTGGAATGCTTCTTTCAGCAGTTGGTATGGCTGAAATTGGTGGAGATATTCGTCTTACCTTTGGTTTTCCAGAACTTCAGGGCGGCATCGAACTGATTGTAGCCCTCATCGGCTTCTTCTGTCTGCCTGAAATCTTAAGCAGTGTCATTGGTAAACGAAGAGCCACGTATACAAAAAAAGCAGTTAAACCAAAACTAAATGTTATCTGGGATGTCATCAAGTCACTGGTTAAAAAACCTGTGCTTATGCTGCGTTCAGCAGGTATTGGCACTATTGTCGGATTTGCCCCGGGTGCGGGTGGAAATATTGCCAGCATGGTCTCCTATAATGAGGCTGTTCGCTGGGATAAAAAACCTGAAGAGTTCGGTAAGGGAACCATCAAGGGTGTTGCTGCCAGTGAAGCAGCCAATAGTGCAATGGCGCCAGGCTCTCTTATTCCCCTGTTGACTCTGGGTATCCCGGGTTCACCTCCGGCAGCAGTCATTCTTGGTGCGCTTATGCTGCACGGGATGAGACCAGGCGCAGAACTTTTTTCCAGTTACGCCGAGGTGACCTTTGCCTTTATGATGGGACTGTTGATAGCTGCATTTTTAGTGACCTTTATTGGCAGTCTGGGCAGTGTGGTTTTTAGCCGTATCATTAACATTCCATCTCGCTACCTGGCGCCAGCCATTATTTTCATGACCGTACTGGGTTCCTACTCCATCAGAAATAATATGCTGGATGTATGGATTATGCTGACTTTCGGCATCATTGGCTATGTCAGCTCCAAACTGAAATTTCATCCGGCACCTATTGTCCTTGGTTTGATTCTAGGTCCCTTCGTCGAAGAAGGACTGGTGCAGTCCATGTTGGCAGGACAGGCGGTGGGTGGCACATTCAACTACCTGGTATTCAGGCCGATCAGTGGCTTGCTCATTGGTTTCTGCGTACTTTCACTTTTATGGCCTGTTTATGCATCCTGGCGATCCAGAAGAAAGCAACGGTCAAAAGATGATGTCACCACAGGCTCAAAAGAAAGCGCAGAGGGTCAACAGGAAGATGCCGTCTTGCCCAATCCTAAAGAGAAATGGAACAGTGACTTTATTGTCGGTTTTCTCACATTGAGTATTTCTGCAGTGGTTTATTTTTCTACGCGAGATCTGAGCCGGTTAGGTGGTGTTTTTGTAGACTATGTCCTTGTGGCTTCTATAATTTTGTCGATCCTGGTTCTTATTAAAGGTTTTATCAAACCGGAGCATATTGCTTTTTTCGAATCCGCTATGGAGCGAAATAATGTATCTATCGGCATAGGCTTTCTTCTTATTTATCTGGCCATTCTGCCTGTTGTCGGCTTTTTGCCTGCCAGCTATCTGTTTTATTTTTGTATTAATCTCTATCTTTCAGATGATCGGTTTTCTACTAAAAACATATTGTATTCAGCCCTTTTGACAGCATTAGTTGTCACTGCATTTTATTATATTTTCCATGGATTTTTAGAAGTTCCATTACCCACATCAATGTGGGGTGAATAAACAAGAGTAAGGATGAACAAAGAAATGGCAGACATCGTTATCAGCGAATTTTTGGACCAGGAAGCTATTAAGAGGACAGCTGGTGACTATTCTGTTCATTACGACCCTGATCTTGTCGATAAAAAGGAAGAGTTGAAAGATTGGCTAACTACAGCAAAGGCGTTGGTTGTTCGCAATCGAACGCAGGTCAATCAGGAGTTAATAGAAGCTGCTCCAAATCTGAAGGTGGTCGGCCGCCTGGGAGTAGGTCTTGATAATATTGACATGGAAGGTTGTCAACAACGAGGGATAAAAGTGTGCCCGGCAACAGGAGCAAATGATGCTGCTGTTGCCGAATGGGTGATTACCAGTTCATTGATATTATTGCGTGGTGCCTTCTTGAAAAATTCCGAGATGATCGCGGGCAAATGGCCACGTCAGGAATCAATGGGAAACGAAATAAGCGGCAAGCTTCTTGGCCTTGTAGGATTTGGCGGTATTGCCAAAGACACTGCTAAACGTGCTCAGTACCTGGGAATGGCCACCGTAGCCTATGATCCTTATGTCAAGCCCGCCGATCCCTGCTGGCAAAATACCAGCAGGGCAGAGACTTTGGATGAATTGCTTCAAAAAGCTGATGTTGTCAGCTTGCATGTTCCGCTCAACAAGGAAACGTTTCATTTGTTCAACAGTGAGACGATTTCTCAAATGAAAAATGGGGCAATCCTGATCAATGCAGCCCGTGGAGGAGTTGTTGACGAAAAAGCCCTGGTGTCGGCAATGCAATCCGGCAGGCTGGCAGGAGCGGCTCTTGATGTGTTTGAAAACGAACCGCTTACTCAAGAGGGGGCAGAATTGTTCCGTGGTCTACCAAATATCATTCTGACTCCCCATATTGGTGGAGTAACCGTTGAATCAAATCAACGCGTCAGCCGAGTAACTATGGAAAATGTAATAAATGTCCTGAAGGGCTTATCATGAAAGACAAGCAGCTGTCTCCTGAGCAGGCGCATCAGCTGGCGGTCAAAGCAATGATGCACCATGATACTTCTAAATCCAATGCCAGGTTGGTTGCTGATGCACTGGTGGCAGCCCAAGTCGATGGTCTGGGTGGTCATGGCTTGTCTAGGCTGCCATCCTATTGTGCCCAGTCGGCTAGCGGTAAAGTTGATGGCCATGCAACCCCCGAGTTGTCGCATGTTGCCAAGGCAGCGATCAGGGTAGATGCAAAAAATGGTTTCTCATATCCCGCATTATCTTTGGTTGTTGATGAATTATCTGAGCTAGTAAAGAGCACAGGTGTGGCAGTAGCTTCAATTACCCATTCCCATCATTGCGGCGCCGCTGGTTTTCATGTGGAAGCGCTTGCCAGAAGGGGAGTTGTTGGCTTGTTATTTGCCAATACACCGAAGGCCATTGCACCCTGGGGAGGTCAACAAGGACTGTTCGGTACAAACCCAATCGCTTTTGCTGCTCCAAGAAAGGATGAACATCCTCTGGTTATCGATCTGTCTCTTTCTAAGGTCGCCAGGGGAAAAATCATGGTGGCTCAACAAAACGGGAAAAAGATTCCGGAAGGGTGGGCACTGGATGCATCAGGCCAACCGACCACCGATCCGGATCTTGCCATGGCCGGCACAATGTTGCCAATGGGAGATGCCAAGGGAGCTGCTTTAGTACTGATGGTTGAAATCCTTGCCGCAGCGCTCACTGGATCACATTTTGGTTTTGAAGCCAGTTCCTTTTTCACCGGCGAGGGAGATCCTCCCGATGTTGGACAGCTGCTACTGGCTTTTGACCCCGGGCCTTTGGCAGGCGATCGGTTTTCTTCCAGGTTAGAGAGTCTTGTAGATGCGATACTGGCCCAGGAAAACACCCGTTTACCTGGTGACAGAAGACTGAAATTGAGGAGGCAGGTCGAGAAGGATGGACTTTACCTGTCACAACAACAGTATGAACAGATAAGGTCGTTGTGCCCATCCAAAGATTAAAATAACTCACGAGCAGAAAAGCAAGCTGTGTCAATTTATACAAATTTGACAAACCATTTGGCAGTCTATAAAATGAAAGCGTTTCCATTATTATTGCCTATTTATTTAGGAGATCTTTATTAATTAAGAATTTAACAAATGAAAACGCTTACATTATGAAAACTACAATTGCCGACATTGCCAGGATAGTTGGTAAGAGCCAGGCTACCGTGTCCAGAGTGATTAACAACCCCGAAAAAGTTAAGGAATCCACACGAAACGAAGTCCTGCGAGTCATGAAGGAGAACAATTATGTCTATAACGCACTTGCCGGCAGTCTCGGTAAAAAGACAACCCGAACAATAGGCCTGATCATTCCTACTATCACCAACCCGATTTTCTCGGTTTCTACCCAAGGAATGCAAAGTGCAGCTACTCGCAGAGGATATTCATTATTACTTGGGACTACTGAGTATTCCGCCAGCTTGGAACTGGAACTGGTTCAACTCTTTTTGCAAAAACGAGTTGACGGTATTGTATTTACCGGAACTCCAATGAATGATCGTACAATCGATTTTATTCAACGTAGAAAAATTCCATTTGTCATCACCTATGAAAGAATCAATGACGACCACACTTCATTTGTAACCTTTGACAACGTCAAAGCTGCCGATCGGATCATGGAATATCTGTTCTCAATGGGACATCGACGAATCGGCATGATTACAGGAAAGTTCTCCCATTCCAGTCGCTCAAAAAGACGATGGCAAGGGTATAAGGCGGGATTGGAAAAAAGAGACATTCTATACGATGAAGAGCTGGTTATGCAGAAAGATTTCACGGTTATCGGTGGCCGTGAAGCCGCAGCGCGGATGCTTCAAAACCAGAATCCACCGACCGCCATATTCTGTGGAAATGACATCATTGCCTATGGAGTCATGGCTACTGCAAAAGAGAAGGGATTAAAGGTCGGAACCAACATTTCCATTGTGGGTTTTGACGACCTTGAAATGTCTGCAACTATGGATCCCCCACTCACGACGACGAGAATTCCGGGAAACGAAATGGGAGAAATGGGTGCCATGATACTTATTGATGAAATTGAAAAGAAAAGTGACGGACCTGCTCAATATATCCTTGAAACCGATTTTATTGTCCGGGGTTCTGTTGCGAACCTGAACCAATAACAGTGAGGGCTAAAGCATGACTAAAGAAAAAATTAAAAAATACTCCACTAGCGAACGGGTGACATTAGCTATTTTCGGCGTTTCAGTGGGCCTTTACTTTCTAAATATCTTGTTGGGAAAAGCCTCAGTCCAATGGGGCTGGAAGGTTTTTTATCTAGGTGATGTCAGTGAGTTTCTGTTGCTGCTGATTGCCTCAATATCCTTTGTTGTAGCAGCCCTGCATCGCGAAGCGAGCAGAGATCAAAACAATAAAGAACAATCCTAATTCGGAGGGAGCTTATGTCTGAGAAACTGAACAAAGAAAAAAGTGTAAAGAGTACTGAACGTCGGCGTTTTATGGAGTTGACAACCAAATTTGGCTTTACAGCTGCAGCCATTGCCATGACATCAGGACTGATTGGCACCCGTGAAGCACATGCTGCCAGGGTCAGCAATGAGGAAAAAGAGCGGAAAAAAGCTGCCAAATATACCATGAATGTGGCCACCGGCTATATCCTTGGTGCATCCAGGACATATCCAATCATGCAACTGGATATGAAAGAGAATGTCCAGAATTTTACCAATGGCCAGGTCTATGTCAAGCTCGCACCGGCAGGTCAACTTGGCGCGGGCGGTGCCCTTGCCCAGAAAGTCCAGACGGGAACCATTCAAGCAGCACAACATTCCATCTCCAACTTTGCGCCATTTGCCCCGGCAGCTGACTTGATCAACATCCCTTACTGGTGTGGTGAAAACCAGAAATTTGTCAACCTTGTAACTTCTAATGCTTGGAAAAGTGAGATCAATCCCAAGATCGAAGCCAAGGGCTTTAAGGCACTGATGTATATCACTATCGATCCACGGGTCGTTGCCCTGCGAAAAGGTGTTGATGGGCCGATTAAGACACCAGAGCAGATGAAAGGGATTAAATTTCGTGTACCCGGATCAAAAATTCTCCAGCAGTTCTACAGATTGGTTGGTGCCAACCCGACGCCGGTTGCCTGGGGTGAAACAGCATCTGCTATCAAGCAAGGTGTTGCCGATGCTCTTGATCCATCTGTTGAAGCGTTGTTGATCTTCGGTTTCAAGGATGTTCTTTCACACATTACCTTTAATGGTGCTGTGCCTGATGCCCAGGTCTACTCATGCAATCTGAAATGGTTCAACAGCCTGCCGCTCGATATCCGTAACGGTATTGATTATGCCAGTGAAGTAACCATGCGGCAGAATCACGCCAAAGTTCCGGCTGCCCGGGCCTATGCCATGGCTGAACTGGCGAAAGTAGGGGTTCAGTTCTATGTACCGACAGCCGATGAAAAGCAGGCGTGGGTAAATGCCGCAGGTGCGCAGCTTCCAGCCTGGGATGCTATCAAGAAGGAGCTGATTGGTGATCTGTCTAAATTTGACAAGCTCAAAGAAGCTGCCAATACCCAAGGCAGTTACTATGTCGACGACGTTAAAGCATAATTAACGTCGAGTCCGGTTTATCCATACCTGACCACATGCCCAGTGTGGCGGAAGTGTTCCTCGTCTCTGGTCAGGTATGGGTAGCCGGTTCCCCCTTGAATGGATTTGTGTGAAAAACTGGTTTGAGGAGAACTGTATGAACTTCAAAACAATTTTAAAAAAACTTAATCAGCATGGTGAGAGGTATTTGACACTGCCGCTCTACACCATGGTCGTCATAACTATTTTCATGGAGGTGTTCCGCCGGTTTTTCCTCTCTTACTCTTCCATCTGGTCCGAAGAGATCGCCAGATATGCCTTTATCTATATCAGCTGGATTGGAGCTGCAGCTGCCATCAAAGAACGGGCTCATATCAGGATCGATGTTGTTCTGCCGCTGTTGTCAAATAAGTGGAAAACCATCGTCTTCATTTTTGGTGACTTTATCACTTTGATTCTTGCCTGTATTGCTCTTTACTGGTCCATGGAGCCCGTTCTGAACTCAATTCATTTTGGCTCGGTAACCCATGGGCTGCGAATCAGTCAGGCCTGGTTCCTTGCAGCTGTGCCGTTGGGCTTTGCCCTTATTGTTCTGCGACTGCTTCAATCCATGAAAAGAGATATAAGTGACCTGAAAGCAGGCAGGCCTGTCTTTGAAGGCAAGAAATTATTCGATTAACAAAGGGGGATCATTATGTATGGCCATTTAATGCAAACAACGGAGATAACTCTTGGCTGGGCCTTTTTCGCGCCCCTCCTGGGGATGGTTCTCTGTATTATACTCGGTGTTCGGATCTGGGCTGTTGTTGGTCTGGGTTCGGTTGTAATGCTGATGACAACACAGGTCTTACCGCCAGCTCTGTTAGGAGAAGCGTTATTTGACGGGGTTGATTCATTTGCCCTGATCGCTGTTCCACTCTTCATTTTAACCGGTGATGTCCTTGTCAGAACCGGCTTATCCAATAAATTACTCGATGTGGCAGAGGCAACCATGGGCTGGCAACGGGCCGGTCTTGGTACTTCGACTGTTCTTGGCTGCGGTTTTTTTGCCTGTATTTCAGGTTCAGATGCCGCCGATGCGGCTGCTATCGGCCGTATCACCATCGACCGTCTGGTTGAAAAGGGTTACCCAAGACCTTACGCTGCAGCCCTTGTTGCCGCAGGTGCCTGTACGGGTATCCTTATTCCCCCATCGATCTCCTATATTATTATCGGCTTAATCTTAGGTATTTCGGCCTCGACTTTGTTTTTGGCAGCAGCAGTACCCGGCGTTCTAATTTTATTGTCTGTCATGGTGACTAATTTTCTTGTTAACCGGGTTAAAGAATACGAGGATTCACGAGGTAAATTTGATGTAAAACACTGGTTGAAAACCGTCTATGACGGACGTTACGCCCTGTTGATTCCGTTTATTATCCTGGGAGGAATTTATTCCGGTATCTTTACTCCAACAGAGTCCGCATCTGTTGCGGTTATGATTACGTTGTTCATCGGTTTCTACCAGAAGACCATTCGTCTTTCAGATGTACCGAAAATGTTGGAAACGTCTGCCAAAGTCAGTGGCGTTATTGTTCCTATTATCGCCATGTCGCTTCCACTTGCCCAGACTTTAGCAGCTCTAGAGGTTCCACAATATTTTGTTCATACCATGACCTCCCTCACTGAAAACAGATATCTCATCATGTTGCTTATGGTCCTCATCCTGATGATTGCAGGCTGCGTGATGGAAACAACACCCAATATCGTTATCCTGGCTCCTATTTTATTGCCCCTGGCCCAGGAAATCGGTATGAACGAAATCCATTTCTGTATCTTTATGATCACTTCCCTTGGTATCGGCTTTATCACACCACCGTTGGGACTGAATCTATTTATAGTATCCGGTGTGTCGGGGGCACCTGTTTTGTCAATTTCTAAACATGCTGTCTATTTTGTTTTCAGTATGCTGGTAATTGTCTTTCTCCTCATGTTTATCCCGGCAATTTCCTTGTGGTTGTTATGACAAAACCTTAAGTCAATTGGATAACATAGAGAATACAACCAGCGTTATCATTGAATAGTGAGTTTTCGTCTTGGAGTACAAGACGTTTCAATAGCAGTATACCTGCAATTTTTTAACAGAATATTTGGAGAATACAATGAGTGTTACATACTTGAAAAAGGCGGCTAAAACACCTGAAACCGATGAAGGAAAAACACAGGAAATCGTCCAGAATATGCTTGATGATATCCGGGAAAATGGAGAAGAGGCAGTAAAAAAGTACGCTGAAAAACTCGACAAGTGGACCGGAGACTTCATTGTTAAACAGGAACAGATTGATGAAGCTGCATCAAAGATCAGTGAACAGACCAAAGAAGATATTCAGTTTGCCTATGAACAGGTTTATGATTTTGCCGTCAAGCAGCGTGAGAGTATGGTGGAATTTGAAACAGAGCTGTACCCCGGTGTCATTGCCGGACAACGTTTGGTACCGGTCAATGTGGCAGGCTGTTATGTACCCGGAGGCCGATATGCTCACGCCGCTTCAGCCTTGATGAGTATCGCCACAGCCAAAGCCGCAGGAGTTCCCTTTGTTGTTGCCTGCTCTCCGTCCCATCACGGAGGTGGTATCCATCCCTCTATTCTTTACGCCATGTCGGTCGCAAAACCCGATGTTATTATGACTCTTGGTGGTGTCCAGGCCATCGCCGCCATGACATTTGGTTTGTTTACCGATAAACCTGCCGATATGATCGTCGGTCCTGGCAATAAATTTGTCGCCGAAGCCAAGCGGATCCTCTTTGGTGAGGTGGGCATCGATGTGTTTGCAGGCCCATCTGAAATTCTGGTTATTGCCGATGAAACTGCCGATGCTGAAATTGTTGCCTATGATCTGGTCGGCCAGGCAGAGCATGGTTATGATTCCCCTGCCGTATTAATCACAACATCAGTGGACATGGCCGGCAAGGTAATGGAGTTGATGCCCAAGGTCATTGATGATCTGCCGGAGCCGGATGTGGCACGTGCTTCCTGGGCAGACTATGGTGAAGTGATCGTGGTTGATGACCGTGAAGAGGCAGCAAAAGTGAGTGATGAGTACGCATCCGAGCATTTGGAAATCCATGCGGAAGATCTTGACTGGTGGTTGGAAAACTTAACCAATTACGGTTCCCTTTTTCTTGGCGAACAGACAACGGTCGCCTATGGCGATAAAACCTCAGGTCCCAACCATATCCTGCCCACCAAAAAGGCAGCCAGGTATTCCGGAGGTCTCAATGCTGGAAAGTTCATTAAAAAACTCACCTATCAGCGGTTGACTGAAGAGGCAAACCGACAGATTGGCGCGGTATCTGCCAGAATTTCCAGACTTGAGGGAATGGAGGCACATGCTAGAACATCAGATATCCGCATGAAAAAATACTTTCCAGGTGAAGAATTTGACCTGACCGGAGTGTAATTCAATATGAAAATCATTGATCAGTTGTTTGATATAAGCGGTCATGTCGCTCTTGTAACAGGAGGGAGTTCCGGTATTGGTCGGGCTATAGCTCTCCACCTTGCCAAAGCAGGAGCAGACATTATTCATGTGGCATTACCAAATGAAGTTGATGCTTTACAAGATGCTGTACAGGATGTTGAAAAAATCGGCAGTAAGGCAGCTTACCTGACCTGTGATGTTTCTGACATGGATGCCCTGGCAGAAATGGCAGAAAAGGCAGCATCATTTTTTGGTGCGCCTGATATCCTAGTGAATGCGGCCGGCATCAACATGCGTCAGTCATGGGACAAGATCACCGATGACAGTTGGAATAAACAGATCGATATTAACCTGAAAGCACCATTTTTTCTTGCACGTCATCTTATTGGTGGCATGCAGGAAAAAGGGTGGGGAAAAATCATAAATATTGCCTCGCTCCAGTCTGAACGAGCGTTTCCCAACAGTGTACCCTACGGCGCCTCAAAGGGTGGGGTCATGCAGTTGACAAGGGCCATGGCCGAGGCCTGGTCGGGTAATGAGTCTGGTATCACCTGCAACGCCATCGGTCCCGGTTTTTTTAAAACAGCACTGACCTCAGGATTGTATGATGAACAGAATGTTATTGATGCCCTTGCCAGGCAGACCATCATAGGTCGAAACGGAGAGCTTGATGATCTCAAAGGAGTTGCCATCTTTCTGGCATCACCGGCTTCAGATTATATTACCGGGCAGACTATTTATCTGGATGGGGGTTGGACTGCAAAATAGGGCTCCAACACAGCGATTTTAAACTGATGACCGAATAGGAATAGCTCATCATGAAAGCACTTGTCTACACAGATACCAAGGAAATTGTCTATCGTGAAGAACCTGATCCGGTTCTTGAGCAGGATGAAGTGTTGCTGGAGGTGAAAGCTACCGGCATATGTGGTTCCGATATGCACGCGTACCATGGTCATGACCCAAGACGAGTCCCTCCACTCGTCCTGGGTCATGAGGTAGCCGGCATTATTGGTTCAGGTCCGGAGAAAGGCAAGCGTGCAGTCATTAATCCTCTAATCACCTGCAATACCTGCCACTATTGCGACACCGGCTTTTCTAATCTCTGTGAACAAAGAGAACTCATTGGGATGCGACTGGCAGGAGCTTATGCTGAGTACGTTAAAATTCCTCAAAGAAACCTTGTTGAGCTACCGGATTCATTAAATTTTGTACATGCCAGTCTGGCAGAACCTACTGCCACTGCCCTGCATGCGCTCAACTTGGCCAGGATGAGCTCTTCTCGTCCTCTGGCTGAGTTAAAGGTTATGGTTATCGGTGGAGGGGCCATTGGTATGCTGGTGGCCCTTTTACTGAAGGGTTATGGTTGTTCAGACATACTCCTGGCTGAAACCAACGATCTCAGAGGAAAATCTGTATTGGATCATGTTGGCTGCCAAGTATTCAATCCTATCAACGATATAGATCAGAAGGAAAGTTGTTACGATCTTGTGATCGACTGTGTCGGTGGAGGGAAAACCAGAGAACTTGCCTTATCTGGTGTTAAACCCGGTGGAACGGTGGTTCATATTGGTCTCATGGATTCAAATGATGGGTTGGATATCCGCAAATTGACACTGTTTGAGATCAATTTAATTGGCGTCTACTGTTACACTGCTGCCGATGTGAGAGCTGCCGTGAAAGCCATAGACGATGGTTTGCTGGGTGATTTGAGCTGGGTTGAGACTCGCCCTCTCTCTCAAGGTTCCCAGGCATTTGTTGCTCTCCATAATGGAACAACTGCTGCTGCTAAAATTGTCCTTATCCCGGATTAGGGTCTGCCACCATTTCTTGGAACTATTTAATGTAAACTTATGTCCATTAAGAAATGGCCTTTTCCCCAAATTTTTCGTCGTTGTAAAAAATTGTTATTGTAGTATCAACTAGATACTTGTGGTAAACCTTTCTCTAAACCTCAGTTAAAAAAATTCATTTTTTGACAGTCTTTGGGTAGGGAGTATAGGGTAGACCCACCAAAAGATCCCGTCTGTTCAAATCACTCTGTTTGTTCAATTTCTATCCTTTTTCACTAGTGTTGTTTCTCTGATATTTGGCAGTCATTCCTGTCGTGTGACCTCTTTCCATCAATATTTTTTATTGACACCATCAAAATCATTTAGTAAAAGCTTGGTTTCTATTCAATTGCATTGAAATGTCATATAAGGAAATTTGATGGAGGCTAAAGGGACGGTCTCCTGGCGGGGGTTGGTGAATGAGTCATTATATCATCATAGGATTTTCACTGTTTCTGGGAACGTTGTTTGTTGGGGGCGCAATTCTCCTCTCCAAGCTGCTTGCCTTCCATACCCCTGGTGGAGATAGAAAGGTTCAGCCGTATGAGTGCTCGGAAGATCCCATCGGCGGAGCCAGAATCCAGTTTAAGGTCGGCTATTATATCTTCGCCCTGCTCTTTCTTGTCTTTGATATTGAGTCACTTTTTCTCTTTCCCTGTATGAAGATATTCAGATCCGTTGTCGAGGGGGATATCACTTCAATCGGTTCAGTTACTCTATTTGTAGAGCTGGGTGTCTTTATTTTCATTCTCTTTTTCGGCCTGGTGTACTGCTGGAAAAAAGGAGTTCTGGTATGGGAGTAGGTGGCGCGTCAACGGTGACTGAAAAGGTCGCCGATATCCTGGACAAGTTCCCGGGAGGTTCTAAAACGGTCGATTCCATCGAGTTTATTGTCTCGTGGGCAAGGGCAAACTCCCTTTGGCCGCTGGTGTATGGAACCGCCTGCTGCGCCATGGAAATGATGTCCGCCGGTTCTTCGAGGCACGATTGGGCACGGTTTGGTGTTGAGGTAGCCCGTGCTACGCCGCGCCAGGCTGATCTGATTATTCTGGCGGGAACCATTGTTGAAAAAATGGCTGAGAACCTGGTGACCCTGTATGAACAAATGCCCGGACCAAAATATGTTATCGCCATGGGCTCATGCGCTATCTCTGGAGGCCCGTTTTATTATGATTCCTATTCGGTGATCAAGGGGGGAGACCGACTGATCCCTGTTGACGTGTATGTGCCGGGATGCCCGCCCAGGCCGGAGGCCTTACTGTTCGGGTTAATGGAGTTGCAGCGTAAGATCAAAAAGGAAGGGCGGCAAAATCCATGGAGGATCGGCAGTCTAGTCGAGGTGCCGTTCATCGATACCTTTACCCAGACCAGAAAGCAGTGGCTCGAACAGGAAACAATCAAAGACCGGGAGATGGCTGAGGCCAGAGAGCGGTTCAAGCAGGAGAATCCAGATTATAAGGCAACAAAAATCAAACGGGTGGCTAAAGAGAAATTTGAAGCTGTTGAGCTACAGTCATCTGAGCCTGTTGGCCTGGAAAATGATGAATTATTTTCAATCGTCCAAAAACAGTTTCCTAATGTGACACTCTATTTTCCTGAAACAGCAGGTCAGGAGGAAAAAGAGCAGGGTGCAAACGATCAGCGGATTCTCGACCTGATAGTTGATTATAACGATTACTTATCAGTTATCGAGTTTCTGAAAGAAGAACCAAAGCTCAAATTCAGTATGCTTCTTCAACTCACCGCTGTTGACTGGAATGACTCTTTCGATGTGGTTGTCCAGCTGCTGTCCGTTGATTATGGCCACATGGCTTTTATTCGATGTCGCATTGATCACGATAATCCACGTATCGGAACCATTACCCACCTGTTCAAAGGAGCAGACTGGCATGAGCGTGAAGTCTACGATCTTTTCGGCATTACCTTTGACGGTCATAACGATTTACGGCGAATATTTTTAAAACCCGACTTTGTCGGCCATCCGCTACGAAAAGACTTTAACGACCCGGGCCGGGTGATTACAAGGCCCTACTGATATGGAACTTGAGAAGATCGAATTGCCTGAGGGCTTTGAACGGGATTCGTCGTTCAGTACGGAAGAAACCTCGGAGGAGTATTTCCTCAACATGGGGCCCCAGCATCCGTCGACCCATGGTGTACTCCGGCTGGTTTTGCGTCTGGACGGTGAGTCAATCAAGGGATTGGTTCCCCATCTCGGATATATCCATCGTGGTATCGAAAAGATGGCCGAAAACGAGACCTATCTTCAGGGGATTCATCTCACCGACAGGCTCGATTATCTCTCCAGTTTTATAAACAACCACTGTTACTGCATGGCTATTGAGCAGGGACTTGGCATAGGCGTTCCCGAGAGGGGAGAATACATCAGGGTCATATTAAGTGAATTGCAGCGGATACAGTCTCATCTGCTCTGGTGGGGAGTCTGCGGCATGGACCTGGGAGCGGTTACTGCTTTTCTCTATGGGTTCAAAGAAAGAGAGCTGATCACGGATATCTTTGAGAAGGTTTGCGGCGCCAGGCTGACAATGAACTACTTCCGTCCCGGCGGCTCCTTTGTCGATGTTCCGGAAGATTTTTGTTCTATGGTTACATCGGTTGTCGAGAAGCTCAAACCGGCTCTGGGCGAGTATGAGCGTCTGCTGACCAACAACGTCATCTTCCAGGAGCGAACCAGAAATGTCGGTATTCTAGACAGGGAAGCAGCTCTCTCATACAGTTGCAGCGGCGCGGTGCTTCGAGGCTCGGGAGTAAACTACGATGTACGTAAAAACGATCCCTATTCCATTTATGACCGGTTTGATTTCAATATTCCGGTAGGAGAGAAGGGCGACTGTTTCGACCGCTACCATGTACGCATGGAAGAGATGGCCGAATCGATCAAGATCATTGAACAGGCAATAGCAACGTTTCCCGAAGGGCCATACAGATCAAAAGAAATGGCAGCCTACAAGCTTCCGGTGGGGACCTATTACTCTCAGGTCGAATCCGCACGCGGCCTGCTCGGAGTCTACATTGTATCAAATGGAAAACCCAAACCGTACCGGGTGAAGTATCGCTCTCCCAACTTTTCCAATTTAAACGCTCTAAACGAAATGGTGAAAGGTCACAAGATCCCGGACCTGGTAGCCGTACTGGCAACCCTGGATTTTGTGGTGCCTGATATTGACCGGTGATGGATATGACGTAAGCGATCACATGGCACACCTGCTGCGAACGATCGGCAAGCCTTATGTAGCAACAGTACACTGCATCTTGCCGCTAGTCCACATCAGGTACACCCTGTGACCGCTTATAGTTTTTCTTAAGATTAAGTATGTTGCATACCCTGTAATTGTTTAAGATATGACAGCAGAACAGATAAACATCCTTTACCCAACCACCAATATGATCGGTGATTTTGTCCGGGCGGCTTTCCCGGACAGTCACCTGCTCATTAATGGCTTAATCTCCATTTTGACCCTCTTTGGTGTTGTCTCTATCCTGCCGGTGGTGATCATCTGGGTGGAGAGAAAGGTGGCCGCCCACTTCCAGGCCCGTCTTGGTCCCATGCGGGTGGGTTATCACGGTCTGCTTCAATCGCTTGCCGACGGTATCAAGTTGATATTTAAAGAGGTCTTGAAGCCGGAAGGGGCCGACACCTTTGTTTTTTTCCTGGCACCCATACTGCCGGCTACCGCCTCGTTTCTGGTTATGGCGGTTCTGCCTTTCGACCACCATCTGCAGGTGGCTGATCCGCCGGGAGGTGTTTTGTATGTGATTGGTATCTCGGGGCTTGGAATTCTGGGTGTTTTGCTGGCCGGCTGGTCGTCCAATAATAAATATTCGCTGCTTGGTGCCATGCGCTCCGGCGCCCAACTGGTTTCTTATGAGATCTCCCTTGCCATGCTGATGCTGCTTATTGTCATGGTCACCGGAACCGCATCGTTAAGAGAGATCGTGCTCTCCCAGCACGGCACCATATTGGACTGGTGGATATTCAAGCTCCCGGTACTCGGCCTTTTAGCCTTTATTTTCTATATGGTGTCATCAACGGCTGAGCTGAACAGGGCTCCCTTTGACATATCCGAGGCCGAGTCGGAACTGACAGGCGGTTTTTCAACGGAATATTCGGGAATCAGTTTCGCCATGTTCTTCTTTGCCGAGTTTATCAACATGTTCGTTGCCGCAGGTCTGGCCACAACCCTGTTCCTTGGCGGTTTTCTTGCGCCTCAATTCGGTATTGGGTTTATCGATGGCGTGTTTAACGCTGTTCCCGGATTTGTCTGGTTCTTTATCAAAACCTCTTTTGTGGTTCTGTTGTATATGTGGTTTCGCTGGTCGTTCCCACGACTGAGGGTTGATCAGCTCATGTATCTGGAGTGGAAAGCGCTGCTGCCCGCTAACCTGCTTCTGCTTCTCTTTGGCGGTGTATTTCTGGCTATGGGGTGGATACTTCCATGAACGGTTCCGAGCAACATATTCAGCCTGAGGAAATGAGCAATGGTTTCATGCATCTGGCGGTTGCCTACCTGAAAAAAGTAGGCAAAGGCTTTCATTCCCTGCTCAGCGGTATGGGGCTTACTTTCGGCTATCTGATAGATTTTCGCAAAGTCGTCACCCAGCAGTACCCGGAAAACAGAGATAGCCTGACCATGTTTGACAGGTTTCGCGGCGGTGTCGTCATGATTCATGATGAAGATGGTGAGCATAACTGCACCGGCTGTTCAATCTGTGAGCGGGCCTGCCCCAACGGCTCGATATCCGTGCTGACCACCAAAAATCTAGCCGGTAAAAAGGTACTGAGCGAATACATTTACCGATTGTCCCAGTGCACCTTCTGCAATCTGTGTATTGAAGCGTGCCCGTTCGGTGCCATAGCCATGGGCCATGAATATGAACTGGCATCCTATACCCGTGAGCAACTGATTCAGACTCTTAATAAAAAGGAGGGAAGAGGCTGATGACTGATATTCTGTTTTTTTGTCTGGCCGGCTTGCTGGTCCTTTTTTCGGCTCTGGTTGTTATGGTTCCCAACCTGCTCCACAGTGCCTTGTCCCTTATTGCCTCATTTTTCGTCACTGCGGCGCTCTATCTGCTCTTTCAGATGGAGTTCGTTGCCCTGTCGCAGATCATGATCTATATCGGCGGCATCATTATTTTCTGTATCATTATCATCCTTCTGACAACAGGGCTGGGGGACGAGAACTATTTAAAATCGAAGAGATCGATCAAATTGGTCGGTGGTGGACTTTCAGTTCTGTTGCTTGCAGTTGCCGTTAAATTTGGCTTGCAGGCCGGAAAACTGGAGCCTTTGGGGGCAACAAGCCAAGTTGCATCCGGATCTATGGATCAGATTGGCAGACGTTTGCTGGCCACGGGCAAAGGTGGGTTTATCGTACCTTTTGAGTTGATTTCGGTTCTTCTATTAATAGCGGTCATAGGTGCAATAGTACTAGCCAGAAAAGAAAAATGAACAGTGTAAGTGAACTCAGGTGGCCCATCTTTTCACGGTCGCGGCTGTCCGTATAGGGTGGGCTATGACGAACAACCACGCCTGTAAAAATATGGGCCACCTGAGCCCACTTACTGAGCCACTTGTATTTTTAGGGCAGTTTAAAAACACATAAAAAACAGTTGGTTATTGTGGGGGGCTGTTTCAGGTTACGGGTTTTAATAAAGGTGAATGACATATATAGCCCATCTTTGCATGGTCGCGTCTGTGCGCATAGGTTTGGGGGGGCTGTAGCGTACAGACGTGCCTGCAAATATATGAACGGCCTGCGCCCATTTCAAACCAGAGGTAGAAAAAAATAGTTATCAGCTCTGGTACAAACTGAAAAGAACGTTATGACACTGGAAAACTGCATCATATTGTCACTTATTCTATTGGCAATTGGGATATACGGCGTATTTACCCGGCGTAATCTTATCGGTATTCTGCTTTCCGTTGAGATTATCTTAAACGGTGCCAACATCAATTTTATCTCATTTGCCTATTTCAGAAGTGACGATCCGGTTGCCGGGGCTGTTTTTCCAATTTTCGTGATGGCGGTTTCCGCCTGTGAAATGGCAGTGGCGCTGGCCATTATCATCTCCATGTATCGGCGGAAAAAACGCCTTGATGTTCAGGGATTGGAGGAACTCCATGGTTGATGCGATTCTTACTCACAGCTATCTGATCCTTCTTTTCCCGTTGCTGGCATTTGTTGTAATCGCTCTGTGGCTTGGTCGTTACTACAGATTGTTTAATGGCTTCATATCCGTTGCCTTTTCAATCTGTTCCATGATTGTCGGGTTCGGTGTGGTCTGGGCCTATATCAAAAAGGTGCTGGCTCATCCTGAACTGTTTCCGGACAGGACACTGGTTGCCGTCAAGGTAGAATGGCTCAATTTCAGCGAGGGACTGACCGCTGATATGGGCATTTATCTTGATCCTATTTCGGTGATGATGATTGTGGTCATTACCGTCATTGCTTTTTTCGTGAATGTCTACTCCATCGGCTATATGAAAGACGATTCAGGGTTCAGCCGTTTTTTCGCGCTGCTTTCCCTGTTCGCTTTCTCCATGCTTGGTCTGGTGGTGTCATCTAATATTCTGCAGATGTTTGTTTTCTGGGAGCTGGTCGGTGTCTCATCTTATGCCCTCATCGGTTTCTGGTATGAAAAGCCGTCTGCTGTTGCCGCTTCCAAAAAAGCATTCATTCTGACCCGGTTTGCCGATGCCCTGTTTCTGATCGGCATCATTCTGGTCAGCTACTTCAGCTCAAGCTTTGATTTCCAGGTATTGAACAGCCCTGAGACCGCGGAAAAATTAAGTTCCACCTTCATGTTGGGCTCTATATCCATTAATCTGCTGACCCTCGCTACCCTGCTCATTTTTGCTGGTGGTTGGGGCAAATCTGCCATGTTTCCGCTTCATATCTGGCTGCCGGACGCCATGGAAGGACCGACTCCGGTTTCATCCATCATCCATTCAGCCACAATGGTCGTGGCCGGTGTGTATCTGACTGCCAGGATGTTTCCCCTGTTTGCTGCAGCCGATTATACCATGGAAGTGATCAAGGTAATTGGTGCTTTCACCGCGCTTTTTGCTGCAGTCATCGCCATTACCCAGCGGGATATTAAACGAATTCTTGCCTTTTCCACACTGTCACAGCTCGGGTACATGATGTTTTCCCTGGGGGTTGCCAAGATGGCTCACATCCATGGGGGCTCGTCTATCAACACGCTTGGTTTCTCCGCCTCCATGTTTCATGTGTTCACCCACGCATTTTTTAAATGCATGCTCTTTTTAGGAGCAGGAGCCGTTATTCATGCTGTCCATTCCAACTTTATCGATGACATGGGCGGTCTAAAAAAGAAAATGACCAAAACTTATTGGTCGCTGCTTATCGGTTGCTTAGCTATCGGCGGTATTTTCCCACTGGCCGGCTTTTGGTCAAAGGATGAAATACTGTTGGCTGCCCTGCAATCGGGCCATATCGGCACCTTTGTTGTCGGGCTTACCGTCGGTGGCCTCACTGCCTTCTACATGTTCAGGTTCTTCTTTCTGATTTTTCACGGCAAACCCAAATCCGATATCAGCCATGCCCATGAAGACCCGTTCATGACCTTTTCCATTGTTGCTCTGGCAATCCCATCGGTTGCTGCCGGTTTCCTGTCAAGACATGTGTTCAGTCATATCTTCCTGCCTCCCATGGAGCTGCCGGAAGTTCACTTAAGTCATCCGGTGTGGCTGCCCATTGCGGCAGGGCTGGTAGGTGTTGTCGGCATCGTACTTGCCTGGGTCTTTTACGGTAAAGGCGAGACCACCCTGGCCGAAAAGGTGAAAGAAAAAACTGGTGGGCTGTACAGGTTAGTCGACAACAAGTTTTACATTGATGAGATATATCTCTTTATCACCCATCAGATCATCTTCCGCTTTGTTGCCGCACCGATCAAGTGGTTTGATCGACGGGTAGTCGATGGGGCAATGGATCTGACCGCGGTTATTCTCCAACAGGGCGGCAAGTTGGTCCGGCTCTCTCAAACCGGCCAGTTGCGGGTCTATATTGGCGCCACCGTTGTTGGCTGTATTTTGTTGCTCTGTTTAGGAATTTTTTAATGGACCCAAATGTAACGAAACTATGAACGGACCTTTCCTATTAACAATTATCTGGCTGATTCCCTTTTTCATCGCACTGTTGTCTTTACCGGTCAAGCAGGACAACCATATGACGGTGAAGAATATCTCGCTGTGGGGCAACGGCTTGAATCTGGCTCTTATCATCCTGCTGACGTTTAAGTTTATTGAGACGTCTGCGGCCAATCCAGCAGTGACCGATGGAAATGCCAGCCTCTTTCTTTTTACCTGGAAGATTCCCTGGTTTTCGATCATGAACATCGAATACAACATCGGTGTCGATGCAATCTCAGTGCTGATGATGCTGCTCACTGGAATCGTGATTTTCTGTGGCATCCTGGCCAGCTGGAAAGTGGAGAAACAATCCAAAGAATTTTTTATTCTGTTAAATGTTCTGGTAGCAGGTGTCTATGGTGTGTTTGTTTCACTTGACCTGTTCACATTCTTTCTCTTTTATGAGATAGCTGTACTGCCCATGTACCTGTTGATCGGTCTTTGGGGTACCGGCAGAAAAGAATATGCCGCCATGAAGCTGACCCTGATGCTGGTGGCCGGTTCTGCCTTTATCCTGGCCGGTATCTTAGCCTTATATTATGAGTCCGGTCTGCAGACCTTTGATCTGACGCTACTGTCACAGGTTCAATACTCTGCCTCTTTCCAGAACTGGGTGTTTCCAATTATCTTCGTCGGATTCGGCGTGCTTGGCGCTCTGTTTCCGTTTCACACCTGGTCGCCGGACGGTCATGCTTCGGCCCCAACCGCCGTTTCCATGCTCCATGCCGGAGTATTGATGAAACTGGGCGGCTACGGTTGTTTGAGAGCAGCCATGTATCTGTTGCCGGAAGGGGCACAGGTATGGATGCCGTTCTTCCTCGTTCTGGTGACCATCAATGTTGTGTATGGGGCATTCGGCGCCATCCGGCAGACCGATCTCAAGTATATCACCGCCTACTCATCGGTTTCCCATTGCGGTCTGGTCCTTTTCGGCCTCACTGCAATGACCTATACCGGCCTGAAAGGCGCTGTTCTTCAGATGATTTCCCACGGATTGATGACAGCCCTTTTCTTCTGCCTCATCGGTATGATCTACGGTAGAACCCACACTCGAACGGTCTCGGAGATGGGCGGCCTGATGAAGGTGATGCCCTTTCTATCGGTCGCCTTTGTGATTGCCGGTCTGGCCGGATTGGGGCTGCCCAGCCTCTCCGGATTCGTTGCCGAAGCCAATGTTTTTGTCGGCTCTTTTGCCAACCCGGCTACCCTGAACAGGGTGTGCACCGTTCTGGCTGTGCTGTCCATTGTGGTAACCGCGGTTTATGTACTGCGAACAGTTAACTCCTTGGTTAATGGCCCAATTTCCGAGAAATTTCAGGCCCTGTCCGATGCATCCTTTGTAGAGAAAGTACCGGTCACAATCCTGGTTTTTACCCTGTTCGGTATGGGAATCCTGCCGGGCTGGATTGTCGACCTGGTGAACGGCGCGGTTCATCCGATATTCAACAACTTAATGCGGTAAGGTTATGATGTCTTTGATACTGCCCGATTTTTTTCTGCTGCTCCTTGGTTTTGGCGTTCTGGTTGTCGATCTCTTTTTTCCAAGTGAAAAGAGTGAGAGGAGTTTTCATGTCTGCTGGTTCGGCCTGGTACTCTGTTTTCTGCTTCTTCTATTTCTCCCATACGATCAGCAGTTCCTCTACCTGGGCACCTATAAGGTCAACGGGACAACTCTGCTGTTCAAGCAGATTTTCGTCCTGTCGGCCCTGTTTGCTGTTCTATTATCACAGACTTATTTCAGAGCCGGTGAGAACATCAGGGGTACGCTCAAATATCAGGGCGAGTTTTTTGCCATTATCCTCTTTTCCACCGTGGGTATGTTTGCGGTGGTCTCCGCCACTGATCTGTTAACGCTGTTCATCGGCATGGAACTGGCCACTATTCCGCTTTATATCTTGAGCGGCTATCAGAAGCAGGATCATCTCTCGGTTGAGGCGTCCACCAAATATATTATCATGGGATCGCTTGCCACAGGTCTGCTGCTGTTTGGCTATTCCTTTCTTTACGGGTGCAGCGGCAGTCTGGAATTTGAGGCCATTCTCGCCTTTGCCAAACAGAATCCCGATCATCCCCTGTTACTGATGGCGGTCTTTTTTATATTTGCGGCAATGGGATTCAAGTTGACATTGTTTCCCTTTCATATGTGGGCCCCTGATGTCTATGAGGGATCTCCCACACCGGTCACCGCCTTTATCTCCGTATCTTCCAAAGCAACAGGTATTGCTTTTCTGCTGATTATCATTAACGGTCCGCTGGCGCCATTGCATGATTTTCTTAAAACTCCTCTGCTGATCCTGGCTGCAACAACCATGACTGTCGGTAACCTGGGAGCCTTGAAGCAGCGCAATCTACGAAGGTTTATGGCCTACTCATCCATTGCCCAGGCCGGTTATATCATCATGGCCATGGCCGGCACCGAAGTGAGCGCCTATTCTTCGATCATTTATTATCTGTTTGTCTACGGGGCCTCCAACTATGCCGCCTTTTTCATTATCGGCATTGTCGGCAGACAACGGGCGGAAGTTTTTGCTTCGTTGCGGGGAATGTCGGTGCAGAGTCCATTGCTGGCAGCCATCCTTATGCTGACCATGTTCTCCTTGGGAGGTATTCCACCGCTTGCAGGATTTGCCGGAAAGTTCCTGCTCTTTGGTGCAGCTGCAGAGCAAGGTTATTATGCTATGGTGATCTTTGCCGCACTCAACTCGACAGTATCTCTTTACTATTACCTGCTGTTGGTTAAAGAGGCCTATATCAGTGATGTCCCGTCACTTTCACCTCTCACCATCACCGTCGTTCAGCGCTCAAGCCTGATTGTGCTCACCGGCGCCATGGTGCTGCTTGGTTTGATTCCCACCTACTCCACCTTCATTATCAATGTGTTGAAAGGTGGCTGATCGATTATCTGATCGGTATTTACGTTCATTCATGCTGAACGTTTTTAGTCGTCCTGGAAAATCAAGAAACTGAACACATCATCGGTTCAGAGAGATCTTAGTGCCGCGAGTATATGGTTGAATGCACTCCAAGAGCACTTCCTTAAGGGCGCTCACGGGTTCAGGCAACTGTTTCTGCAGTTTATGACATAACTTCTGCACAACAGTTTCTCTTGGGTACTTCAGGAATTAAAAAAATGAACCTTTTCCAGCTACAATGACTCTTATTACTGAAGTAATTATTCTGCAATAGTAGCATTACAAACAACAGAAGACTTGAGCTCTGTCGAACATTGACAAACTTTCTCAGTTAAGGAGGTTCCAAAATGAAAAAGGCAACAGCAATTATCCTTTTTGTACTGTTTTGTTTTTTTGTTTTCCCCTCAACAGTCATGAGCGGTCAGAAAAAACAGGGAGCTGATTTATCTGAGTATCAAAAAAAGGATCTTGTAAAAAAGACAGAGTCGCCAAAGAATTTGTCGAAGAAATTAAAACAGTTGGAAAAGAAAAAAGAGAAAAGTTCGCCCAAAGGGTACTGCTGTCGGAATGGAAGACTGTCAAAGCAGAAGTTGGAAGAAAGCCGTTGTAAAGGTTCTTTTATAGATGAGAGTAACTCTCGGTTGGCCAAGTTGAGCTGTCTGATGCTGAAAAAAGGATACTGTTGTGGTGAAAAAGCAGAGGTATATAAAACAACCTACGGAACCTGTAAAAACAATGGAGGGCAGTTTTTTGATAAAAAAGTGGGTGCCGAAACGTCTTGTGAGAAAAAAATTACAGGATACTGCTGCAGTGGGGGCAAGGTGGACAGGAAAAAAGTGACCTCTCAGGAATGTCTTAAAAAGAGGGTAGGTCAGTTTTATAAGAATATTGGATATCAGTCGGCAAAGAAACGGTGTGAACAAACAGTTACAGGGTATTGTTTGAGGCTGACTTTTTTGAATAAAAATAAGCAATATAGTCTGGAAAAACGGATTTTAGAGAAAGACTGCAAAAAGCAGAACGGAATTTTCTATCATGATAAAGCAAAAGCGTTGAATGGCCTGCGCTACTATAAAAAAAAGCTAGCAAGAGATACTGACAGGAAAAGGTTGTCGGATTTGAATAGGCGTTCCATGGGAATGGCAAAGAAGAATAGGGGATCTTCTCATTCAGGCATACAGATTGGCGTAAACAAACCGACAAAAGAGCCAAAGAAGAAACCAATCGATATTCACACAAACATCAACGCAGAACGTTTCAGAATACCGGATGACGATTCACCTACATCAGATGAATGTGAAATGGTATTGACCTCACCTGCTGATACATCCAATGTGTCGTCGGAAGCACCGCTTGTGCTTGAAGTGGTTTTAACGGGATGCGAGGGTGTGGACAGGGTTGAATTCCTGTTGGATAACTTTGATTATAAACTTTCAGGTATTGATTATTTTCAGACTGACTCTGCCAGCGCGCCGCCGTATCGAGTTGTTTTACCTGCGCCACCACCTGGTGATAACATCAATGCTTGGGCCACTGCCTTTGATGATGATTTGTCTTCCCCGTTTGTAAAAGGACTAAGTTTTGGTATTTCCACAACAGCTCCGAATAAGCCGAAGGAATGTGAACTGCGGATCATCAGTCCCATAGATGGCCACCATTATAATCCGGATTCCCCACAAAGTGCTGTCATTGGTGTTAAAGGATGTAAGTCCATGACCAGGCTTGTATTAATGACACATGGGCCTGCCTGGGGAACTCATCGTTGGGTCTTGACTGATAAAAACCTTTGCTCTGCTCAAGGCTCATCTATTCTTGGCGGAGGATCTTCATTATTATCCGGCGAGAAAAGTTACTGTCTGGGAAAGCCACGGTGGCAACCACCTGAATCAACAGAATATCCGAGTACCCTGTATGCAAATGCATGGAAAGGGGTTACCCGACTACTTGCACAGACATCTGCCAGGTTCTATGTTGATGATAATACTCGGGTATTTAATGGAACCTTTCGTCTACCGTGAATTAAGGTTGGTTGTGCGGGGAAGCAATATCAAGAGAGTTCAAGTATAAAGGCAACTTCTTTTAAATACTCTGCTTCCTGTTTGAGGCTGACAAGCTGGAGTGGATGATTCTTCAACTCATTTTTCCTGAATTGAATTTTCAGACCCTTATCCGTAGGTGTCAAGCTTTTAATGGTTGCTCGTTCGTCCTTTCTCGATCGATGCAGCATGGCAGCCAGACGAAGAAGGACTGTCAGTCTGACAGCCGTTCGAAAACAGTGGCTTGGCAGGGTGTCGAAAAGCTCTTTTGAAATTCGTTTTCGGTGGCAGCGAACAAGCACGCTCATCCAATCTTGCTCCTCAAAAGAAAAGCCGGGCAGGTCGGCGTTGTCCAGTAGATAGGCTCCATGTTTATGGAAACCGGAATGAGAAACAGCCAACCCGATTTCATGAAGACTGCTCGCCCAATGGAGAACTTCAGCATGCTCCAGTTGTAATTGCCAGCCTTCTTCAACAAAGCTGAACAACTGTTGCGCGGTTTTGCTGACACGCCGGGCATGTTCCCGGCTTATGCCGAACCGTTCCTGGGTGTGAGTGATGGTTTCCAGGCGGATATCCTCGCTTTGAATACGGCCCAACCGATCGTAGAGCAACCCTTCGCGTAACGCTCCATCGGAAACCTGCATCTTCCCGATCTGCAAAGCCTCAAAAGCGGCAATAAGAACAGCCAACCCGCCTGCAAAAACAGGTTTGCGATCAATGCCGAGACCAGGCAGTTCAAGGTTGTCCAGATTGCCGGCGTCAATCATCGTATCACGAACCATATACAGTCGATCCAGAGTGATGTCGTAATGATCACTGTTGAGTCTGTGGATGACTCGACCCGCAGTCTTGATTGTTCCGGAAGCGCCGGTTACCGAGTTCCAACCGATTGTTCTATATGGATGCCTCACCGGTCGCAGCTGCATGTGGGCGGCAATTTTCGCTTTTTCCCAGTTGGCTTCTGCCAGCTGGCCGTCCGGAAAACAGCTCTTACTGATGCTGACACATCCCATGTCCAGGCTGCGAAGATGGAGCGGTTTAAAGTCTTCGCCAATGATCAGTTCGGTGCTGCCACCGCCGATATCCATGACCAACCGTTTGCCGTCTTCTTTTGCCAGGGAATGCGAAACGCCAAGATAGATCAGTCGGGCCTCTTCCTTGCCGGCGATAATGGAGATTGGGTGGCCCAGAGCCTGAGTTGCTTTTTTTAGGAACTCTTTGGAATTTTCTGCCTGTCGTAGTGTTTTGGTGCCGACCGCAGCCACGCTTCCCTTCGGCAAACCTTTCACCCGTTCGCCGAACCTGGCAAGACAACCAAGAGCATGTTTGCGTGCTTTTTCAGTAATTTTATTATTGCTGTCGAGACCGGCCCGCAGACGGACCATCTCTTTCAATCTGTCGAGAATATGAACGTGGCCATCTTCGATTCGGGCGACAACCATATGGAAACTGTTGGAACCGAGATCAACAGCGACAAGATGTCTTTGAGATTGCTGATTAATGGCTAGCCTCGAAGAAAAGCGAATTGGGTTGATAATAGAAGCATTTATTAAACCACAATTGGCCTTAGTTTGACAGCAAAAGAAAAGGCCACCTTGAAGAGAGATTCAGGCGGCCTTTAAAAAAAGAGAGATGAACTATTGTTATCTGCCGAACAGTTTGCCGGCCAGTCCGATCACATCATCCATACCGCCTAAAGAGTCGAGCAGCGACCCTCCAGATGAGCCTTTATCGATCATTTGAGGAAGGGCTTCAGATAAACCTCCTGCAGCCTCATCTGGGGAAAGACCAAGCTGAGCGGCAAAGTCGGCTATCTTGTCCTTACCCATGACATCTACAACCTGGTTGGGAGAGATAGACCCGTTGGTACCATCACCCAGCCATGTTTTTGAGATATCACCCAATCCTCCGATATCCAGTTTGTTAATAATTGAGCCGATATCAAAACCTTTTCCTCCCGTCAGCCCTGTTATAGCTGCAATAATTGAACCGGGATCAAGGTTCGAGCCGGCTTTACCGCTAAGGTCGCTTTTTTGAAAAACCTGGGCGCCTAGCTTCAGCAAATCATTTAAGTTCATGGTCTTGTTCCTCTTGTTAGGGAGTGAGTAGATAATGGCCAAACATACAAAACTTTTCAGAGTATATCATTCAGCATTATATACGAAAGTAAATTTTCGGTATATGATTTTTGCTGGTCGAGATTTAACATGCCAAAATTCGACACTTTTCCCTTGAAGGATAATCAGGAAACACCTTAAATCCTCAACTCCCGACACTCATTATATGTTACCACGTCAAAGCTCTATAAAATATCTCGTTGACATTTCTAGACGATCGGTCTAATTAAATTATATGGGAACACTACTGAAAAAGAAAAGAGGGCGACCACCAGGCAGTGGACTCTCACATTCCTCTACGAAAAAACGTTTAATTGACTGTGCCACTGCAATTCTTACCGAAAAAGGTTTCAGCCGAACAGGTATTGACGAGATTTTAAAAAGGGTCAACGTTCCAAAGGGCTCATTCTATCATTACTTCAAAAGCAAAGAAGATTTCGGTACAGCTGTCATAAACAATTACGCCAATTACTTTGAAAAAAAACTGGACCGTTTTTTTGATAATGAGGAGCTGACTCCACTGGAAAGGTTAAACGCTTTTATCGCAGATGCTATGGTAGGCATGGAAAAGTATCATTACGCTCGTGGTTGTCTTATCGGCAATCTTGGCCAAGAGCTTTCACAGTTGGATGACCCTTTTCGTGATCAAATAGAATCTATTTTTCAAGACTGGGAAAAACGTCTCTGCCGACTCTTCGAGCACGCTAAACACATCGGAGAACTTTCCGACAGTAATGATTGTGCAGATCTCGCGTCCTATTTCTGGATAGGTTGGGAGGGAGCCGTCCTGCGAGCAAAACTCGTAAAAAGTAAAAAACCTCTACTGATTTTTCAACAGCAGTTTTTCTATCAGATAGCACCTGAATTTCAATCATCTAAAAGGAGTCATTATGTTTAAAGCTATTCTACTCAATAAAACTGATGAAGGAGTACAGCCTAAGCTCACTTCGGTTGATGATGCTGACCTTATGGAAGGAGATGTCACTGTTAGTGTCGAATATTCAACTCTCAATTACAAAGATGCTCTTGCGATTACCAACAAGGCTCCTGTCGTCAGACACTGGCCTATGATACCGGGTATTGATTTTGCCGGAACTGTTACGCAGAGCAATCATAAAGATTGGCAAACAGGTGATAGTATACTTCTCAATGGTTGGGGAGTGGGAGAAGTCCACTGGGGTGGACTTGCTCAAAAAGCGCGTATCAATGGTGATTGGCTGATAAGACTTCCGGACACTATGACTGCTAAACAGGCTATGGCTGTAGGGACTGCAGGCTATACTGCCATGCTGTGTATTTTAAAGTTACAACAACATGGAATCACACCAGATATGGGAGATGTGCTGGTCACCGGAGCCAGTGGAGGAGTAGGCAGTATTTCCACCCGCATTCTCTCTAATCTTGGTTACAACGTTATAGCTTCCACCAAACCCGGAAAAGAGTCTCGGCATGTAAAGACTCTTGGTGCTAAAGAGACGATCGATCGGGCTGAGCTCTCCGATAAAGGGAGACCGCTTGCCAAAGAGCGCTGGATAGCCGCTGTTGACTGTGTTGGCAGCCATACATTGGCAAATGTTTGTGCCGGGATTAAATATGGAGGCGCTGTAGCTGCCTGTGGTCTTGCCCAAGGTATGGATTTTCCTGCAACTGTCGCGCCGTTTATTTTGCGTGGAATCACTTTAGCCGGTGTGGACAGTGTTTATGCTCCCAAACCTGATCGTGAATCCGCCTGGGCGCAAATTGCAGTCCATCTGGATCTTGAAGCTTTAGAAACCAACACCACTGAAATAAATCTTGATGATACAATTCAAAAAGCAACCAGCCTGATTGAAGATAAACTTATTGGACGGGTTGTTGTGAACACGCAAACCTGAATGGGTAATTATACGTTTGAAAGGATTTTTTGAATTGAATGATGAAATTAATGCTCCTCACGAACGGATTTATATAGACGCTAGTGACAAAATTTGTCTTAAACAAATTGCACAAAGATGCATTGAACAACCAGAAAGAGCATCATTTGACATGACACTAGTGTAGAAGAGGGCTTTATAGTAAAATGAATTGAGCGAGGTGTATAACTGGGCTAATACCTGACGCAATAATTGCCACATGAAAGCGCATCATGAGGACACTTACTCTTTCAAATAGATTATACGACTATACTCTCAATGAGGTAGAGGCGGTTCAGTTTGTGGCAAATCTTCTTGAAATTCCAGAGTATCAGGTCTTTCATCTGGCCTATGAGAACTGGAACGGTAAAAAGCTGTCGAACCGATCAATGGACTTCCGTTTCAATAATTATCTTGAAAATGAAATCGTACCATTTTGGGTCTGGCATTTTGTCCAATCAGTGTCTGATAAATACCAGAACCATAACCTTGATCCCTTAGAGTATGGAATCGAACCAAATGCTCACAGCAAACTTGATCGCTGGAAAGGATGGTTATATTTAGCTGTTATCTCTGGAGCAGTTGTATTCTACTGCTGGTTTCTGTCAACTGTTGAACCGTATGTGGAAATGAGCTTTGGATAACAGTATATTCAATTATCCATTCTGCTTTCCGCCTATAGTCGTGATAGTTAGTGCCTGTCCAGAAGCGAGAATTTTTCATCTAAATCGAGGCGTAGAGAAAAATTTACCACAGGCATATAAGCGATATCGGAGTCTTCGCTTACCTCCGAGGATGAATTTTTCTATGCAACGAAGAGTTAGGAGAAAAAGGCCGTTTCTGGACGGACACTGTTAACGAAGCTGTTTTTCTGCCGCTTTCTTTTCCTCCAGTGCACGGGCGACCCGACGTCGTTCACGTGTTACCGATGAATCGCCTGTTTTGGTGATCATCTCATCCAGCAGCTTAAGAGCCCTTTCAAGTTTTCCCTCTGCCTCAAATAGAACAGCAGCATTATAGCCGGCAGCGATATTATGAGTTGCCTGCCAACGCTGGTAATAGAGCTGGCGGGCTTTGGTGATATCTCCAGCCTCGGCAAGGGTACGGGCTTTTTTCATCTCAGGATCGTAGCTCTTGTCCTCTTTAAGAAAACGTATTTCGGTAACGGTGTAGGGGACCAACTGACGTGGGATTTCAGGAATGATCACATCAATCATCTGGTACAAAAGAAAGGTTGGATCAGGCAGGCTTTCTACCTGATCAAGTGGAACAGAGTTGTACCGGTACTCAGAAAAGGATTTTTGGGCGACAATGCTGCTGTCTGATGGTCGGATGATTCGATAGGACAGCAGTAGTTCACAGCTCTGCTGTTTCCAGGGAGTAGTGACAACCATCTTCTGTTTGGTCTCCGGATGAGTTACTGTTTCCTCTTTGGCAAGGTCTGACAAGTTGCATTCGGCCGAATCAAGGCGTGATGTAAGCAATGCGTCTATTCCCAGTTCCCGGCATTGCTGTCGTATCGCTTCGGGTGTGCGTGGACCGGCACTGTATAGTTTGGAAGCATCAATCAGTTTAAAATAATGTGTGCTTGCCAGAGCGCCAATGAGCTGTTCGGTGGCGTATGAGGCTGCCTCCCTGGCATCGCTTGAGCTGCCTGCATCAACACCGATGCTGTGGGCGATGATTCCCACGATGAGATCCGCGGCTGTGCGGTATCCCCGGTTGGAATATTCAAAATCCAGAACAGCTAAACGGCGCATGGATGACATATCAATTTCAGCCGGTTTCAGTCGCTTCAGTTTCACTGCCGGACCGCAACCGGTGATAAGAAAGAGAGGAAGTATCAAAATAATCAGCGTTTGTTTCATCTGTTTGCTCGATATTTGTATTGAAGGAATTTAAGTAGTTGAGTTAGAGTCTATGTTCTTAATATGGTAATGATTTCAACCATTTTCTAAGGAATTATTTACGATATCTTTTTTTGGCATAAAAGAAAAGAAGATTAACTGAGTAGAGACTATTGATATGAAAATTTTGCTAATCATTTTAGGCGGCGGTGC
>CAZLGM010000008.1:0-35137 GCA_964558875.1 uncultured Desulfocapsaceae bacterium
GCCGGTCGAGTTGTTGGAGATGGTGGAGTTTGAGATAGTTGTTGTACCGCCGGAGCAAGTCCAGGTATACACACCGCCACCCTCAGCATAATTTCCACCTGTTGAGTTATTCGAGATCGTTGAATAAGAGATGGAGGTTGTGCTGTCTATATCTTTGGTTATAGCATATATGCCGCCGCCACTAGCGTGACTTCCACTGGTCGAGTTGCCTGAGATGGTGGAGTTTGAGATAGTTGTTGTACCGCCGGAGAAAGTCCAGGTATACACACCGCCGCCACTAGCGTGACTTCCACTGGTCGAGTTGTCCGTGATGGTGGAATTTGAGATGATGGTTTCGCCGTTGTTTTTAGTACCGGCTAACACGCCGCCACCGTCAGATAGGGCAGTATTCCCGGAAATGATGGAATTGTCGATACTGGTTGTGCCGCTTAAATCAGTAAATATCCACACACCGCCGCCACGTGGGGCATTATTTCCGGATATAGTTGAATTGTCGATACTGGTTGTGCCGCTCAAATTGTGTACAGCCACGCCGCCGCCAGATGAGGATATATTCCCGGAAATGGTCGAGTTTGAGATGATGGTTTCGCCGTTGCTTTCAGTCCTGGCGTACACGCCGCCGCCATACATTTTCCTTCCACCATTGGTTGAGTTGTCCGAGATGGTGGAGTTTTCGATACTGGTTATGCCGGAATCAGTCCTGGTAAATACACCACCACCTTGTTCTGTGGCTGTATTGGTGGTAATGGTACAGTTGTTGATATTCAGATTTTCCCGACTATAGACGGCGCCACCTTGGCCGGTAACATTGCCGCCCGTCAGCGTCAGGCCAGTCAGGGCAACATCGATATTGGCAGCAAGACCATCATTGATATTGAAAATCCGGCTGTTGCCGTCCCCATCGATGGTGATCCATCCATTACCGTAAATGGAAAGCGAGTCCGTGATGGTAAGCTCTGTGCCGCCAAGAACAATGGTGCCAGTTCCCAGGTTGGCATGGAAGACAATCTCGTCATTAATACCTGGTGAAGCATTGGCAAGACCTATCGCCTCGCGCAGGGTATCGTGACCGTTGCCCCAGACACCGTCGTCGTTATCATCCAGGGAATCGACCGTATAGGTCGGCAGCAGTGAGGCTGTCCGGACCTTGTCCATGGACAGGGCAGAAGAGACAACACCGGTTGTATATTCCAGCTGCCAGTCGCCGCCGGTGGAGGGACTGCCGGTATCATCGGTTGAGGCGGCCACATCGGCCCGGGTTAGCTCGGCCAGTCTGGAAATAAAGGCTTTGCCGGAAGCGCTCTTTGCAATTTTACAACCATAGAGGTTGATGTCGCCATCTTGGGTGAAAGCACCAGCCCAACTCTGAAACTGCTCTTTATTGGCTTCAAGAGCACCCGAATCGATCACATCTGTTCCCAGTGTAAAATGGCCGTCACCGCCGTGGGAGAAGATATGAACGGCAACGATATCCTGCTGCTCTTCCAACGTTTCACTAATCACATCCAGACCGGAAGCGGTGGAGTCAACCACAACTACTTCGATCTCTTCCTCTTCCAGGGCTTCGATGATCACTTCCTTGTCGGTCAGTGAATCGGACACAAAGGCGATCTCGTTTTTCTCTTCCTCTTCCTGGTCGTCGTCTGTCAGCTGTTTTTCATCTTGGGAATCTGAATCTGTTGATTCTGTTTCTGCAGTGGCGTCCTGTTCCCGGGTCGATTCTGTCGTATCTTCGGTAGCGGTCTGCGCACTTTCCCCGCTAGACTCACTTTCAGTTCCGGAAGTGTAGCCTGGGTTGTCTGCAGATTCATCGGTGGCGGAATTCTGAGATGAAGTTTTTTCTTCATCCTGTTCAGGTTTATCTTCCGGTTGGGATGAGGACTCAGATTTGTCGGTGGAATTCTCTTTTTCAGCTGCAGCCTGCTGCTCGGAGGTTGGCTCCGACTCGATGGGTGCATTTTCCCCATCAGAAGCGGAATCTGCCGCAGTATCAGAATCGCCGGGACCGGCAGCGTCGAACAGAATCCTGTCTTCTAACGCATAGATAGCCAAACTCTTCCTCCGTTGGCATTACACAATGCCGGATAAAATCCGAAGAAATTACGAGATATTTTATTGTTAGGTATTATGGTCTCATACAAGCCTAAATAAAAAAGCATAGGGAGTCAACCTATTTAGACAGGGAAAAAAGGATACTGAGATCGTGGTGGTTGCTTTACTACTTGGTTAGAAATGAGCAAGAGATTTGTTTATGCGTCATTTCGCATGCATCAGCCGAATGAACTTGAGATGATATTGAAATTGAGCATACGTTTTACTTTTTCGTGACGAAAAACGATAGGTCATTGCTAGGCAGGAGGCCGCACCAATCTTTGAAAGATCACTGCGGCCGTTATATTTCCTTATAAGGTTTACTTTGAACTGGTCAAAACAGTAAAACTGAAACGTTTCACTACCCCAACCCAAATCCTTTCCCCAACTGAAACACCAGAACGGCAAAACCAAAGGCAAAAATGGTATTAAATGCCATGGAAAAGGCGGCCCATCCCCATGATGATTCTTTGGCAATACAGACAACGGTGACAAAGCAGGGGGCGTAAAACATGATAAACACAAGGGCCGCAACCGCGGTGACCTTGTTCCATCCCGGATCTTTGGCCAGCCGCTTGCTGAGCGATTCAGGCTCTTCCACATCCACCTCTCCCATGGAGTAGGCGGTGCCGAGTGTGGATATGATCACCTCTTTGGCGGCAAACCCGCCGACCAGAGCGATATTGGTTCGCCAGTCAAACCCGGCAAGCGTTGACAGCGATTCAAGAGAAGTCCCGATCCGACCGGCAATGGAGTAGCGTAAGGCTGCTTCGGCCTCCTCCCAGTTAGTCTCCTCCAGCCGTTCTCGCAGTATTTTGGCCTGTTTTTTAAGATCGAGGGTGCCTTTCACATGTTGCGCACCAATTTCTTTATAGAACCGGTCGGTTATGGTCTGGCGCTTCTGTTCAAAGGATGCGCTGTCTTTCTCCGAAAGTCCTGGAAAGGTCATTAGTGCCCAGAGGAGAATGGATATAGCGAGAATAACGGTTCCCGCCTTCTTGATATACTGCCATGTCCGTTCCCAGGTGTGGATGAGCAGACCTCGCAGAGTCGGCAGTCGATAGGGCGGCAACTCCATGACAAAGGGGGTCGGTTCACCTTTGAGTACCGTCATGCGAAAGATCTTTGACACAATCAGGGCTACCAGCCAGGCCAATAAGGTGAACAGGAACATATACCTGGCTTTATGTTCGGTAAAAAAAGTTCCAATCAGCAGAGCCAGAACAGGGACCTTGGCGCCGCAGTTCATAAAGGGGACAGTTAAAAGTGTGGCCATTCGTTCCTTGGGAGAGCGAAGTGTTCTGGTGGCCATCACGCCGGGTACAGCACAACCGCCTGCAATTCCACCGGAGACGATAAACGGCATTACCGAAGAGCCATGCAGCCCGAAAATACGAAATACTCTATCCATCATATAGGCAACTCGCGCCAGATATCCGGAATCTTCCAGGATCGCTATGCCGAAAAACATAAAAAGAATCAAAGGAACAAAGCCAAGTACTCCGCCAACTCCATCAATTACTCCTGAGATAATCATCGATTTAACAAGTCCGTCGGGAAGCAGCTCATCGGCTACCCCTCCCAGCCAACCGAAAAACGATTCGAGCCAGGCGACCGGCATTTCACTCCAGGAAAAGGTAAACTGATACAAACCGAAAATAACAAGCAGCATAATAACCGGTCCAAGGAGCCGGTTGGTGACGACCTTGTCGATCTTGTCCGAAGTATAGAGCCGGTCGGTATCGAATTTATGGGTCTGAACGTTATCTCTCATGATCGATTTGATATATCCATATCGGTGATCGGCAATCAAGGATTCCGGGTAGATATCCATGGTTTTCTGCAGGTGATCGGTTACCTTGCCGACTTTCTTGCTGATACGGTTACTCAATTCAGTGTCAACAGAATTACCTTTGGAAATAATCTGCTCGTCATTTTCCAGCCATTTAAGAACAGTAAAACGGGCAGGGTAGGTGTCGGTAAGGAAACTATTCTGTTCAACCATATCAACCAGATCCCAGACGGTCTGGTCCAGGTCGTCGCCATAGCTGATTTCAAGGGGCTGCCAATCTTTATTGGCTTCGGCTACCTCAATCGCCGCATCGATCAAGGCTAAGCAACCCTGGCCTGACCTTGCGATAATAGGAACAACGGGAACTCCAAGAAGTTTGGACAGCTGATCCGCTTTGATTGTAATTCCCCGGTCCCTGGCAACATCGATCATGTTGAGAGCGATGACCACCGGAACCCCAAGCTCCATAAACTGCAGGGTCAGATAGAGGTTTCTCTCCAGATTTGAGGCATCGACAATATTGATGACCACTTCCGGTTTGGTATTGACAAGATGATCCCTGGCAACCAGTTCTTCTGCAGAGTATGCGGTCATCGAATAGGTGCCGGGCAGATCGATAAGTGTTATGTCACGGTCATTCTGTTGAAAATAACCCTCCTTATAATCAACGGTAATACCCGGGTAGTTGCCCACATGCTGCCTGGCACCGGTCAGCTGATTGAAAAGAGTTGTTTTGCCGGCATTTGGGTTGCCAGCCAGCGCCATGGATATTTTCTTTTTTGGTACGTCTGCTGATTGGTTTTCAGTTGTTGTCATAGTACTTTTATTCAAGTCGATTATCTTTGTTCTGGTCACAGTCAGAAGAGACATTGCAACCTGCGCATCCACCACCGCAAGTCGATTGTTCCTCTCTGGCCTGTTTCCATTGTCTATAGAAATGTCTGCCTAAAAATAGTAAACAAACAATGATGACAGTTGTGATGATAAATGTTTGTGTCATTTTAGATAGTTGGTCTCTAATCTCTTACGTTGCACGACATTAAGTGACTTCTACACTGATATATTCGGCCTCGTTATTTCTCAATGTCAGAGTAGAACCCAGGACTCTGAGCGATACCGGATCATTCAGCGGCGCTCTTCCCTGGATTGTTATTTTCGTACCTGGGGTGAGCCCCATTTCCCGAATTCTTCGGCCTAACTCACCCCCAACACGGACACTTTCAATTGTCCCGGCCTGGTTGAGCTTCATCTTTCGAAGGTTCACTGTTGTCATAGTTTTCTTCTCTTTCTCATTTTTCTGATTTAAAGCTATGTTCGTGGAGGTGATAAATGTTAGTTGCACCTAAGTTGCTGTGACTAAAAAAACTGGATCAACTTGACCCAGAATAAAAATGGTTTTCTCTGTTTGCTGTCGAAGTTATTATCAAATCGACAAAAAAGCGGTTATATCGGTTTTACAAAAATAGTCTTTATTGAGTCGCTGTCAAGGCTGAGCGTTCCGCCATTGACCTTAAAAATACAGGAAGAGCCGTTTGTGGGACAGATCAGGTCGATTTTTTCGCCGCTTCGCAGTCCCATTGAAGCCATTCTGGCACACTGTTTTCTGTCACCTTTTATCTTGCAAATTTCCATTCGACCGCAGGTAGCGGCATCCGAAAGAGGACCTATTTTTGAACAGCCTTTTCTTTTTTTACAAATCTTCTTCATGGTCTGTAAAATATAAATTTTCAGTAATTCTCTACGGTATGGAGGATTAATTAGGTACACCAAACTTTACAAGGTGTCAACAAGAATATAGTGATGACGAAAATTGTTGCAACTGTGAAAGTTTGATTTTTGTAAGGTCATAGTCAATATCCTTATTCGTTCCTGCTTGACAAAAGAAAAACAGTCATCATGGTTATTATTCGTATAACCCATTGGAGTTGAGAATTACCATGATCAAACAGTCATCAAAACAAAAGCTGAAAGCGGCAAAAAGAAGAGCAGTAATCTCCATCTGCCTCAATATTCTGCTGGCCGCAGGTAAGGGTGTTGCCGGAGTTCTGTCCGGATCAACTGCTCTAATCGGTGATGCCATTCACTCAGCCACCGATGTTCTGGCCAGCTCTGCAATTTTTGTCGGACTGTGGGTGGCGGGCAGAGAACATCCGTCATTTCCGTATGGTCTCTACAAGGCAGAAACCATGGCTACCCTGGTCACTTCCATTGCCGTTATTCTAGCCGGCTATGAGATTGGTCGACAGGCCCTGTTTGGTGTGACAAAAATGGTTGATGTCACCATCGCCTTGCCGGTGGCCATGGTTTCCTTTTTTGTTGCTCTGGGGTTTGGAATTCTGCAGATGCGTGCCGGAAAAAAATATGACTCACCGGCGTTGGAAGCAGATGCCAGAGATTATCTGGCCGATTCGTTGTCAACAGGTGTGGTTTTAATCGGACTGATAGGGTCAGCAATGGGATATAACGTGGACCGGTTTGCCGCAGGAATCGTTTCACTGTTCGTCTTTTATGCCGGCGGTCATCTTCTGGTGAGCGCGTTAAAAGATCTGCTCGACGCTTCCATTGATCGGGAGACCGAACGGGAGATTATTAAAATGATTGAAAATCATCACCGCATTCACAGAGTCAGGAAATGTTTAAGCCGGGTTGCAGGCGGCCGCTTTATTGTGGATATGGATGTGGAGATGAAAACAACGTCCCACAAGGTTGCCGATCATGTGGCTGACCTGCTTGAAGACGAGATCATCAAGCAGTTTCCCAAGGTTGTCATGGCCAGGATTCGGCCCCATTATACCAGGGGAGACTTTGTCAGAAGGATAACACCGGTTGATGAGCCCAACGGCCAAGTATTTGAACATATGACCGCTGCGCCCTGGTTTATGATTGAGACCATTCGATTAAGCACAGGCAAAGTGGCCCGCTGTCAGTTTGTGGAGAATAAACACCGCAATGCCAAGAAAAGAAAAGGACTGATTATCGGTAAATGGCTGCTGTCGCTCAAGCCGGATGAAGTTGTAGCCGATGACAATGACTCAACGCCAATCACTATCCTTAAAGAATCCGGAGTTGTTATCGTTAAGGCATAGATTCCTTTTCTGCCCACAAAACCCACATCGTATTTATAATCGGTATCGGCATCGCTATCGGCACCGGTATCGAAAAGCCAATGAATTGAAAACAAAGACCGGATGTTGACAGCTTTTTGAAAAAGTATGTTGCTTATGAGTAGGAAAATACTCTGCCGAGGAAGACTCTGGCATCTATGGGGTAGCGAAAACCGATAGCGATCCCGATCCCGATACCGATTGTGTAATCTATTTCTTCATTTGCTCCAATTCGTCTTCCAATCCCCATTTTTTCCCTTGAATTCTACCCACATAATGATAATGATCCCGGGGAGCTAACAGGCCCATACTGGATTTTCTGCCCCATACCTTGCTGCGGGCAATCTCCGGATAGCGGTTCCAATAGGCTAAGGCCAGCTTTTTTTCCATTTCCATATCCTTTGGTCGAATAACAGGACCCCATATCCAACCGTCGAACCGGCCATGGGTACGGTAATGATCACGTGGACCCCATATTCCCTTAGGTCCATTCCGGCCCCAGTTTGTATTTGTTTCGAGGCTGGGATATCGAAACCAGTACGCTTCGGCCAGGAGTTTTTCCCGGGCATAATCGGGGGAACGGGAAATGAGAACTTCATTGACATAAGCTTGTTCAGCAGCCATTTTTATTGTATCTACGGGCATGTTCGACAGACCGATTAACCAGGCAATTAAGCTGGTCCCGCAGACAATTATGGTGACAATTGCGGTAACCAGTGCTGTTTTCTTTGTTTGCTTGCCGGTTGTCATTGCACAGCCTCAAGCTTTAGCCATTTGCTCCAGTTCCCCTTTTCAACGTTTCTGACACGTAATCGAAAAGGACTGTTGGGAATGATCCAGGTCTCCCAGAATTTCTGTTCAATCGTGCCAAAATCCTTTATCGGTCCATCGCTGGTGATCTCACCGGTGATGGCTGTCTTGCCGACTCCGGCTCGGTACTGGATAATATACTGTTTATTGTGACTGCCGGTCCATTCAAGCTGGAATTTCCCAGCCAGGTTGGTATAGCTGTAGAGACCGTCTTTTAAAGGCCTGATCCAACGTGGACCGGACTTTCCCTTGATTTCCCGAGGTTTGGACTGGTGGCTGACAGGCCTGACAACCATTTTGTCGAGGGCTTCTGTTAACCGCTCCATCAAACGCTTCGTTTCTGTAGCCAGGGTCTTGACCAGGTTGTTATTTTCCAATGGGTCTTTTGACAGGTCATAGAGGCGGGGAATAATCGAACCTTCTCTGTCAATACGTACCAGCAATTTCAGGTCCCGGTCAATCAGCCCATATTCAAAATACCGGATATTGGTATGATCAGGCTCGGCAAAACCGCCGCCTGAAGTCATGGCCATCCAGGTTGAGGCTGTATAGCCCTGCTTTAGAAGGTTAGTACCGGAAAATGGGATTTCCGGTTGAATATCCAGAAGGCCGAACAGGGTGGGCATCAGGTCGATGTGGGAGCTGTTGTGCTGTGCAATGCTGCCTGCATCATGCTTGATCATCTCAGGAAGCCAGATAAATAGAGGGATTCTGACGATTTCCTCGTGTAAATGTCCTTGAAGGGTGGTCGAGGCATGGCCGACAGAGCCCCGTTCCCCATGTTCGTCCCCATGGTCGGCGGTGACAATCAATATGCTGTTGCGGTGCAATCCGCTTTTTCTAAAAAAAGTCCAGAACGATTCGAACCAGTGGTCAAATTCCTTGACAGCCCCACCTTGTATTCGATGAATAATGGCGGCATCACTTTTTTTAAAACGGTACTGATCGTGATGCAGTGCCGATTTTGTAACAACTGTCTGGAGCCTTGCTGTGAGTCGGTTATCGCTATTATCCACCTCTTTCTTCCAGTTATGACGAAATTTCTTCGAAGCTTTGTATGGCAGGTGGGTATGGGTGTAATGGTGCCAAAAGAAGAAAGGCTGCTTGTCGTTTTTTTTCTGAGCCAGATAATATTTAAGATTAGAACCGCCAGTGTTGAGAGACAGGCCGAGATTCCGGTAAATATCCATAGCCATGAAACTTTGTAACCCCTCAACAGTATAGCCATGTTCCGTTAGTTGTTCCAGGGGAAGAACAAGGTCTGGGTCGACGGATTGACCTCTGGTATGCACTCCGCTTTGAAAAGGGGACAACCCAGTGAGCAGACTGACCATATTAGCGCCGGTCCAGCCGGAAATCGCCCGGTGGCCGGCAAATGAAATGGAGTTTTCAGCCTTTTTTAAAAGCACCGGACAGTTCTTCCTGGTTACCAGGTCGTTTCGCAAACTTTCTACGGTTATGACGATAACGTTGATCTTCCTGTCCTGGTACAGGTTGTCAGCAGACCTATACAGCAGGAAACCAAAGAGAAGCAATGCCAAACTAGTCGAAAGAAAGCGTAGCCACATGGGAAACGGGGAGGTAGAGGAAAAACAGAAATGATGTCCAGGAAAGGACACTCAATCCATATCTGTATTGGCTGCCAAAGTGGCGAAAATAAAAGGCAAAAAACACCGAAGCGGCACCAAGAGGGAGAAACGGCCAGTATGGAAGGTCAAACTGTTTATATTGAGCCAGGGGAAAAACCAGGCAGACCACCGCGAACACCAGCCAGATAAGATAGCACATGGAAAGAGGATCAAGGGGACCGTCCCTGCCAGGTCTGTCGCTGGTGGAGGAAAACAGGGAAGCGGAGTGCCAGATCATGCCGCCACCAAATCCGGACAGTGTGTCTGTTGATAAATCCGTCAGACCATATGTCCTTGATGAATGAAAACCCTGTAGCAATTCGTCATGAATGCCCAGCAAAGAAGTCATGGCCGCAGAAAAAAATAATAGAGACAGACCATCTAACCTGGATGACATGATATATCGAACAAGAAGCGACAACAGCAGGTATTCCGGAATATGGATTCGTTTGATGGGAGCACTGGTGTCGGGAATCAGCAGGGCTCCCAGGCAGCAGATCATGCCGACTGCTGCCCACTTCCAGTCGACTTCGACCCCTTTGCTTATTGCCCTTTTTAGAAAAACTGCAATAACAGCCAGACAGAGAAGGGTAATAGCAATCGGTAGAATAGCCATGATCTCTTCGCCAAGGAGCTTGTAAAACCAGCGCCAGACCACAAAGAGATTGACATAGAGCAGGGTCAACAGAAACGCGGAGCCGTAAAGGAAAGCAGGTCGAAGGTAAACGAAGAAAAAAGAAGGCAAAGTTTGTCAGCTCCTAACCCGGATTTACGAGAATACTGCTGAATGTTGTCGCTCATCTTTGCTTACGGATCAGAGTCTGTGCTTACCTGTCGGGCAGCAAGCAGCTGAAGAATCCTTGGCAGAAGATAGATCGCAGGCAATATTATTTTCTTACTAAGTATCTGTGGTATTAGAAAGAAATATACCCGACCCGGAAATGAATAACAAATTCAAGGTATTATCAATATGATAAAAACGATAAATATCAGTATGTTAATAGTCTGGCAGCCAGGCTTGTATCACGGGTTCAGATTGTAGACAACGTTGTAAAAGGTGATATTGCCACTGACCTCGTTACCCACCATGATCATCGGTTTCGCAGTAGGGCTGTCTTCGGCCTTGATAAAGATAATACCCTCCGGTGCAAGATCATCTGTTCTAAGCATGCAGGTTTCAACTCGGTTGTCCTGATGTTGGTCAAAACGGCGGTTGATAATATAGTCGTTGAAAATTACGTTGGCAGGGTTGGTGATATCATAAATCATGATACCACCCACCCTTTCCAGGCCGATGAAGGCATATGTTCGACCATTGATTTCACCGATAACAAGGGCTTCCGGTTCCGGCCCCTTATCATCACTGCGGTCGTCAAAAATGACCCTGTCAGCTGAGGAGTTGAACCCTTCTGTAGAGAGTCTGCTCGCCGTTATTTGTTCAAAGTCACTGCCGCTGTCATAGACCAGGCGCGCCCTGTCGATTCTTTTGTAATTATCGGCCTCCCAAATGGAAAATGAGCGTGCTCCGAATGAGTAGAGTTTTACAAAATATCCATGTGCGTTTTTTCCAAGACTGTTGGAGATTCTCAGGCGGCCCAACTGTTTTTTCTTTTGAAGTTCTTTATCCTCAGCCAATGCGTCTGCCAGCCTGACTCGGTGTACCCTGGTCTTTTCACTGAAAAAAGTGATGGTCTTCACTTTTTCATCTTCAATCCAACCGATAGAATACTGCCGACTCTCACCCTCATTGGCAGTAACCAGATAGGTCTTGCCGCCGCTGATATAGGAATCGATGGCGTCAGGCTGATAACGTCCAAGGACCGGCCAGTTCCTGATGTTGATAGTATTGTCCATATTGCTGGCGTCAAGCTCATTGCCTGGTCGGCTATGGTCCTTTTCTCCCAGACCGATGATATTGGTTACTTTTGCCGATTTCAGATCCACAATGGCAATTCCATTGTTTTCCTGGAGAGTGACGAACGCCTTTCCGTTTCGTGTTGTCACGTATTCCGGCTCCAGGTCTTCAGCAACAGTCGCTTCCCTTTTAGGTTTCAATTGGAAACGAAGTCCTTCTCTGGTTTTCATACGGGCCAGTTTTTCCGGATCAGCAGGCAGGGAATTCAACCGTCCATAGATATTGATGCCTGCTTCCTGTAATCTTTCTTTTTCAAATGAATTAAACTGTGCTTCCCGATGGACTGCTTTTTCAGGGCTGCCGCTGATATCAATAATCGATATGGAACCAATGGGATCATGGGTATAGTAGGTGTTCGGTTCCCCTTCGTTGGCGGTGATGATAGTGTTGCCGTCCTCACTGAAACAGATGGAGTCGGGCATAAAACCAACAGTGATGGTTGCCAGCGGTGTATGGAATTGTGTTGCCGAAGACTGGTAGACAATAACTTGTCCCCGGATCTGTCTTGGCTCCGGGCTGTTGTCGTCTGGAACTCTGGATTCGACAGCAAGTGCCACCAGTCCGTTTTTTACGGCAATGCTGTTGACCTCCCGATTCGGCTCTGTTGGAATCTCATATATTTTTTTTGGTCTTGCCGGGTCGGAAACGTCCAGTACCCAGACAGATGACCGAAAACCGTTGACCGAGAACAACCGTTTTGAAGCAGGGTCATAGGCGATGATCTCAACGGCGGATTGCCCAAAAGTACCCGTTTCAAATTTTCCTATTTTTTTCAGTGTGATGGTCCGTACAGGTTGAGAGGTGACCTGATGACTCCGAGTTGTCAGGCTGGAAGCTGTGATATGGGCAGCCGATTGGTGTGGAATCCATCCTGTCACAAGACAAACACAGAATATCAGCAGCCGGCTGATTGATGGTGTATGGTGAAAGAGGTTCACGCCATCCCGGGGGAAAAAGTAAAACTATTTTGATTGGTCTTTATCGTCAGATTGTTGTTGATCAATCTGGTTATTGTTGTTCTCCTGCTTTGCCAGTAAGCCACTTTTCAACATTTTTTTTGCAATTTCAACGCAGTATATATTGATTTGGTTCAGGGCGTCCATCAGCTCCATATGTATTCTATGGGTGTCGACCGAGGCTTCTTTCATGGCAAGCATTCTCTCTAAATGATGATGGCGCAGCTGTGAATCTAGCTCAGCGTAACTTCTTTTTTTCTTTTGAACCTTCTTAGCCAGTGAGGCATCCATCTTTGTCATCATCTGCATGATTCGGTCCAGCTGTTTCCCCACTTTATCATGGTATCTGACCAACTCTTTTTTCCCTTCGCTTGAGAAATCCCTGTTTAGTTTTTCTTTTTTAGCGAGTAGCGGGACAATCTGCTTAATGATCACATCGCCGATCCGCTCCATGGAATCGAGCAGGGAGATCAGGCCGTTTACCTCGGACCCCTGGCCTTTTGCCAGTTCCTGTCGACTGATATCAAGCAGATATCGCCTGATCTTGTCTTCCAGAAAGTTGATCTTTTTTTCCCGCATAAAGATTCCCTGGATCAACGAAAGCTGTTTGGGGTAGATCATGTCCCGCTTCGGCTCGTTGGTGATAAAAGGTGTTATGGCGGCACGATGCATGCGGCTGAGGATTTTCGCCATTCGGGCAATTTCGTTACTTGCCAGTTGCAAGGCAATGGCCGGAGTGGAGATGATCGAGTCATCCAGATGCCAGGTTGCCGGATCGAGTCCTTTTTCACGGGGCTCGTCGGGCAGTATGCGGAAGATCAACCAGGCGAAAAAGGAAATAAATGGAAGAAAAACAAGCCCGATGGAGAGATTAAAGATCGTATGGGCATTGGCTACCTGTCTGGCAGTGCCTGAATTCATGATTGAGTCGATAGATCGGATGAGTTCGGCAAACTGTGGAATCCAGAAGATAAAGAGCAGTACCCCGCAACTATTGAAGAGCACGTGGGCAAGGGCAACCCGTTTGGCCTCCCGCGTGGTGCCGATGCTGGCAAGTCCGGCTGTGATGCAGGTGCCGATGTTGGAACCCAGAATAATCGGAATACCCGCTTCAATGGTGACCAGACCCTGTTGGGCCAGAACGATAACCACACCGGTGGAGGCGCTTGAGCTTTGAACAAGAGCGGTGAACAGTGCGCCGGCCAGGATGCCGAGTACAGGATTTTCCAACCCTTCCATCATCCCCATGAATTCGGAGTAGGTCCGGAGCGGTTTCATGGTATCGCTCATCAACTTCATTCCATAAAATAAAATGCCGAAACCCAGCAGAATATCACCAATGCTTCGTATCCTGTCGTTTTTACCGAACAGCCGGATTCCAAATCCTCCAATGATCATGACGAGGGCGTAATCCGTCAACTTGAAGGCAACCATCTGAGCAGTGATGGTTGTACCGATATTGGCCCCAAGGATAACACCGAGAGATTGAGTAAAGCTCATCAATCCGGCCTGGACGAAACTGACCAGCATCACCGTTGTGGCACTTGATGACTGGATGACCATGGTGACGAATCCGCCGACCAGCATACCGATAAACCGGTTGCGGGTTAGGGTGGCCAGGAAGGAGCGCATTTGATTCCCGGCGCTTCTTTTCATCCCTTCGCTCATTTTCTCCATACCGTATAAAAAGAAGGCAAGACCACCCAACAGACCGATGCAGAGCATCGGCCATGAGATGGCTTGGCTGTCATCGCCTGCGGCCAGAGCCGTAGTGTACGGGAGAATAACAGCTAGAGCCGTAATGAGGACAGGTGTAAAATGTCGGGTATTTAGTATCATAGGAAAGGTCTAGGTTAGTCAGCCGAAAAATCTAATGGCCGGAAAAGTTATACTATCACCTTATTAGAAGTTCAAGTTCCTTTGTATAGAACCATACATCAAGAGTCGTTCGGAATAAACAACATACGTAACACGAATGGCTTTGATTCCCGGCATAGCCGGGGGGCAAATGTGCGAAGCACTTATGTTTTAATGAGCAGCGTTATCCGTTGGCATAGCCGGCTGTTTTTACAATTTATGGTAAAACCGTTGGGCAATAATAATCTGTTGACATCAATCGGTTCATCTTTTAACGATAAGAGTTGAATCCTGGTAATTTGATTGATTTGTTCGACGCCAGTGACACTGCCTATAATAAAACTGAGTTTGTTTCACATTGTCCTGTAATTGATGGAGGAATCAATGCGTTATATTTTTTTCCGTTCACTTGTGTTGGTTTTGCTGCTCTCTGCTCCCGCTTTTGCAGAAGACTACCAGGAAATCAGCGCTCCGGAAGTAAAAAATATGATGGAAAACACCAATGTAAAGGTGATTCATGTGCTGAGTTCCATTGAGTATAAGATGCAGCATATACCCGGTTCCATCAATATCCCGGTGATCAAAATAAAAACCAGCAAGTTGTTGCCGCCAAATAAAAATATGCCAATTATTTTTTACTGTATGGGCCATAAATGACCTTACACAAAACGGGCCGCAAGGATTGCGGTCGATAAAGGATATAAAAAAGTCTACGCGTTTATCGGCGGCATTCCTGAATGGCAGAAATACAATTATCCGATGGATATCAACGAATCGTGGCGGAAAATCAAGGTGAAGAAATTTTCACCGGACAAACTGTCCCAATTGCTGAATGATGGGACCAATTATTATCTCCTGGATGTACGTCCTCATAATTACAAACGAAACAGATCGTTTATCGAAGACTCCTTTTTCTGCCCACTTGTCCATCTGAGTGATCGCTACAAAGAAATTCCCAAGAATCGTGAGATTCTTATCACAGACTGGGCGATGAAACAGTCTCCTACAGCGGCAAAATTTTTAATAACTAAAGGATATAAAATCAAAGGTGTCCTCAAAGGTGGAATTGAGAGATGGCAGATAGAGCACAAACCGACTCATGAAAGAGAGATCCCAAAAACCTTGCCGCCGCTTCACTGACCGATATCATTCAGGTTTACTGTAAACCGCTGCGCAATACTACTCCTTAAAGTTTTATGCCTCCATCGTCGACAGTTTCCAGACCAAAAAGAAAGATCATGCGCAATGTTGCGCTTGTGTTTGCCTTGCTTTTCCTGGTGATCATCGGCAATGCAATCTTCTTTGGAATGATGAGCGCCCAGGAGGAGCAACAGCGCATCATCGAACAGCTCGATATCAAGTCCCGCTCCACGGCAACCGTACAGAACAATGAGCTGGAGAAGCTCAACATCATATCTTCCATTGTCATCAACCAGAGGGCAAGGTTTAATCAGTTTCTGGATTATGATAATGTCACTGCGATCCAGCATATGCTGAAATCTATTGTCAGCCTGCATGATATTGACCTTGCCGTTATTTTTGACGAGGACGGCCGTCTGTTGACAACCTATCCTGGAGGAGTCCGGAAGGATAAAGAGGCTGTTTACAGCAACCTGCTCCTGGACACCGGAGCAGGTGTGGGATTGTGCCAGGTAAAACCCGAGGTTTTGATTGATCAGGTTCTATGGAACCAGGGATTTGCTTCCCGGCCTGACCCTCTTGATTCGCTGAATAGTCGGCTGGACAGCATGTATCTGGCGTATAAATCGGTAATTCACCAGATTTCCGATACCGGAGATATTTATGCCTATATCGTGCTGTTTAAGTTTATTAATGGAAATGAAAAACTGGCCCAACAGATGGCGGCTATGACCGGTGCGGAAGTTATTTTTTATGATAGGAATAAAAACATTATTCTCACAAGTTTTAACAGAAAAGATGTAGGTTTTCCCAAGGGAGATATGATACGGCCCAACTATAATGATACCTATTTCATTAAGTTAACGCCGCTTTTCGATTTCTCAAATACAGTTATCGGACATGTTGCTGTTGCCGTGGATCGCAAGCCGTTCGAGGAAAACTGGTATAAGCTGATCATCAACAACATCATCCCCTTTTTCATTTCCCTGTTCATCTCCCTGTTTCTCTTTCTGCTGCTTAAATTCAAAGTATTTAACAGGATTCGGCTGCTTGTCGGCGGACTGCACCGGGTAACGGAGGAGGAGGGCAATCTCAGTATTCGGTTGCCGATCCCCGAAAAAAGCAGGGAGAATGTTTCGCGTGATGAGGTTGAGCAACTGCTGTTCGATTTTAATCAGATGATGGATAAACTCGAAGGTGCAAACGACAAGCTGAATTATGAGATGCAGGAGCGCAAGCAGGCGGCCAAGGCTTTGCAGCAGGCTCAGAAGATGGAAACCGTCGGCCTGCTGGCCGGTGGAGTAGCCCACGATCTCAATAATATCCTTTCCGGAATTGTATCCTATCCCGAATTGATCTTACTCAAGCTTCCTCCGGACAGTCCGCTTCGAGAAGATGTTCAGTTGATTAAAGAATCGGGGAAGAGGGCGGCTGTTGTGGTCCAGGATCTGCTGACCCTGTCGCGGCGTGGGGTCTCTGTCAATGAAATAATTGATCTGAATCTGCTTATAAATGAACAGATTAGCAGTCCCGAATATAGAGACCTGTTATCCAATTATCCCAAGACCCAGCTTATTCGGGAACTTGATCCACATCTCCTGCCTATTAAAGGGTCACCATCCCATCTCTCAAAGACGATCATGAATCTGATCAACAACGGTATGGAGTCCATGCCCAAAGGTGGTCAGTTGTCGATTTCTACGGAAAACCGGTATGTTGATACTCCCATCAGAGGATACGACACAGTCAATGAAGGTGAGTATGTGGTCTTAACCATCAATGATTCCGGGATAGGTATTGATGAGCGCGACCTTGATCGGATTTTTGAGCCGTTCTATACCAAGAAGGTGATGGGAAGAAGCGGCACCGGTCTCGGTATGGCTGTTGTCTGGGGAACCGTGAAGGATTTAAAAGGCTATATCGAGGTGGAGAGTCAACAGGGACAGGGGACTTCTTTTACCCTTTATTTTCCGGCAACACGTGAAAAGACGACAATTAAAAAGGCCGAGATAGAGATCGATCAGCTTGTTGGCAATGGCGAGTCAGTTTTGGTTGTGGACGATATTGTCGAACAGTGTGAGATTGCTGCCAGGATATTTAGTAAGCTGGGATATCAGGTGACAACGATATGCTCAGGTGAAGAGGCTGTAGAATACCTTAAAGAGAACAGTGTGGACCTTGTTGTGCTCGATATGATCATGGAGCCCGGTATCGATGGACTGGAGACCTATAAACGGATCCTGGCCATTCGTCCCGGTCAGAAAGCAATTATTGCCAGCGGCTATTCGGAAACCGATCGGGTCAAAGAAACACTTCAACTAGGGGCATACGCCTACGTGAAAAAGCCTTTCCTGCTCAGTGAGATCGGTAAGGCAGTTAAACAGGCCCTGCAGTGACACCCATCTGTATTCTATCCTTCCATGAACAGCGATAAGCTAACAGGTCAAACCGGCTTTGAATTCCAATTTGATTCAAGTGCCTGTTCGTCCTGCAGGGGAAGGTGCTGCCGTGGTTTAGGCGGTTATGTCTGGATAAGCCCTCATGAGATAAAGCAGATGGCAGATGGTATGAGAATGGACATCGATATCTTTTCAAAACAGTTTATTCGACGGATAAAAGGGAGACTGTCTCTTCAGGAACGGATTATCAACGGTGAGCATTTCTGCTGCTTCTTTGATCCAATAGATTGCAGATGCTCAATCTACAGTGAGCGGCCAAACCATTGCCGCACGTTCCCATTCTGGGAGACATTCAAAAAAGACAATTCTAAACTCCTGCAGGAATGTCCCGGAATCGAACCCAACAAGTGACCTTTTCCTCTCCCCCTGGTATTATTGCCCGTCATGTGCGGAAAACTTGACTGCTACCTCAAACAATTTACAATCCTTCGGATTATAAAGGACTCGGACAGATGGCCGAGTGCTGTAAATTTTCGTTCGCCTCAAAAACCACTTCTTCTCATCTCGGTTATTGATCATATTGGGTTGGGCAGGATAAACAGGAATTTCATTGAGCTGACCGATAATCTGGAAGAGCGTTATCATCAGTACTGGAAATCGATTTATCCCGATATGGCAATCCAGTCAATGGCCGAACCGTTTTGTCAGTTGGTTGATGAGCCTTTCTGGAAGCTTGTCCCGCAATCGGGACAAGTTTTGGATGTTGACTTTTCTGCAGACTCCCTTGATGATCTGAGGGAACGGGTTTTTGGTGCAAGGTTCTCCGATGATCTTTATCCGCTGCTTGTTATGGAAACCCACCGGGAGAAGCTGAGGGCTGCTCTGGTAAGCCAATACCTGCCAACCTCTGTGAATCGAAAATAGACATTTCCGATTATGCATATTATCACAACCATCCTGCCTATTTTTATTGTGATTTTTCTGGGGTTTTTCCTCAGACACAGAGGAATGATATCCAAAGACTTTGTAGACCAGGCAAATCGGCTTGTGTACACAATTGCCATCCCGGCCATGCTTTTCTCAGCTATTTCCAAATCCAGCTTTACCGCGCAGGTGGATGTCAAAGTGGTCATTATTACCTTGTCGGCAATTTTTATCACCGGTCTTGTCGCCTGGATGGCCGCCTTAGTGTTGATTGATAATCATCAGACTCGTGGTTCGTTTATTCAGACTTCATTCCAGGGCAACCTTGGGTATGTCGGTTTTGCCATAGCTTTTTATTATCTTGGTGATGATAGCTTTGCCGCAACTGCAATAATCGGCGGTTTTCTCATGATATTTCATAACTTTATGGCTGTCGGCTTTCTTACCTATTATGGGCTGGGAGACTCAAGTGGGTCACGGCTCGTGGATAGTTTGAAAAAATCGGCCAAAAATCCAGTTATACTGTCAGCCCTTGCCGGGATGCTGTTTTCACTTCTGGAGATCCCCATTCCTCTCATCATCCATCGAGTTCTGGATATACTCAAGGGGATGGCTTTGCCCACAGCATTGCTGATCATCGGGGCATCGTTGAGTTTTAAACAACTCAGACCCAGATTGCGCCAGGTTGTTATTGGTTCTGTTATGAAAACAATAGTGGCACCAGCCATCGGTTTCTTTCTGTTTACTCTGCTTGCGGTCAGCCCGACGCTGTATCTTCCCGGACTGATCCTTCTTGGTGCTCCTACAGCCACTGTGACCTATATTCTGTCGAGTCAGATGGGCGGCGATCCCGATTTTGCCGCGGCCGCAATTTCGTTCTCCACTCTGCTCTCTTCTGTTACCTATGTGTTCTGGCTGGGTGTGGCATAAACCTGAATTCGTGATGAAATTTGTTGTTCACGGATTCAGGATAAAATATGCCGCAGGATAGTAGCATGACATTTCTTGTCTTAGGCCACTGAAAACGGTATAAAGAACAACCGACCATGAACCGGCAATTTTTATTCTCCTAAAAATATATGTACCCGAAGAAGCTATATTTAGAGATCACAACCAACTGCAATATGAGCTGCGGTATGTGCGTCAAACAGGCGCCGGGCAGCTTGATCTCCAACAAACACCAGGATATCTCTGTCTTCAACAGGCTGCTGCCGGTGTTTCCAAAATTGAAATCATTGGTACTCAACGGCATTGGCGAGCCGTTAATGCATCCCCATCTGCTTGCTATGATCTCTATGGCACGGGAACGGATGGCAAAAAAGAGTTGGGTTGGTTTTCAGACAAACGGTCTGCTGTTGTCGGAAACACTCACAAAACAGTTGCTGGAAGCAGGTCTTGACCGGCTCTTCATTTCCGTTGACAGTTTGCCTGATCAGGAACAGTCGGATATTTCTCTGACCCATAGCAGTAACTCAAGTCGCTCTCCCTATTCTATGGTCAATGATCTGCGTAATCGGATGAAAATACATAATTTTGAGCTTGGTGCTCAGATCGTAGTAATGCGGGAAACACTCGACCTGTTGCCCGAACTGATCAGTCGATTGGCAGAAGAAGGAGTCGATTTTATTCTGGTCTCCCACCTGTTGCCTTATCATGAGGAGGTCGAAAAACAGTCGCTCTTTTTTCATCATACGCCGAAGGCGCGGGCAATCTATCGGAAATGGCAGGAACTGGCGGATACAGAGGGGATTACTCTTGCCGATTTGACGGCAAAAACCTGGATTGCCCCGAGGACATCCAAGGAACAGCGGACAAAAGATCTGTACAAGGAAATGCTCGAGGATGCTCGGGATCAGGGTGTATGGCTCAACGTTAAAAAACTGGTTGAACTCAGCCAGGATTCAGTGGAAAAGATTGCTGACATCTTTTCCGCCAGTCAGAAAATTGCGGATCAACATAATGTCGATCTTTCACTGCCGCCCCTGGGGGCAACCAGTGATCGCTTCTGTACCTTTGTTGAAGAGGATGCTGTTTTTGTCGATGTTGATGGAACAGTGACGCCATGTCATCAGTTATGGCATACTCAGCCGGTCCATATGGGTGAAACCAAAAAGATTCACTGCAAAAGTTTTGGCAATGTCCTGGAACACGACCTACTCGAGATCTATCAATCTGAACCGTATCACCAATTTCGCAAAGCCGTCAGGCGATATGACTATCCGTTCTGTCATAGCTGTACACTCGGTCCATGCTCGGATATTATCGGAGAGAACCAGCCTTTTCAGAGTGACTGTTTCGGTATTGAGGTTCCCTGCGGCCACTGCCTATGGGGTTTTGATGCTGTGAGATGCCTGTAGAAAAACAGTGTTTTCCCCGCTGTTGATCCTTCGACAGGAGCTGTTGTCAGCTCAATTTACGATGAGAAAAGATGGTATGATTGTATAACTGAAGAACTCTCTTTATCAGAGTAAGAGAAAGTCGGGGATGGGTGAGATGGTAAGGCGCCACCCAACAAGTCGGTTCCCCGATTATTGCTGTGACGCCTTGAATACAGATTAATTATTCTGCTACAACATTTTCTGCTGCTGGTCCTTTGGGGCCGTCAACAACATCAAAAGTGACTTGTTGTCCCTCTTGCAGGCTTTTAAAGCCGTCTGCCTGGATAGCTGAATGATGAACAAAAACATCATTGCCGCCATCTTGTTCAATAAAGCCGAAGCCTTTGGTATCGTTAAACCATTTTACAGTTCCTTTAGCCATTTGTAATACTCCTTTGTACTGGGTTTCTTTGTGAAACCATTAATAAATAAAGTTGGATTTCAGTAAAAGAAATCCGATGTGCGGGACAATTGAATTATCCTGCAATTTGTTATCTTCTCGGCAGGCCAAAATCAAAAGAGTCTGACCGCCGTTTTGATCTGTTTTTTCTTTGTCTTCTGGGCGGAGCAGAACTCTTCCGCTTTTTAGTTGTATTATTTCTGTTACTCGCATTGGATGGTTTGAAGCTGCTGCTGTTGTCATTAAAATCAGCTACCTCTTCCCGTTGGATATTTTTCCCAAGGCGACGCTCAATCATTCTGATAATCTTGCCATCGTTGGTAGTTGCAAATGTAAATGCTGTGCCGTTGTTTTCGGCCCGGCCGGTTCGGCCGGTTCTGTGGGTATAGGCCTCAACTGTATCGGGTACATCGTAGTTGACAACATGAGAGATGCCGGAGACATCGATGCCCCTGGCCGCGATATCTGTTGCAACCAGTATGTTGAATTTGCCAGTTCTGAAACCATCCATAGCCCGTTTTCTCTGGTTTTGAGAGAGATTCCCCTGCAGCGAGGTTGCTTTAAATCCTCCCTTGCTCAGTTGCCGGGCCAGATTTTTTGCCTTGTGTTTGGTTCGGGTAAATACCACGGTTGTGGACATATCTTCCCGTTGAAGAATCGTTTTCAGTAACACTGTCTTACGATTTTGTGGTACCTGAAAAAGAGCGTGGCTGATTGTTTCAGCCGGTTTTTCATGATCAATCTGAACAGCAACCGGATCGGTGAGGATTTCCTCTACAAAGTGACGAACTTCTCCAGGCATGGTCGCTGAGAAAACCATGGATTGCCGCTGCTCTGGAACATGTTTGAGAATCCGGCGGACATCAGGTAGGAAACCTTGGTCACACATCATGTCAGCCTCATCCAAAATCAGTACTTCGATATCGGAGAGGTCTATCGATTTGCCGTTAATATGGTCGAGTAAGCGTCCTGGACAGGCTACCGCTATATCTGCTCCTCTTTTAATCTTTTTGATCTGGCTTGATTTGCTGACACCACCGTAAATGGTAAGGCTTTTAAGGTGACTAAATTTAGCCAGTTGCTGAATATTCTCATGAACCTGCTCAGCAAGTTCCCTGGTTGGTGTAAGGACCAAAGCCCGTATGTTTTTTGTTTTCCTTTGATGGAGTTTTTGCAAAGTCGGCAGGACAAACGCTGCTGTCTTGCCAGTTCCGGTTTGGGCCAGGCCCAATAAGTCAGAACCTTTCAGCAGATGCGGCATGGCCTGCTTCTGAATGTTGGTTGGGGTAGTATAACCGCAATCATGGACTGCTTTGGCTATACCTGGGTAAAAATCAAATGTCTTAAAATTCATATAATCCTTCTGGTATCTTCTTTTGGCTCAATAGATAAAGAGCGATAGAGAAGACTGTTTTTATTGTTAATCGTAAGTGGAATAAAAATGTAACTGCAAAAAGAGGAGGGAACTGCCAATGATTTGAATTGGGAACTTTCCTGTTCTTACTAATACTGTTTTTGTTTATCGGATTATCTCCGACGGAATTTTTTCTTCTTTTGCGGTTTTGCCTCGTTACATACAAGGGTTCGATGTTTATATACTTTATTATTCAAATCTTCCATAGCTCTATGTCCTTCACTTCTGGTTTCCATTTCCACAAAACCAAAACCTTTTGAATGGCCTGAGAAACGGTCGACTACGAGCTTTGCACTGATTACAGTGCCGTATTGTTCAAATAATTCGTTGAGTTCAGGCTCGGTAATATCGTATGGAAGACTGCCGACAAAAAGTTTCACACTGCTTCTCCAAAAATAATCAGCAGAAACTTTAAAGGCACCAGAACAACATTGGGTGCACCGCAACAAACGGTGTGACAACAAAGAAAATGCTAAAGTTGAATATGTTGGTACCAGACCATAAAGCCTTTGTACAAAAAAGCAAGTGAATAAAAAGAGATACAATTTATAAGTTGTGTGCTGTGGAAAGAGATTGGTTGCTAACTTATTGAAATAAAACAATTATATTGAATATTGTTAAGTTTGTAATTTTTCTGAATTTGTGAGTGCCGAGAAAGAGTATTTTAGGAGTACCCTCGATATACTCAACCTTGGCAACACTTTCCCTAACCGCAATATAGAAGTTTAAAGATGTTTTGCTCGTTTTGTTTGACCAACTCTAGTTTCGGACTTTTTCAAACTGTCCGGAATCAATTATCTGTTGGAAAAAATCGACCATAGACTCCTGTAAAGGTCTGTAGTTCATCCCAAGTTCCCGGATACTTTTGGAGTTGTCACCCTTCCAGAGGATATCGACGTTTCTGGATACCCATTTCCTGGTCAACGATTTATCTACAAATGGGGCGACAAGCCAGACCAGCCATTTAGGCATGGCTTTTTTGGGAATGGGATACGAGTCACCATATCTGTCCAGAAGAGCACTGGCCATTTCAATAAAATCAGTATTATGGCCGGAGATAATATATCTGCCTTGTGCCTCGGGAGTATATGCAGCCGCCAGGTGCGCCTGGGCCAGGTCACGCACATCGACAACACCAAAACCAACTCTGGGAGCCCCCGATTTCATAGTGCCGTCACCAAATTGTCTTATGATGTGAAAGCTTTCAGAGGTGGCATGTGGATTGATTCCCGGGCCGATTACCAGTGACGGGTTGACAACTACCAACTCCCAGCGCTCCTGATTATCATGAATTGCCCAGGCCTCTTTTTCAGCCTCGGTCTTTGAATAGGAATAAGCGCCATATTCCAGGGATGAGCTGGTGTTCCAGAGTTCTTCAGTAAAAATGTTGTTGGGTGTTGCATGCAGGTCAGCATTATCACTGTAAATTGCCGCGCAGCTGCTTGTCAACACTACCCGCTTGACTGATGGCGTTCGGTTGACCTCTTCCAGAACATTCCTTGTTCCCAGTTTGGCCGGGTCAACCAACTCCTTTTGCGGATCTTTCACATCAATGGTAAAGGGTGAAGCCGTATGAAATACAACCTGACAGCCTACCATTGATTCACTATATGAGCCGGGTTCCAACAGATCGGTATTGAAATACTTGATTGTGCCGCCGGTCTCGTGGGCCAGTTGGTTGAGGTATTTCAGCTTTTCCTTGTTTTCCGGATCACGGACCGCCGCATGAACGGTGAGCCCTTCTTCGAGCAGTCGTTTAACAATCCATCCGGCAACATATCCTGTTGCTCCTGTCACCATGACGGGTGGATTTTTATCGATATTCAGCATTTTATAATATCCTCCTTGAGCAGGAATTGTCCCTGAATCTGTGACGGAGATTGTTGTTTTGCTTGATATTACTTTGACATATTAGCAACAATCAAATTGGCTGTCACTGGTAGTTCGTGCCAAACTACTTGCTGATTATACCAGCATGTTCATTGGTCAAAGGGAAGGGTAGTGTTAGAGAAAAGTGATGAGTTCAGCAGAAAGTGATGTGATATGGTACAGGCAGATACGTTCATATCCAACAATATAAAACAATAGGCAACGATTGATGACAACCACCAGGAAAACACTGCTGAGCATTCTAGCTGTCTGTTTGATTATTTTATTGGTTAAGAACTTTTTCTATTTCAACACTGTCCGGTCAGTAACCGCACAGGAACTTTCATCTATTCCTGAATTCACCGATCTCAGAGCTGAAAGCTGGCTTAATTCGAAACCGCTGCCGCTGGCAAGCTTGAAGGGAAGGGTTGTACTGCTCTTTTTCTGGACCTTTGGCTGAAGTAATAGCTACCGATCTCTGCCGTGGCTGCAGAGCCTTAAAAAGAAGTTCGACACTGATGCCTTTCAGGTTATCACCATCCATTCACCCGAATTTAATCATGAAAAAGAACGGTCGTTGCTGATCAAGAAGATACAGGAGTTTGGTCTTGATTATCCGGTGGTCATCGATAACGATCTCAATTACTGGCGCCGTATCGGAAACCGGTATTGGCCAAGTTTTTACATCATCGACAGGAAGGGAATACTACGCTTTGTCTACGTAGGTGAAACGCACAAGTATTTTGCCCAGGCAAGACGGATTGAAAGAGATATACAAGCGCTGATCAAAGAGTAACTCATTTAGTGCCCATCCTGTAGGCGCTGCTTTGAGAACTATTTGCGACCAGCTCGGACTCTTTTTATAAACTCCTCAGCCCACTGGGTATCCAATTTCTTCCGTAGCTTCACCGGCCAGGCCCGATCAACGGGCAGGGGGCCGATCGGATCATCAGCAAATCTGGGGATGATATGGGAATGACCATGGGGAACCGTTTGAAAAGCAGCTTCTCCGATTGACTGACAGACGGTGAAATCGGTGACCCCATCCAGGTTGTTCTCTAGAATTGCAATTATCTGTTGGATAGACGGCAGATAGAGCCGGGCGGTTTCAATAGGAAATTCCCTGGCATCGGCATAGTGTTTCTTAGGGATGAGCAGCGAATGGCCTGTTACCAGTGGATTGACATCAAGAAGGCCAAGAAAAAACTCATTTTCATAAAACTTGTAGGGCAATTCATCCTGGAGAATCTTGCAGAAGATGCAGTCTGGTTGAGACATGTCAGCCTCCATAGGGGACAATAATAATGCTGCCGGTTTAAGATCAGATCGCCGCGGTCGCTGTGCTCCCTCGCGACGACAATACGAGTCATGTCAATGACGGCAAAACCTTGTATTAGAACCGCCCCTGTTTATTATTGCTGTCGCTATGAAGTGGGGTGACAATATCTACAGCTGTCGTCGCGAAGGAGCATTGCGACTGTGGCGATCTTTTTTATTAATGGTTAAATTGCACTTGGTAACTTTGAGATGTGCCCCAAATTTGGATAAGCAGGCTTTCCAGCTATACAACGAGTATGCTGTAGAGCCTGATCATTCAAAGTTGGGTGCACATCTCAAAGTTATTATTCTTTGTAGATCTCACGATCCCTAATCCCAATCAGGTATAAAAGCCCATCAAGCCCCACATCCGAAATCGTACTCTGAGCCCGCTCCCTGACAACCGGCTTTGCGTTAAAAGCTACTCCAAGACCGGCAATACTGATCATTGGAAGATCATTGGCGCCATCTCCAACCGCGATGGTCTGCTCAAGCACAAGGTTTTCCTTTTGAGCAATTTTTTTAAGCAGATTTGCCTTCTGCTCCCCATCGATGATATCTCCTTTCACTTCACCTGTGACCACACCGTCTTTGATGTCAAGCTCGTTGGCATAGACATAGTCAAAACCAAATGTTTCTTTGAGATAATCGCCGACAAAGGTGAATCCACCTGAGAGAATACCCAGCTTGTAACCCAGGTTTTTTAATGTTTTGACTACCGTGGATGTCCCTTCGGTTATGGGAAGGTTATCGATGATCTTCGATAATTTTGATGCCTGCAAACCTTTGAGAAGAGAAACTCTTTTTCTGAAACTCTCCTTAAAATCCATTTCACCCCGCATTGCCGATTCTGTAATGGCTGCAACCTTATCACCGACACCTGCCAGTTTTGCCAGCTCATTGATAATTTCTGTCTGAATCAAGGTGGAATCCATATCAAAGACAACCAGCTTTCTGTTTCTGCGGTAAATGTTGTCCACATGAAAAGATATATCGATATCTATTGTGGCGGAAATATCCAAGAGGTCGGCCCGCACCTGGTGAATATTAGGAGGCGTACCGGTAACAATCATTTCTACACAGGCTTTTGGCTTGATGGCAGGATTCTCCATGGAGATACGGCCCGAGATCCTTCTGATATCATCTATGTTGAGCTCGTTCTTTGCGGTAATCCCGGAGATCTTGGTAATTTGCTTGGCTGACAATTCTCTACCCAACAGGGTGATCACTCTTCTCTCTTTTCCCTGATCTCCTACCCATCTCTCGTATCGTTCAAGTTTTACAGGCGTGAAGTTAACCGATACACCCATGCCATGGCACTCAAAGAGAAGATCTTTAAACAGTCCGGAGCCTTTCTGCTTGTCAGGTATTCCGATCAGTATTCCCATAGTGAGAAAGTCGTGAATAACGCTCATACCGATATCAAGAATTTTAACATCGTACTCGGCAAGAATACCGACAAGGGAGGAAACAAGCCCAGTTTTGTCTTTACCTGTAAAGTTGACCAGTAAAATTTTGTCCATTTGTCTGTACATCGAAGTTGAGAGGGTTTGGTGATAATCAGCTCACATTATTATTAAAATAAACTCATCTGCCTGGCAGTTTTTTTCTTTTTCTTCTTTTTAGCAGCCATCGGAGGAAGTTGCACCAATTCCCGGGGAATATCACTTAAAAACCGGGATGGATCTGGCAACAGCTCTTCTCCATAACTTGTTCTTTTTTTAGCATGCAGGAGATAGAGCACGCGCGCCGCCCTGGTCATACCCACAAAAAAGAGGCGTCGCTCTTCCTGTAGATGCTCCTGTTCCCGTTCCGGCTCAAGCGGTTCGCGGGGTGCAAGTGGAAGCAGCCCTTCCTCGCAGCCGGCTAGAAAAACAGCCCCGAACTCAAGCCCTTTGGAGGCATGCAGAGTACCCAAAAAAACGGCCTCAGCCCGGTGGTCATAGATAACCTGGTCCTGATGGCGCCTGAGATGCTCGCCAAAAGCCGCAAGAGTCGATGCTGACTCTGCCATCTGTCTGATCCGAATTATATCCACTTGCTCTCTATTAATCGAATACCTTTCAAGAAGTGTATCAATCGCCGCAACGACAGAATCACTGTTTACACCACGCTGCATACTGTCAATAACATTTGCAAATTCTCTGAGCTTTTGCTGCAGCAGGGCTGGCAGCCGGTCAATATCGGCAAGTAAATCCGTAAAAGGTGACCGACTGTCCACTGTAACAATATCATCGGCCTCTGCCAGCGTCTTGGCTCCAATACCCTCTTCCCGACCCAGAAGATACAGCAGCTCAGCCTTGTCGATCATATCCGATGCAAGCAGCACCCATGAATAGATGATCCTGGCATCGCCGGTCTGAAAAAACGGCTTCACATCAACTACCTGGAAGGGGATGCCCCTCTCAGCCAGGACTTGTGCGATGGCTTCAGCCTGTTTTGATGTACGGTAGAGAACTGCGATGTCGGACAGCCCCATGTTGTAATTGGAGAGATCTGTCAACCGGTCGATCTCACGATGGGAAGTGCCGCCGACTAAAAGTTGTATCTGGTCTCCAATAAATCGAGCCTCACCACCGGAGTCGGCAGCCAGGTGGTTATAGATTCTGCCGGTCTGCGCTCCAGCTCCGGCTGTGATCGGGTTGTCGTCCGATGGGTGATTCGCAGCAATCACATCCCCTGCTGCCTGCAGAATGGAGGCTGAACTTCGATAGTTGATCGTCAGTGTATGGAGTTCAGCCTTCTGCTTTTCAATGAACCGATGGAACCAGCCAGGGCTTGAGCCGCGGAACCCATAAATAGCCTGGTCCGGGTCACCAATACCGAATACCGGACAACCTTGGGACAGCAGACGCACAAGCTCATATTGACCCGCGTTAAGATCCTGGAACTCATCGATAAGCAGGTGGCCGGTTTCAGCCCTGACTTGGGCAGCAAAATTGCCATCATCTGCTATCATTTTGGCACAGGCCAACACCACCTCATCAAGATCAAGGAGGTTCCGGTCGCGTAGATAGCTGAAAAAGGGCTGAAAAGAAGCTGGGTAGTTTTCAGGCTGACTTGACAGTCCGGAGAGAAACAGACCAATCTCCCGCTGCAGTTCGGACCGCTCCCTGGTTACCAGATCAGGATAAAGTTTGCGGACTATACTTGTTTGCAACTCCGGTCCGACCAGGTACTGTTTCGGATTTTTTCGGTGGAGCCAGCCGAGGCAGTAGGCGTGAAAAGTATTCACCCGGACTCTGGAATCGGCCCCTGTTTTTCCCTCAAGCCGCTGCCGTACCTCCTCGGCAGCCTTGTTTGTAAAGGTGATCACGGTCATCCGGTTCTTTTTGTTTTCCAGCAATCGAAAAGCCCGTTGGACTAGGGTATGGGTTTTACCCGTTCCCGGTCCGGCCTTGACAATGATACGGTCTTTTCGGCTGTCTACAGCATCCTGCTGCTGTTGGTTAAGACTTTGTTTTTCTTTGGCTTTCTTGGCAGGGCGGGAGGCCTTGAAATTGTGCAGCTTTCTTTTCTTTGCATTACGAGGTTTGGCAGGGGTGAGGCCAAAAAGATTAAGCTGGCCTCCCAGTCCCTGGCGCTCCTCCTCTGTGAACACCCGGATCACACCAAATTCACCGTCAAATCCGGGCATACGGATCACTTTCTTTTCCCGTACCCGTTTAACAGCCTTGGCAAGCATGGGTGACACGGATTTGATGTCTGACAGAGAAGCATTGAGCAGAAGGTTGAATTCCGAACCAAAGGTGTTAATCAACTTGCCGTAGATAGTGGCAACTTTTTTTGTTGCCGGACCAGTGTTGAATAACTCTCCCAACATCTCATGCAGCGGGATCAGGCTGTGAACAATCGGGGAGCCTTGCGGGTAAACAGGAGCCTCTCGGTCAGCCAACTCCATCACCCTGTACAGCACGCCAATGGTAAGCGGCTTACCGCATTGAGGGCAGATTCCTTTCTGCTGCTTTGTTTGGGCCGGCTCAAGACAGACTCCACACTTCCGGTGACCGTCACAGTGATATTTGCCCTCTTCAGGATAAAACTCGATGGTTCCTGCAAAACGCTGATTGCCGTCTGCGTCAACGGGCTGTCGAAGGGCCTGCTGCATGGAAAAGAAATCAAGGTCGGTGGTGAAAATATTAGCCTCCCTGCCCAGCTTGGATGGCGAATGGCAGTCGGAGTTGGAGATCAGTGAAAAACGGTCAAGTGCCGAGATGCAGCGGTTCATGTCCGGATCAGAAGACAGACCGGTCTCAAGGGCAAAGATCTCATCACTTAGATCCCCAAAACATTCCTCAATGGCATCGAATCCGGACTTGGAGCCAAACAGGGAAAACCAGGGAGTCCAGATATGGGCAGGAACCAGAAATCCCTGCGGGGCCTGCGCAAGCATGATCTCAAGCAGATTCCTGGAATCAAGACCCAGAATAGGACGACCGTCCGACTCCAGGTTGCCGATTCCGGCAAGTGTAGTATTGATCCTGCGAACCGATTCGAAATCAGGCGCAAACAGGATATTATGGACCTTGCGAACTTTGTCGTCCCGCTTGTAAATTGAGCTTATTTCAGAACTGAGTACAAAACGGATACCAGATGTGTCCGGCTGAACTCCTGGCGGCAGGATGGGTGCCAGTTCTTCTAAAAACAATTGCTCACGTAACTTAAACAGACCCGGTTCTGCTTCTTCAAGATGTTCGGTCAAATGGGCAAACCAGCCCGGGTGGGTAAAATCTCCGGTTCCGACCACATCGATTCCTTTTATGGCGGCCCAGGCGGCAAGGCCCTGCAGATTGCTGGCCTTGCTGGTTGCACGGGAATAGCGGGAATGGATATGAAGATCGGCTATGTAAGAAGTTTTAGTCACGTGAATGTCTCACTATACATGATTTATAATTGTTATACGTTTTTACTACGAATAGTGCAGTCCTTCCAACTGAATTAAAAGCTTATTTGGAAATAACATGGAATTTTCTAAAAAAAAGCTTGGAAGGATTATTGGTACCGATTTGATAATCTTTCCCGAAAAATTATTTCTAAAATTGCTTAATATGGTAGAAAATAGAGTGTGCTGGATACATTTATTTTCATAAATAATTGTAGATTCTGCATATGAGAGTCAGTTGATCCGTTTGCAATTGGCTGAAACTCATTGATTGGATTATCAAACAGCAAGTTGATGCCATTTTTGACGAGAATTATTTTAAGGCGCATCCGCTTTTGAGAAAAGTGAATCTATTTTCCTGTTCAGGAGGGTAAATGCTATTTGATAGATCTTCTGTATGGCTGGTAGCGTTTCTACTATTGACCTCCCTGCTTTCCGAATCGGTTGCATTGGGTTCTCAAAAAGTAATGTGGGTAGGGTGCGGCATCACTAAAAATGGTTTTACCCGCGAGTTGGCCGAAGAATTTGAAAAAAGCACGGGTGTAGAGGTTGAAGTGCGGGGAGGAGGGGCGTTAAAAGGAATCCGCGATTCCGCATCCGGTGCGGCTGATATCGGTGGTACCTGTCGTCTTTGCCTCAACGACCCCAAAGAAAAAGGCGCCACCCTGCACCATGTCGCCTGGGACGCGTTGGTGGTTATCGTTTCACGTTCAAACCCGGTGAATGACATAACTTTTGCTCAACTGCGTCAACTTCTGCTTGGTGAATTCAAGAACTGGAAAGAGCTTGGCGGAAACGATGTACCAGTTGAACTTTATCTGCGACGAGGTGTTACAAGCGGTGTCGGTCATATGTTCCGGATGATGTTTTTTCAAGACCCCAAGGCTCGTTTCCTGCATGCCAACGAGTTTCCCCGCAGCAGCGGCCTGATTGAGATGCTGGTCAGAAAAGGCAAGGGTAGTGTCGGCATTTCCGGTTACAGCAGCGCCCAGAAACGACCGGGGCTGAAAATGCTCTCCATTGATGGGATAAAGCCAACTAAAGAAAATATTATATCCAATAAATATATTTATAGCAGACCACTCTATTTCGCCACAGGCAGAAACACATCCTCAAAGGGGCGTCAGTTTGTCGAGTTTGCTTTAAGTGATACCGGCCAGGCAATTATTTCCAGGGAGGGTGTGGTTAACCTGGAAGAGGGTGCGGGCTTATCTGCTCAGTTTCGAAAACTATTTGGCAACACTCTACTGGCGCCCGGAGTAAAATAGCTGATGACTATTCGCAAGAGACTCTTGTTCACATCCCTGGCAGCTGGTCTGCTGCTGGCGTTAATGATCTTTTTTACAATGGTGTCGCTTGATCGTGTCATAACAATAGGCCTGGAAATAAGTAGAGTTGAACAGGCTATGCTGTCTTTTGAAAAAACCCACAGAGCAATGGAGGAGACACTTCTGCTCCAAGGATTGGTAGCAACTATAGACTCCTTAAAAACAAATATGGGCAGCTTCGAGCACGATTTGCAGGCTCTTAAAAAAAATATATCTAGCTTTACAAAAACTACTCAAAACATCGGCCGGGTCTGGAAGAGCTACAAAAGAGAGCTGGGCGGGTTATTGCGCCTGAATGAGATTGCTTCCGATAACGAAGATGCCCTGATCATTTTTGTTGAACTGGTCGAACTGGGAGATATTATCCATTCAGACTTTCAGCAACTTCTGGTGGCTATTCGTTTAAAAGCTGAAAAACACATCAGCACAACAAAGACGTGGATGTTGTGGTGGAGTATTTTTGTTTTCTTTGCGATACTCCTGTCATTATACGCCCTTTACCGCCGCATTGTACCACCACTTGGACAGCTGTCCCAGACCATGAATGAGGTTGAAAAGAGTGGCGATTTATCTACATATCGTGTGCAGCATTCTGCCGGTAATGAAGTAGGAACAGCGGCACAGGCGTTTGATCATCTGGTCGACAGCTGGGAAAAAATCATTGCGGATATCAACCTGGTGCTCTCCGGTTATGCCGATAAACGTTTCAACATCCCCATTACTACTCAAATACGCGGCGACCTTGGCACGCTGGCGAAAAACATCAATCATACCAGTGCGGCCCTGAAAAAGATCACCGGGGAGTTGCAGCAGGCCCAGAGGATGGAATCGATAGGTTTAATGGCCGGCGGGGTTGCCCACGACTTGAACAATATTCTCTCAGGAATTGTCGGCTATCCGGATTTGATGCTGCAAAATCTGCCTGGGGACAGCCCTTTGAGACAACCGATTGAGACAATCCAGGAATCCGGAAAAAGAGCGGCCACCGTTGTTGCGGACCTGCTGGCAGTTGCCAAGGGCGCGGCCAGCACACGGGAGCCGTATGATCTTAATGCGCTGATCCGGGAGTACCTGAATTCACCGGAGCATATACAGCTTCAGGCAAACCATCCACATATAATCTGCAACTACAAATTCCATGCATCCCTGTCAACGGTTTCCTGTTCTCCGGTTCATGTGAAAAAATGCATCATGAATCTTATAGCAAACAGTGTTGAGGCCATGAAGGGTGTTGGCAATGTTACAGTATCCACTGAAAATAAAGAAATTGATACAGACATGGGCATTAAATGGAATACTGCGCCAGGTGAATATATCGTCGTCAATGTTGAAGATACCGGCCCGGGAATAGCAGATGATGACTTGGAACATATCTTTGAACCGTTTTACTCCCAAAAAATTCTTGGAAGAAGCGGTACCGGTCTTGGGCTGACTGTTGTCTGGAATACTATGACGGATCACGGTGGAAAAGTGTTGGTAGAGAGCGGTGGCAAAGGCACCTGTTTTCAGCTCTTCTTTCCCTTAAACAGTCAAGAAAATATAGTAAGGGATTCCGATGAAACGGTAAATATCCGGAGCAGTAACAATAAACAGATTCTAGTGGTGGACGATGAGGAACAATTACGAGACCTTGCCGACCAGATGTTAGCCAGTCTTGGTTACATCGTCCATTCGGTTCCATCCGGTGAAAAGGCTCTCGAATTCCTCAAGGACAAAGAAGTCGATCTGATCCTCCTTGATATGTTGATGGATCCGGGGATGAACGGTCGGCAGACCTACGAGGAGATACTGAAGATGCATCCAGGTCAGAAGGCTATCATTGTCAGTGGCTTTTCAGAAAGTGATGATGTCAAAGCGGCTCTTCGGCTTGGAGCTGGTAGTTTTATGAAAAAGCCATACTCGATAAATCAGCTGGGCCTGGCGGTTAAACACATCTTGGACAGTTGAACAGGGAGTAAAAAGGCAAACTGTAGTAATCTCTGAGGAGCGGCAGAAAAATGAAGACAGGATAGTTGTCTGTTTGAAATTGAGCGTGAAAAATGTTATTTATCCGAGGTGCTGTTTTACTTACCGTCTTATAAGTCGTAAATGTCGGTAATAAATTGATAACAATAGAAAAAAACTGTAAATACTATTTCTTGTATTCAAGGAGGAAAACCCAATGGCAACCTATGAATGTCCCAAATGTAAAATGGCTGTTAACGCAACCTGTGCAAAATGCGATGCACCTCTGGTAAACGATACTATCACACTCGACGATGGTACCAAGGTTCAGGTTTCAAAATGCCCGAACGGTCACGGCATGATCAAATCTCCCCTCTGCTGCGGTCAGGATATGACCTGCTCCATCGACTAAGATTTTCCTGAACATGCGCGATTCCGCCTCCAGCGGTTTAGCGACATTTCATTTTCATACCCTTCATCTGGGATCATCTTCAGGTGAAGGGTATGGCATTATTACTTTCTCTCCATCATTCCGGCAATCAACCGCTGTCATTCCAGCGAAAGCTGGAATCCAGAAAATCAGCCATAACCAGACTTTGGCTTCTGGCTCTATAATTTTAACTGAACCCGAACCCACATAATCCTTACCAGGATGCCGAGAAATCCAATAGAATAGACAACCACGGTTGTTTTTAAAATAGATACAATGATACAACTGTTTTACCGGTGATGTAGAAATTCCCAAACTGGAGCAACTATGGACTCACTTTTTTTCTGGCTGTCAAAATTCGCCTGGCTCGTTATTGCCCCCGACAGCGCCCTCATCATTTTCTTTGCTGCAGGTTTACTCTGCCTGTTAAAATCAAAGCTCCGCCTGGCAAAAACCATATTCAGTTTACTGTTTGTTCTCTTGATGACCATTGGTCTGTTCCCCGTTGGTGAGTGGCTCCTCTATCCGTTAGAAAAGAAATATTCTCATAACCCTCAAC
>CAZLGM010000009.1:0-34232 GCA_964558875.1 uncultured Desulfocapsaceae bacterium
CTTATACCACTTTGTAGTACACAGCAAAACTATAATCTAGAGATTTCTACATGGTGAGTCAACCGGCAACATATCAGACCCTTGCCCTTAAAGACCAAGGGGCTGCCACACCAACCCTGGAATCCCTTACCTGCCCCATTCAACCTGGGTCAACGTATACATCACCGGCTGACATTCTGCTGGCCGGTGGATTTCCTTCTCTCTACACGGAAACGGATATTCCCCTGTCGCCGACCCTGCAGCTCAACGGTGATCTCGGCTCTTTTTCCAATAAGCGGTTGACAGCCATAGCTGAAGCCGAACGGGAAAGATATCACAGAGTTTCGTTTCCCAGCAAAATTGTCGAATCAGAAAATCTGGTCTGTGTACTTGGTGACAGTGCAGAAAAGATCCTGACATTCCAAGACACATATGGCGGTATCCTGGATATTGAGCCGCGCCTGTTGAATGGCTATCATCTGGATTTACTCACGATAACCGACCTATCTATCGATACTGATCAGCGGGACATCCGACTCAATTATTCCGTCCACTCACCTATCCGGAAACAGCAATGTACCTATTGCGGGGAATGTGGTGCAGCATGTCCGGAAAATTGTCTCGATGAAAACCTTTCTATCGACTTTAACAGATGTACATTTTGTCAGGAGTGTGAAAAGAGCTGCCCACACGACCTGATCGATCTCCATAGTATGGAAAATCGAAGCCTGCAGGTTCCAGCCCTGATTATTATTGGGGATGCACAGCTCGATTTGGACACAACACATCAAGGTATTTTCAAAGAATCGCAATTGCCCGACTACTTTAAATCCATCGGCTCCTACCGGATTGATGAGGTGGTCACTGTTGATCCGGCAATCTGCCAGTATAGCGGTCGTCTGGACATGGGTTGCAGCCTCTGTTTTGATAACTGTCCTCACAACGCCATTGAAAAGAACAAAAATGGTATAGTTGTCGATCCTCATGGTTGCATGGAGTGCGGCAATTGTATCTCCATCTGTCCTACCGGCTCTATCCGATATGAACGGTTTCCCGACCAGCTCTTCAGCAACTATTTCAGAAACTTTGAGCTGCCCGGATCATCAACTGTTGTTCTAGGCGAAGAAAAGACTTTGAGTGCATTCTGGTGGCAGAACAGATCCAAAACGTTTGAACAGCTGTTTTTTCTCGAATATCCAAAGCTCAGCAGCCTGAGCTGCATGCACCTGTTGTTTCTCTTTGCCCATGGTGCGAGCCGTATCATCATTCTGCAACCCGGGAATTCACAGGCCACCTCTTTGCTCAATCACCAGATAACAACGGCAAACGCTGTTATTGACTCCCTGTTTGCGGGAGAACAAAGAATTTTTGAAACAAGTCTTCAAACATTAAACGAAGAACTGTTTTCTCCCCAGGTTCATCCGTTAAAGGGTTATTTCTCCAACCTCAATCTTGTTGATCGACGCCATTACCTGATTTCTATTCTTGATTTTCTTGTTCAGCAAAGCGGTAAAACGATCACATTTGAAGACAATGAACTGATCGGTTTTGGTACGCTTTCCATCGACGAAAAAAAATGCACCCAATGCCTTGCCTGCTTAAATGATTGTAAAATAGGCGCGTTGTCGGCAGATGAGCAGAACATGACCCTGCTCCATCTTGGCGCTCTTTGCGTGGGCTGCTCCATCTGCGTCAGGATTTGCCCTGAACAGGCACTTTCTGTTACCGGCCAAGTCACACTTGCTCCCCCCTTTTTCCAGCAGCAGCCGATTGCCTCAGCAGAACCTATGCACTGCCTTGAATGCGGCAAGGTCTTTGGCACCCGTAAGAGTTATGAACGGGTTTTAGAAATCCTGAGTAGCAAGAATATTCACAGTGACATCAACGGGTTATACGAATGCTGCGATGAATGTCGCGTGATCAAAATGTATGAGCATGCAGAATTACAGAAGAATGAATAACAACCTGAATGAAAAACAGCTGATTCGTGTCAGACTCCGTTTTTTTGATCTGCTCAAATCATTCTTTATCGATGAGCCTGACGCGGAAAAAATGAGCCGATGGCGCGGCACTTTTGCCGCTCTGACAAAAGAGAAGGTGGTTCCCGGACTCGACAAGGCCACCCAAGAGATTAACCAGCTCCTTACCGATAAGTCTTTAAACGATCTTCAAGAGGAATATTACCAGCTTTTTTCCAACCCGTTCAGCAGTGAGCAGGTTGAGAACACTGTCTCATACTATGTTGACGGACACCATTATGGTCCGGCCCTGGCCAAGCTTCGAAGTTTTCTGGCAACAGCCGGCCTGGAAAAAAACGCCACCATCACCGACAGCGAAGATTCCCTGGTAATCATGCTGGACGTTCTATCGACCCTCATTAAAGAGGAAAAAAACAACCCTGAAACTGCTCGCTCCTATCAACAGACACTACTCAACGATTATCTGGTCCCGTTTACAGATCGTTTTGTCACTGCTCTTAAGCAAAATGAGACGGCTTATTTTTATACCGCCTGCGGCTCATTTTTGAGGGGATATCTTGAACTGGAAAAGGGATTAACCGGCGCAGCCGATAATAGCAATTGATAACAAATACAATCAAAACAAAGACAACTCGTATCCATCCATGACAACAAGGGGGTGCTGAATGAAACAGAAACATGAAGTGCGGCGGTCATTTTTAAAGACCCTTCTCGCCGGCTCTGCAACTGCTGCTGTCGCCGCCATAGGTGCTAAATCGGCGAAAGCCGCAAAAACAGTAGCCGAGAAGAAACGACCTGATGAAGTTCTCTACCGGGAGACTGAGGAGTTTAAACGGTATTATGAAACCCTCTAGTCCTAATTGATTCTTTACACGCTCAAACCTATTCGGAGGTTTCGCAATGTCTAAAAGGAAAATCATTCAAAAACAAAGCGATAGCCGGGAGAGACAGGGTCGCAAAGTGACACTCAACCCCAAACTCGCCAGGAGATCGTTTCTTAAGCTTTCAGCAGCAACAGCAGCCCTGACCGGTGCTGCCATGACCACCAAGATGACCCGCAAGGCATCGGCAGCACAGGCGGCCCAAAAATCCGCCCATCCCGGCTCAGAAATGGTTCGATCCGTCTGCAGTCACTGCGCAGTAGGTTGTGGTATCAATGCGGAAGTCAATAATGGTGTCTGGCTGCGGCAGGAAATCGCCCAGGATCATCCGGTATCTCGGGGTGGTTATTGTTGTAAAGGAGCAAGTGCCATCGACATGGTCACCAGTAAAAAACGACTGAAAGCTCCCATGAAAAAGGTCGATGGAAAATGGCAAAAAATCTCATGGGACCAGGCCTTTGATGAAATCGCTCAAAAACTTGAGCAAATCCGGGAAAAAGATGGCCCGGATGCTTTGCACTTTAATGGTAGTGCCAAGGTGTCAACGGAGATGGCTTATCTCCAACGAAAATTTGCTGCCTTCTGGGGGTCGAACAACATCGACCACCAGGCCCGAATCTGACACTCCACAACGGTGGCAGGTGTCGCCAACACATGGGGTTACGGAGCAATGACCAACAGTCTCAATGATATGAGACATGCAAAATCACTAATTTTTATCGGATCCAACGCACCGGAAGCCCATCCGGTCTCAATGCAGCACATTCTCCATGCCAAGGAGGTCAACAACGCCCCTATTATCGTTGTTGACCCACGCAGGACAAAACTGGCAGCCAAGGCAACCGACTATGTCCGGATTCGTCCGGGAGCGGATGCCGCTTTTATCATGGGTCTGGTCAATGTCATTATCCAAAATGACTGGCAGGATAAAGACTTCATCGCCACCCGAGTAGCCGGCTATGAGGAGATGGCCGAGGTGGCCGCCCATTACACCCCTGAGGTGGTGGAAGATATCACCGGCGTCCCGGTCGATCAGACGGTAAGTGTGGCCAGAACCCTGGCTAAAAACCGGCCGACCTCACTGACCTGGTGTATGGGCGGAACCCAGCATTCAATCGGCTCATCCATTACCCGCTCCTTCTGCATCCTGCAGCTGGTGCTGGGCAATATGGGCAAATCCGGCGGAGGAACCAACATATTCCGCGGCCACGACAACGTCCAGGGCGCAACCGATATGTGCGTTCTTTCCCACAGCCTTCCCGCCTATTACGGTCTTGCAGACGGTTCCTGGAAGCACTGGTGCCGGGTGTGGGATGTGGATTATGACTGGGTAGCTTCCCGCTTTAAAGAAAAGAAGTGGATGAACGCCAAGGGTTTTACCCTGGCAAGGTGGTATGAGGGAGTTCTTGAGGAAGAAAAGATCGAGCAGTACACTCCGGTGAAGGCCCTGCTGCAGTGGGGTTGCGGCGCCAATGCCAACTCCCAGTTCGCACGGGTCAAGAAGGCGATGGATAAGCTTGAATTAATGGTCATCGTTGATCCGTTCCCGACAGTTGCAGCGGCCGTATGTGAAAGCGACAATATGTACATCCTGCCGTCATCGAGCCAATTTGAAACATCGGGCAGTGTCACCTCGACATCACGTCAGATCCAGTGGCGCCATAAGATCCTCGAACCGATCCACGGCAGTAAGGATGATTACTCGATCATGGCCGGCCTGGTCGAGAAGCTCGGTTTTGCAGATAAGTTTTATAAAAACATCAAGCAAGTCCCGGAAGATATCACCCTGGAACTTGGAAAAGGGTCTCTTACCATCGGTTACAACGGTCAAACGCCGGAACGCATCAAGAAACACACAGCGAACTGGCATACCTTTGACATCGACACCCTGCAGGCAAAAGGCGGTCCCTGTGACGGTGAGTATTTTGGAATGCCATGGCCCTGTTGGACAACTGAACATCCTGGAACACCTATTCTCTACGATATCTCCAAGCCTGTTATGGAAGGTGGCCTGCCGTTTAGAAATCGTTTCGGACTTGAGAAAACATACGACTCAAGCGGGCGAACCGAAAATCAACTGGCAGCAGAAGGTGTTTATAACCCCGGCAGCGAAATCAAAGGCGGTTACCCGGAATTCAAAGGTGTTGTTGAAGGACGAAACTGGAAGACCGACCTGTCACTCAAAACACACGAATATGCCCTTTCACGAGGTATGGCACCGTTCGGCAACGCCAGGGCTCGCTGTGTGGTCTGGAACTTCCCGGATCAGGTGCCGATCCATCGGGAACCGCTCCATTCACCCCGACCCGACTTGATTGCCAAGTATCCGACCTATGAAGACAAGCCAAACCATTACCGCGTCTTTACTAAATACAAGAGCGAACAGAAAAGCGATCTTGTGAAAGAATATCCGCTGGTTCTTACCAGCGGCAGGGTGGTCGAACATATCGGTGGTGGTGCCGAGAGCCGCAGCAACAAGTATCTCTCCGAGCTTCAACCCGAGATGTATGCCGAGGTCAACCCAAAGCTTGCCAATGACATGGGAATCCGTGATGGCGAGATGATGTGGGTCGAATCGCCTGAGGGCAGCAAGATCAAAGTGAAGGCAATGTTGACCGAACGGGTCGACGACAAGACCGTCTTCCTTCCCTTCCATTTCGGAGGCGATCTTATGGGTAAGTCTTTTGCAGGCAACTACCCCAAAGGACATGAACCTTATGTGACCGGCGAATCGGCAAATACGGTAACCAATTACGGTTACGATATCATTACGCAAATACAGGCCACGAAAGACGGGCTCTGCAAAATCAGTCGAGTGTAAAGGAGGACGTTTAGATGGCACGTGTTAAATTCTTATGTGATATTGAGCGCTGCATCCACTGCAGCGGCTGTGTTGTTGCCTGTAAAGAGGGACACCAGATTCCTGTCGGTGTCAACCGGCGTCGGGTTATAACCATGAAACAGGGCCAACCCGGTGAAAAATCGATCTCCGTTGCCTGCATGCACTGCTCGGATGCTCCGTGCATTGCGGTCTGTCCCGTTGATGCCATTTATCAGCGTGACGACGGTATTGTTCTTGTCGACAAAAAAACCTGCATCGGTTGCGGTTACTGTTTCATGTCCTGTCCATTCGGTGCACCGCAGTTTCCAAACGGCAATGTATTCGGTGCCCGTGGCGCCATGGACAAATGCACCTTCTGTGCCGGAGGACCCGAAGAGACATTCAGCGAGAAGGAAAAGAAGCTGTATGGTCAGAATCGGATAGCCGAAGGCAAGGTTCCGCTCTGCGCAGGCATGTGTTCGACAAAAGCTTTGCTGGCAGGGGATGCCGACAAGGTTGCTGATGTCTATCGCAAGCGGGTGTTTGAACGAGGTGCCGGGGTCAATGCCTGGGGATGGGATAAGGCCTACAAGAAAAAGTAGGGATAAGCGGCCACAGGCACCCCATATTTTCACGATCGTGACTGACCGCATCACGCTTCAGCGTGATAGCGGTCAGCCTCGCTTGTAAAAACCTGGGGCACCTGTGACCACTTACTGTTCAAAAGTTTATAAAAATCATTAATATAAACTTTGTGATCGGATATCTCTTTATTTACAGGAGGTGACCATGCGACGATTCATAATGACCTCTCTTCTATTCTCGCCCCTGTTTGTGTTCTCATTGGCAGCAGAGGTAATTGGTGGCAGTGATCGGTCGGACAGTATCAGCCGTGAGCCAACGACTGTGTTTTATAATCAGTTGACAGACAGTTATGTCGGGGATTGGCAGAAATATGGTGAGCTGTTTACCAGGCTGCAATCTTCTGCTATTGGTGATTTGTTTCTCGCTGTTCTTGTTATATTGCCCGTTATTTTTCTTTTGCACTATCTGATTATCGGTCCTATCCGGATTTCCCATGATGGTGACAAGGTTCTCTATTACACCAGGCCCAACCGGGTCATGCATATTGTTGCAGCCATTTCGTTTACTCTTTTGGTGTTATCCGGTCTCATCATGTTGTTTGGCGCGGTCTTTGGCGGAGGCTCATTTGTCCGGTTGGCCAGATATCTTCATATCGGCGGTGCGGTTGTTTTTACTGCCAATCTGCTGTTTATGTTTTATGACTGGTCCAAAGACATGCTCCCTGCGGCCTATGATCTGCAGTGGATGTTGAAGGCAGGGGGGTATCTCAGTAAAGAGAAAAAGAAAGTTCCTGCGGGTAAATTCAATGCGGGACAGAAGATATGGTTCTGGATGGCTTCCATCGGTGGTGCAGTCATGGCTTTTACCGGCTATTTCCTTTGGAGCTTCTCAGCGGAACTTGATACCATCCGTATCTATTCTCTCATTCACAGTTTTTTGGGAGCAGGTTTAGTTGGTTTTTTTATTATTCATGTCTACATGGTTTTATTTGCCATTAAAGGCTCACTGGATAGTATGAAAACAGGATTTAAACCAAAAGAAGAGGTCGAGCTACTCCATAGTCGATATATCGAGTAAAATACTTTTTGGGAAGTTGATCCCTGAAATACCAGGAATCAGTTGCAACAGAGGCATCATTCAGATTAAAAAGAGGCGGGTTTGAAAAAACCCGCTTTCTTATTTACTAGTGTCTATCCAGAAACGAGAATTTCTGCGGAGTCTTCGCTTACCTGTTCTAAATCGAGGCGTAGAGAAAAAGGACGTTTCTGGATGGGCACTAACGACCCTCCAGAGGACTTTCCATGCCTTCAATTGTTACCTTCATCGGATGGCACGACAGCGGTAAAACAACCATTGCCAGTCAGGTAGTCAGTCATCTTAAAGAACTTGGCTATAAAATTGCAGTTATCAAGTCTTCCAAAGAAACCGGCATTGAGTTTGACACCCCGGGAACCGATACAGCCAAGCATAAAGAGGCAGGCGCCGACTCTGTTTTGTTTGTTGCTCCCGACCAGATGGTGCTGCAAACCGAAAACGATGGTTTTTCCTTAACGACCTTGGCCTTCCGCTATTTCAAGGATATGGATCTCGTTATCGGTGAAGGATTTAAACACTCAAAGCAAGTCGCTAAAATCGAAGTATGTCGGAATGAAGAACAGCTGTTGCGTGATCATGTCCCCAGAGTCATTGCCATAGCAACCGACATGGATATATCTGCCGATTATGTTTTCAGGTTGAACGAAACTAAAGAAATTGCCTCGTTTATTGAAAAACGATTTCTGAAAAACAAGAAAACAGAAGCAGAAATGACCTCTCTGTTGGTCAATGGAAAGGAAATCAGGCTCAAAGAATTTGTTCAGGGATCCCTTGCAGGTACGGTCAATGGTTTTGTTCAGTCATTGAAACTGGTGGAAGATATACAAGAAATTGAGCTGCGAATTACTTTAAACGACGAAGATGATTGATTCCCTAGCTCTTTTGAACTAAACGTGACAATCAAAAGGTATAGGGATTGCCACAGCCTTCGGCTTATCAACGATAGAAGTGGCTCTTCGTTATCGCAAGGGAGCGTAGTGACCGCGACACATTAGACCCAACTAAAACTTGTTTATCGTACTGTTTAACCTGTGACGAAGCCCATCGGCTACACCAGTAATGCATTGATATAATTCAATATTATTTATTTGACCTGAAAACAAATTACTCGTCCATGCAGTGCTGGCAGATGTTCTAAAGATTTTGAACTAGCTAAATCCATGAAGAAATTCTTTAACCTTATCAGCTCAGAAGAGTTTTATGGTTTCTTTGATCGATTTGACCAGATCGAAAGTGAAACTATCCCTCTTATGGAAGGGTTGGGTCGTTTTGCAGCAGAGGACATCACTGCCCCTGAGACCCTTCCCCCCTTCTCCCGCTCAACCATGGACGGGTTTTCCGTCAGAGCACGAGACACCTTCGGGGCCAGTGAAACAGAACCCGCCTTTCTGGAAATCGTCGGAGAGATTCCCATGGGCGAATCCGGAAAAGAGTATACACTCAGGCCGGGACAGACGGCACGTATCTGGACAGGCGGAGAGCTGGCCGAGAAATCCGACGCGGTGGTTATGTTTGAATACACCCATGCGCTGGATGATTTGACAATTGAGGTCTTCCGGTCTGTTGCGCCGGGTGAAAACGTTATCCATGCCGGGGAAGATTTTGAGCAGGGAGCGACAATCGTCCCTAAGGGTACCAGACTCCGTTCCCAGGACCTTGGCGTCCTTGCCGGAATGGGTCTTTCACAGATTTCTGTTGTCAAAAAACCTGTCGTTGCCATCATAAGCACCGGAGATGAACTGGTACCCGTTGACCAGGCTCCGCCCCCAGGTAAGATCCGTGATATCAATTCAACAACATTATCGACTCTGGTCATTGAGGCCGGCGGAACCCCCAAACCCCTCGGCATCATCCATGACGATTTTGATCTGATGCTCAACACCTGCAGCCAGGCCATAGAGCAAGGCGTAGACATGATCCTGCTCTCTGGCGGCAGCTCGGTCGGTAAACGGGACTTCACCCTGTCTGTTTTTAAAGAGCTTGACGACTCGGAACTGCTTGCCCACGGTGTTGCCATCAGACCGGGGAAGCCAACGATCCTAGGGCGAAAAGAAAACTGTGCCCTGCTCGGTCTGCCCGGTCACACAGCCTCGGCCATGGTGGTCTTTTACCTTTTTGTCCGGCCGCTGCTGCAAAGGTATCTGGGCAGCACCAATTCATCTCTTACAGCGATAACGGCAATTACCGATCAACAGATCCCTTCTTCCATTGGTCGGGAAGAGTATGTTCGGGTCCGGCTGCATAGTGATATAAACAATATATTTCCCATTGCCGTCCCGATATACGGGAAATCCGGTTTACTCAAACCACTGGTCGCATCCGACGGTCTTCTCGTCATTGACCGGGACTGCGAAGGCATCGACAAAGGACAACAGGCTAAGGTGTTGCTTTTCCCATGATCCTGATTCCATGACGAGGACAACTTATTTGCATCATTACTAATAACAAAGATAATTACTGACTTTACAAATATTACTTTTTTTTACCTCGCCCTTCGGGGCATCCGATAGCACTGCATCTTTGCCCTGATAAACCACCAGATATAGCCTATTACTATGATCTGATGGTTTATCCGGACAAAGCTACAGCACTATCAAATGCTCATGGAATAAGGATGAAACGAAAAATTTATCTCAACATGCAGACCCTGGAAGAAGCCAGGAGTCTCCTGTTTAAACGATTCGACAAAACCATCACCGAAGAAGAAACAGTTGAAGCCAGGGAGGCGCTTGGCCGTGTTACGACACAACCGGTCACTGCCGAACTATCATCCCCGAGATTTCACAGTGCGGCAATGGACGGGTTTGCTGTTGTTGCCGAAGATACATTCGGCGCCACTGACGAATCGCCCATCACCCTTGATATAACTTCGGGTCAGGCTGTACCGATTAATACCGGTTTTCCCATGCCTGAAGATAAAAACAGCGTGGTTATGGTTGAAAATGTTCTGCTCAGTGATGATCAGAAGTCGGCAACAATACGTGCCGCTGTCTATCCCTGGCAGCATGTTCGAAAAGTGGGCGAAGATATTGTGGCAACCGAACTGCTTTTTCCAGCCCACCATGTTTTGGGCTCGGCCGATCTTGCCGCTCTGCTGACCGGCGGAAGAGCAACTGTTTCGGTCCGCAAAAAACCTCGTTTGCTTATTCTGCCAACCGGTTCCGAACTGGTCTTTTTGGAAAAAAACGGCCAGGAAATCCCTGACGGAAAAACCATCGAGTCAAATTCAGCTGTTTTAGCCGCCATGGCTATGGAAGCCGGAGCAGATGTTGACATTTCACCAGTGGTCAAAGACGATTTTGATACACTGAAAGATCAGATATCAGCAGCCGCAAACTCCGAGGCCGATCTGGTTGTCATTAACGCCGGTTCTTCCGCCGGATCTGCCGACTACACATTGCCGATTATTGAAGAACTGGGTGAAGTGCTGGTCCATGGTGTCACCATCATGCCCGGCAAACCGACAATTTTAGGAGTTATCAACAACAAACCGGTTATCGGTAATCCCGGTTATCCGGTCTCGGCGATCATCTCCTTTAAACAGTTTGTTGTTCCACTGCTCTACTTCTTTCAGGGAATTGAAGAGCCAAAAACGGAAACGATCACGGCCATCTCGGCAAAAAACCTACCGTCCAGAAGCGGCATGGAAGAGTTTCGCCGGATGATCACTGGTAAGATAGCAGACCAGTATGTCACTGTCCCCATGAGAAAGGGCGCCGGTGCCATTACCACTCTCACCAGGGCCAATTCCATCCTCCGAATCCCGATGGGACGTGAAGGGGTGAATAAAAACGACCGGGTCAAGGTCAAACCGCTCAGATCCGTTTCACAGTTGGAAAAAACAATCCTCTGTACAGGCAGCCACGATCTCTGTCTGGATCTCATTCATAATGAACTGAAAAAACTGACGCCATCCTACCCGCTGGCATCAACCCATGTGGGCAGCCTTGGGGGGATCATGGCGATTAAAGAAGGGAACACCCATATTGCCGGTTCCCATCTTCTTGATCCGGACAGCGGTGAATACAATACTGTTGCTGTCAACCGCTACATTAGTGACCGTCAGATCAGTCTGATTACCTTGGCCCACAGGCAACAGGGACTGATGGTGCTTCCCACCAACCCCAAAAACATCCAATCTATTGGAGATCTGGCCGACCCCGATGTTTCATTTGTCAATCGCCAGGCAGGTTCCGGCACCAGAGTGCTGTTTGATTACAGGCTTGAACAGGATGAACTCGATCCCGATACCATAATCGGCTACGATAATGAAGAATATACCCACATGGCTGTGGCCGTCAGTGTATTGAGCGGAAAATCCGATGCCGGTTTGGGCATCCTCGGTGCGGCCAGGGCCCTTAAACTTGACTTTGTTCCCATTGTTGAGGAGCGATACGATCTGATCATTCCAACCGAGTTTCTTGAGCTGGAAATGATCAAACAGTTACTGTCGATCATCAACACCGCCACTTTTAAGAAGCAGGTCGAAACGCTGGGCGGCTATTCGACCAGAGACACCGGGCGTGAAGTCACGCTATCGGGCTAAAAATGATCTCAATGAATCAGTATGAATCCCCAACCATTAAATATCGAATTGAGCGTTTCACCGGATTCCCTTATCCGGTTTACGACTCTCTTACAGGGTGGAATCTTCATCGAGGTTCCCTGCAATACGCAAATCAGTGCTTTACTCACCTCCCTGCCCGGCTTTAGCCGGGATTATGTCGAAAGCAGCGTGGAGACCATTTTCATTAATGGTCTGCCAGCCGACAGTATGTCACAGCCACTCACTTCCAGCGGTACCGTTCTAGCCATTTCCGCTGCCATGCCGGGTCTTGCCGGAGCGATTTTCAGAAAAAACAGTGTGCATGCAGCTTTGCGTACTGCTCCAACAGCCAGTGTACAGACTGAATTCGCGCAAAAGACCATTCAGGTCCAGTTAAAACTGTTCAACATGATTGCAGTAGAAAAAGGTGCGCAGCTTCTGCACCAAGGGTGTGTCATGAAGGCTTCCACAGTTCAATATTTCTTCAGTTACCGGAAACAGCTGCTTAAGCAAATTACTGAGATAAGAGTAAATGGAGACCTGACCAGCTTTGAGGATCTTCATTTACTGCTTAATGGGAAGAATACTATTCTTCTTACTATTTCAGTAATTAACACAGGTTAACCCAATTATTACCGCTAGTGGGAAGCTTTCAATTATCAACCGAAAACCGACGTAGAAAAAGGAAAACGTCTTGTATTTCCATACGACAACCGAGTAGAATTAGAAATTCGATTATTTCTTCTAATCAGTTTCGTACATTCAACCGAGGAGGATACTATGGCAGATAAAATTTATCGTATCAACATGACAGATCTTTCAACTTCCATTGAAGATGTGCCCGCCGACTGGGCCGGGCATGGAGGCAGAGGGCTGACATCAACCATCGTGGCAGCCGAAGTTCCGCCCACCTGCCATCCACTTGGACCCAATAACAAACTGGTTTTCGCTCCCGGTCTGCTTTCAGGTACGCCTGCCGCCAACTCCGGCCGGATTTCCTGCGGTGCCAAAAGCCCTCTCACCGGCACTATCAAGGAAGCCAACGCCGGTGGTACCTCTGCTCAGATTATGGCAAAAATGGGCTGTAAAGCGCTGATTATCGAAGGCCAACCCCAGGAAGACAGCTGGTATACCATCAAACTGTCACCTGAGGGGGCCAAAATAGAAAAAGAAGAAGAGTTGGTCGGTAAAGGAAATTTTGCTGTTGTTGAAGCTGTCGGTAAACGGTATTCGGACTCAACCGGTGTGATCACCATCGGCCAGGCTGGTGAGATGCAGATGTGCGGTGCCAACGTTTCCATCAAGGATCCGGACGGTCGTATACGTTCCTGCGGTCGAGGCGGTCTCGGGGCTGTCATGGGTTCAAAGAAGGTTAAATGCATCGCTCTTGATGCAGGTGACGGGAAAGTCGAAATCGCTGATCTCGATGCCTTTAGAGCGGCCAATAAAACCTTTGCCAAGGCCCTTGTTGATCATCCGGTCAACCAGGCGCTGGGCACCTATGGTACCAATGTCCTGGTCAACATCATCAATGAAGCCGGTGCCCTTCCCACCCGCAACTTTACCCAGGGACAGTTTGAAGGCCATGAGGGCATCTCTGGTGAGACCATGCATGACATCATTGTCGAGCGCGATGGCAAGCCGAAACATAACTGCCATGCGGGCTGCGTCATTCAGTGTTCCCAAATTTACAAGGATATGAAGGGTAATGTCAAAACCTCTGGTTTTGAATATGAATCGATCTGGGCACTCGGTGCCGACTGCGCCGTTGATAATCTCGATCAGATTGCCGAGATGGATTACATACTTGATGATCTCGGCCTTGATTCCATTGAAATCCCTGTGGCCTTTGGTGTGGCCATGGACGGCGGTGTCCTTGATTTTGGCGACAGTGATGAGATGATCCGCATCCTGAAAGAAGAAGTGGCAACCGGTACTCCCCTTGGCCGGGTCATTGGTAACGGAGCAGCCAATGTGGGTAGAACCTACGGTGTTGCCAGAGTTCCGGTGGTAAAAAATCAGGCTATTCCGGCCTATGATCCACGAGCAGTTAAGGGAATCGGCATCACATATGCCACCTCCACCCAGGGCGCTGACCATACAATGGGTTACACCATTGCCACCAATATCCTCAACGTCGGCGGTTCAGTAGACCCGTTCACCAAAGAGGGACAGGTGGAGCTTTCAAGAAATCTTCAGATAGCAACTGCTGCCATCGACTCCACTGGCATGTGTCTGTTTATCGCCTTTTCAGCGCTTGATGACGAGACCTGTTTGCCGGCTCTGATAGATATGATCAATGCCCGCTTCGGCATTAATCTGACCGGTGACGATGTCACAAATCTGGGCAAGGCTATTCTCAAGACTGAACGTGAGTTCAATATCGCTGCCGGATTCTCCAATCAGGATGACAGGCTGCCGGAATTTTTTGAACTTGAACCGCTGCCACCCCACAACACTGTTTGGGATTTTACAGGAGAAGAAATAGATACCTTCTGGGATTTCTAGAAATGCAGGTGACCATCAGGCTCTTTGCCTACTTCCGGGACAATCGTTTCAAGGAAGAAAGCAGAGAGCTGCCCGAGGGAACAACTGTCGGTGAGGTTATCGACGATCTTGGTATCGACAGAGAGGAGGTGGGAGTTCTGATGCTCAACTCCCGCCATACTCAGTTTGAAGCTGAGCTTGGTGAAGATGACCGATTGGCCATTTTTCCGGTAGTTGGTGGTGGGTAGGAAGATAGTACCATCTCAGGCAGTTGACTTGAGACAGCCCGCATCCAGGTGAATGGTCTGTTCAGCCAACTGCTGAACCTGCGACAGTGAATGAGTTGAGAAAATAATGGTCTTTTTCTTCTCCTTTACCATTTGAGCAAGGATATTCAGGATTATTTCCTGGTTTTCCTTATCGACATTGGCAGTGGGTTCATCACAGAGCAGCACCTCGGGGTCAAGGACCAGGGCCCTGGCCAGAGCGATCCGCTTGGTTTCCCCGCCGGAAAGCGTTCTTGCATCAGCCTGGGCAAAAGCGGTCATACCGACCAGTTCAAGCACACACTCTATTCGCTCATTTCTCTCTTCGGTGGTAACCTTTCTCACCTTTAAGCCGAACTCGATATTTTTCCATACAGTCCCGGTAAACAGTAACGGGTACTGATCAACCAGCACTACCCTTCTGCGTAAATCAAACAGCTGTTTGGTGCTGTTTCGAACTCGCTTTTTGTGAAATTTCAATACTCCCTGATAATCGGTATCGAGAAAAGCCAGAATCTGCAGGAGCGTTGTCTTGCCTGCTCCGTTGGGACCGATAAGTGAATAAATCGTTCCCGCCTCGATAGGAAGCCTGCTTATATCGAGAATGGTCTGGTTAGCTTGGACCCGCTTCACATTGCTCAACTCATAGAGCATCATACTCACCTCTTCCCTGAAAAAAGTGAAAAAGCAGATTCAGACCAAACGCTATGGACATCAGGATGATGCCAAGAGCCACGGCCAGCACAAACTCCCCTTTATCATATTCAAGGGCCATGGCGGTGGTCATGGTGCGGGTGAACCCTTTGGCATTGCCTCCCAACATCATGGATATACCGACTTCGGCAATTACCCTGCCAAAAGCTGCAATGACCGCGGCCGTAATGCCGAAGCGTGCTTCCTTGAGAATGACCCAGGCGACCTGATATCGATTAGCACCCAGGGTCAAGGCGGTACGACGGTAGCGTCTGTCGATTTTACTGATGGCTGCGATGGTCAAAGTAATCACCAGCGGGATGATCAGAATAAACTGGCCGATGATAATCGCCTTCTGGGTATAGAGCAGCTCCAGAGGCCCGAATATGCCACGTCTTGAAATAAACGAGTAAACAACCAGACCGATGACAACCGTCGGTAAGGCCAGCAGAGTGTTGAGGCAGGTGATGACCAACCGTTTGCCGAAAAAACGACTGTAAGCTATTGCAAAGCCGAGCGGGATACCGACGATGGCGGCTGCCATAGTTGAAAAGCCGCTGACTTTCAGAGAAACTCCGACAATGGTGAACAGCTCCTTATCAAGTGAGATGAGAAGCAGAACTGCTGAAGTTATACTGTCTATAAGAAGATCCATACGTGATCGATTTATTACTTAATAACGTCCGGGTAAAACAACTGCTTGCCAACCAACCTGTAGTCATGAATCAGTTTTTGTCCTTTCAGGGAAGTGATCCAGGTAACAAATTGCATTGCAAAATCATGTTTGACATGGGGGTGTTTTTTAGGATTGACCGGAATGATGCCGTATGGGTTGGCCAGCTCCGGATCACCCTCACAGAGAACTATCAAGTCGACAGCAGGTTTCTTACCATACTTATATTTAATATACGTACCGCGATCAGAAAGGGTGTAGACCTGTTTTTCATCGGCAAAGGTGATGGTCTTGCCCATCCCCTGACCGATTGAGTAATACCAGGAAGCCGAATCGGCCGGTCTGTTAAAGCGAACCATCTTTTTCTTGCCCTTTTTGACAATCACCTGCTCCTGCTCCGCAAGCTTGATGCCGGATTTCTTCCAGAGATACTGCTCTTTGGTATGGGTGCCGGAATCATCCCCTCGTGAGATGAACGATGATCCTGCTGCAGCAATCCTGGCAAGCGCCTCGCTGCAGTTGTCCATACCTTTGATGGCTGCCGGGTCCTTGGGAGAGCCGGCAACGACAAAGTCATTGTGCATGACCGGATATCGCTTGGTACCGTACCCATCGGCAACAAATTTCTGTTCTCTGCCCTTTGCATGAACAAAGATCACATCCACGTTGCCCTCTATACCATCCCGGATTGCCGCTCCCGTTCCTTTGGCAATCACCTTGATGCTGATACCGCTGTCAGCCTTAAAAGCCGGCAGCAGAAGGTCAAGCAGACCAGAGGACTGGGTGGAGGTGGTGGTCGACATGGTCAGGATCTTTTCCGATCCAAATGATGCGTTCACATTAAAAAACAACAGAACTGCAAATGTAAGGCAACTACCGACTGATCTGTTCATCTGAAATCCCCTTTTTCAGTTGATGTATTAGGGAAAACGACTTTTCCGCAAAGCGATAAATCATATCCTTCAAACGACTCCGCCAATTGGTGGAACGCTTTATCCTGCAAGAGAGAAAGAAAGGACTGCACTGCCGGGTCAAAGAAGCACTCATGATCGACCAGAAGGTCAAATCGCTCCCACCTGAGCGGCAGGAAATCAAGATCTAGAAAACCGGCAATGGCTTTGATTGCAGGAGCCGCATCCACTCTTCCGGACAATACCTCCAGTCCAACATCAAGGTGTCTGGACCGCTCATCACCATAACCATCAATCTCGTTTACCGAGGTATCTAAAAGGCCGATCTCATAATCGAGAAGTAGACGGGTTCCCGTCCCCATGGGACGGTTGATCATCTTCACACCCTGTCTGGCAAGATCACCAACCGATCTGATATTTTTCGGATTCCCCTTTTGCACCAGGATCCCTTGCTCACGACCGGCAAAATTGATAAAAACCGGTTGATGGTCCAGCTCCTTGCCGGCAAAATCAAAATTATACTCCTTGTTATCATCCTGCAGCAGATGACAGGCCGCAATATGGCAAAGCCCCCGGCGAAGGCTTTTCAGCCCCCCCATGCTGCCCAGATTGGCAAAAAACAGGGTTGGTTCTTCAACCTTTGCACGATAAAGACCAAACAACTGTTGCAGCAGAGGATCATCGCTGCCGGCTATATAGAGCCGCCCTGCCTCTGTCGTCCCTTCTGCGCCACCCTTTTTGTAGTTCAACAGATTGGTTTCCAGCCACTCTTCGACCAGCCGACGTGGAAACAACCATTTTCCGGTGATTTTTGTGGCCGGCAATCCCTTCTGTTGAATGAGAGAATAGACAATCTTCTCGTTTACTTTTAAAAATTCAGCGACCTCTTTGGTGCCGAGATATGTTTTTCTGTTTTGATCACGCATCCGTTCCCTCTTAATCAGATATTGACATCTCTACTCAAACACTCAGTTTTCGCCACAAAATACCATAAAATTACCAAAAATAACTCATTATTACCAAGGTAGGAAACGCAACGAGAGTATTTGAAACAGAAACTTGAGGGAAGATCAGGTTATAAATGCAGCAAACCGGTCGGCTGATGCTGGGAAGCAACGTGGAGTCTGGAAGAAGATTCAGTGGGGATTTTGGTCTGGGCTTCTAAAAGTGCAAGTTGAGGGTCGTTGTTAGTTTCACTCAGATGGGCCAGAATGACATGTTTCATGTCGTTGTGAAGCAGTTCATTTAAGAAAACGGCGGCATCATTATTTGCCAGATGCCCATGGCTGGATTTGACCCGTTGCTGAAGCTGGATAGGGTATGGGCCATTTTTCAGCATCTCAAGATCGTGGTTGAATTCCAGAACAAGCCCGTTGCAGCCGGTAAGATGACGACGGACCAGTGTTGTCACCTTGCCGATATCGGTACAATACCCCAGGCTGACTTCTCCATTGCTGATCACATAACCGACAGGCTCGGCAGCATCGTGGGAGATGGAAAAGGAACGGATTTGAAAATCGCCAAAAGTTATTGTTTCCCCCACTTCCGTTTCGATTCGTTTATGAAGCTTGCCGAGCTTCTTTTCTCCTGCAGAAAAGGTGGGTGTATTGGCAAAAACAGGAAGCCGGCATCGCCTGGAAAGCACGCCTACACCACCGATATGATCGTAATGCTCGTGAGTGACAAAAATGGCCTCAACCTGCTCTAGATCACGGTCAATTTGCTTAAGCCTAGTCTCGGTTTGTTTGCCGGAAAAACCGCTATCGATGAGAATAACACTGGAACCGGATTCGATATAAACGCTGTTGCCGCGACTGCCGCTGCCTAGGACTGAGAAGCGCATTTGCTAACCTGTATTACTCATGAATATTTTTAAGAATTAAAATGCCTGTGCATTTCATTAAATAAAATAAACTTCCGTAGTATTCTCACAAATTGACAAAATGTTCATGAGGAATACTGGTTAAACTCCGGTATGCCCAAACCCACCACTGCCGCGTTCGGTTTCATCCAGAGAATCAACAACCTGAAGTCTGGCCCTGTAAACAGGAGCAAGAACCATCTGGGCAATACGATCACCTCTGTTTACGACAAACGGCTCTTTACCCAGATTGATCATACCGATTCGCACTTCCCCGCGATAGTCGGCATCGATGGTTCCTGGGGTGTTTATAATAGTGATTTTGTGTTTGATGGCCAACCCTGATCGTGGCCGTACCTGAATCTCAAACCCTGGTGGAATGGCCACACTAAAACCGGTGGGAACAAGACAGGAATTGCCGGGCTCAATGGTCACCGGTTCAGCCAGGAAAGCAGCCACATCCATTCCGGAAGCAAACTCGGAGTGATATTTTGGCAGCACCATATCTGCGGATTTTTCAGGATCCAGCCATGTGAAAAGCAACGTTTTTTCTTCCATCTCCCTTTCCTGTTTTTTAAGAATCCGGCTGACTGATTTACGAAAGCACTTTATACAATCAGCTAAGGAAAGGAAACAGAGAATCGACGAAGATATCACATTACAGCAACCAGATTTCCCCAAAATTCATCATAATTGAACAAAGTTTGTCTGGAAAAGAAAACTCATTGAATCATTGATCCTTCTGTGCTATCAGACGGAGATAAAAAAAATATATTTGTCTATTTTCAGAAACGTTTATCAGCAGCACAACAATTGAACATCTATTCCCTAAACAAAAAGGAGAGACCATGAAGAAGATCATTTCCGGTATCGCACTCTGTGTTATTGCCTCATTGATTCTCACGGCAAATTGTTTCGCTTTTGGACGTAAAACCGTCATTAAAATCGGCATTAATGCACCGATAACCGGCGATATTCCCAAAGTTGGTGAAGGTACGAAATTTGCCGCAAAAATGTGGCTGGCTGATATAGAAGCAGCGGGCGGTCTGAGTGTCGGTGGTAAAAAATACCCTGTTGAACTGGTTATTGAAGACAACGAAGCCAAAGCGGAATCGGCGGTGAAGGCCAATACCAAAATGATCACCGAAGATGAAGTCCTCTTTATCGTCGGACCTCAGTCCTCTAAACAGGCTGTACCGGCAGGTGACGTGGCCAATAATTATGAGACACCTATGATTACTCCATGGTCCACCAATCCGGATTCGACTAAGGATCGGCCCTTTGTATTCCGTGGCTGCTTTCTCGACCCCTTCCAGGGTCCGGTTCTGGCAAACTTTATCACAGAGGAATTCAAGTTCTCCAAAGCGGCAGTTCTCTATGATGTGGCCAGCGATTACCCCAAAGGACTGGCAGAATTCTTCAAGCAGGCCTGGGAGAAAATCCATGGCGCCGGCTCGGTTGTAGCTTATGAAAGCTTTACCACCAAAGACACCGACTTCAGTTCACAGTTGTCCAAAATCAACAAATCTGGAGCCCAGGTGCTGTTTACCCCTCAATATTACAATGAAGTTGCCCTGATTGTTCAACAGGCTCATGAACTCGGCTGGAAAGGACCCATTGTCGGCAGCGACTCCTGGGGCTCCGCTGAGACCGTCACTCTGTGCGGCAAAGACTGTTATGGCCAATTTTTCTCCACCCACTACGCGGCCGCCGGTGCCAAAGGCGCTACCAAGGCCTTTATCGACCGTTATCAGAAAGAGCATGGTTATGTGCCTGATGATGTAGCGGCCCTGACCTGGGACTCTTTGAGACTTGTTCAGACAGCTGTTGAAAACAGTGGTAAAATCACAGGCAAAATTAAAACAGATCGTAAGGCAGTTCGTGATGCCATGGCAAAAATTAAAAATTTCAAGGGTATTACCGGCGATATGACCTTCACTGAAGACGGTGATCCGAAAAAATGTGCCGTTATTGTCCGTATCAGCGACCAGGGGGCATATGAATTTTATAAGTCAGTTTGCCCTAAATAAACAGAAGTGACTTTTCGAAGATCGGTATAAAAATTTACCGGTCAGGTAACAAACTATATGTGAAGGGCGGGAGTATACGCATTACAGCTCTCTCGCCCTTCTTTTATTACCTAAACCCCGCAGTATTTTGAGCACCGAGGTTGTCAAAACAGATGCAGATGCAAGGCGTCAAGCTGATTTAAGCGCAAACGTAGCAGCGCTACGATGAGCATTAAATCAGTGAAGCCAACGCAGCAGATGTGGTTGTTTTGACGGCCGAATGGCGAACAACTGCAGGATTTAGGTATCACGTTGTTCTCAGGAGCAATTGGAATGGATCTCTTTTTACAAAACATAGTCAATGCGCTTCAGTGGGGTAGCTTTTACGCTCTGATTGCCCTTGGCTATTCCATGGTGTACTCCATCCTGATGCTGTTCAACTTTGCCCATGGTGACATCTTCATGGTCGGGGCCTATATCGGCTTTGGCATTGCCACCGCTCTGCTCGGCCTGGTTGCGGTTATCAGTCTTCCGGTACCGGGATGGCTGGTTCTGGTCATTACCATCCTCATTGCCATGTTCCTGACCTCATTTGTGGGTATGTTCATCGAACGGGTCGGCTATCGTCCTTTGCGGGAAGCACCCCGGGCCTCGGCGGCAATCACCGGTTTAATGATCGGCATTATTTTGGAAACAGGCAACCTGGCCATCCTTGGCGCCAGGCGGCTCAGTTTTCCCCAGCTTATTGAGTCAACCACCTATCAGTTTGGCGGGATTTTTGTCACCAACAAGAAGATACTGATTGTTCTTGTTGCCCTGGTTCTCATGTACGGCCTGCACCTGTTTATCCAAAAATCCAAATGGGGGATGGCCATGCGGGCCATGTCCTACGACTATCTTGTCGTTCCCCTGATGGGTGTATCAATCAATAAAATCGCGCCACTGACTTTTGCCATCGGTTCAGCTTTGGCAGCAGCAGCCGGAATCCTTTATGGTCTGGCGTATCCGGTACTTGATCCGTATATGGGTATTCTGCTTGGCTGGAAGGCTTTTGTGGCTGCTATCCTCGGAGGTCGGGGATCAATCCTGGGTGCGGCTCTTGCCGGTTTTCTCCTCGGTTTTATCGAGATCTTTACCGCCTGGATCTTCCCGTCGACATTCAGGGATCTCATTGCCTACTCAATCATTCTACTGATCCTTACCATGAGGCCCCACGGGTTCTTTGGTCAGCCTCACAGTACACAGCTCAGATTATAGATCAGCTCAGTAAAAATCGGTGAAAACGTCTCATGGCTACTGATAAAAAAGAACAAACAAACTCCTTGGGAAGCAGGATAAAACGAAAGCTGGCTGGATTGTATGGAAATATTCCTCTTATCGGCTGGCTTTTTGGAATTTTCTGTGCCGTTCTGGTAGAATATTTTCTTGGTGACGCGATCTCCTACTATCTCGGCCTTCCCAAGATCCCCGTTCTTTTCGGCTGTTTAATCATGCTGAAAAAACCGCTGTTTATCCCCAGCGTCATCGGCTATATGCTCCTTGTCTACCTGATACCTGTGACAATCATTGCCAAAGTCACCCGGAATGGAGCAAACAGGTTGGCCGCCTACCTGGACAAAGGTCCTGTTACCATTGCCGGTGTCGTTCATCTTGGCCTGCTGTACTGTATCCTCCATATCTGGGGCGATATGAGCGACTACCGGGTGCTGATTCTGAAGTTAACTATGATTGCCGTTATGCTGACTCTCTCTGTTAATGTCATTAACGGTTATATGGGAGAATTTTCCTGTTCCCATCCGGGATTTATGGCTTTAGGGGCCTATGCTTCATCCACTTTTACGTTGATGTTCTTCGCCAACGACAAACTCTTTGGCGATGCATTGCTCCCACAGTTTCTGGGGCCATTCTTTTTCCCCATTGCCCTTATTTTCGGGGGCTTTGTTGCCTCACTCGGGGCCCTGGTCATTGCCATCCCGTCATTTCGCACTCGGGGAGACTATCTGGCCATTATCTCACTTGCTTTTCTATTTATCGTTAAAAGCGCTATCGAGAACCTTGAATTTATCGGAGGTCCTCGAGGCATGGCCAGCCAGCCCAACTACTCTACCCTGCCGGCCGTCTTCATTGGAATGGTTCTTTGCATCTGGGTGATTAACAACTTCGTCCGTTCGACTATGGGCAAAGCTCTCTGCGCGGTACGGGATAATGAGATGGCTGCCGAAGCCATGACAGTGAATACTAGAAAAACAAAGATCATAACCTTTATGTTTGCCGCCTTTTGGGCCGGGGTGGCTGGAGGACTGTTCGCCCATGTCCTTCGCTATGTCAACCCGGGCTCTTTTGGAATCCAGAGGTTGGCTGAGATCCTTGCCATGGTCTACTTTGGCGGCCTCAACTCGGTGACCGGCTCAATCGTCGGCGCCATCTCCATCAACCTGCTCAGTGAAGCTTTGCGGCCATTGGAGCTGTTTAAATGGATTATCATTCCGCTGCTGCTCATTATTGTCATGCTGGTCCGCCCAACCGGACTGATCTCCTTTACCGAATTTAAGCCCAAGGAGCTGATGAAACCGAAAAACCAGACGGACAAGGAGCAGCAGCCATGACATTACTGCGGGTTGATAATATGACCCATTACTTCGGTGGTCTGCGTGCCGTCCATAAATACAACCTGGTGCTGGAACCTGGACATATCAAAGGGCTGATCGGGCCAAACGGTGCCGGCAAGACCACAATATTCAATCTGATCTCAGGTATCCATACCCCGACCGAGGGAAATATCGAACTGGACGGTCATAACCTGATCGGTCACCGGACACACGAAATAGCGGCATTGGGTCTGGGGCGCACCTTCCAGAACATGTTGCTCTGGCGACATATGACGGTTATCGAGCATGTGAAAATGGCCTGTTACTCCCAACTGGAGTATGGGCTCTTAGGTGCTTTTTTCGGTTCCGCCCGTTGTCACCGGGAAGAAAAACGAATCCATGCCAAGGCCCAACACCTGCTCGAAACATTTGATGTGGCCAATTTCAACGAACAGCTGGTGACAAGCCTGCCATACGGTGCCCAGCGTCGGGTTGAAATGGCCAGAGCCATGGCTACCAATCCCAAGGTTCTTTTCCTTGATGAGCCGACTGCCGGTATGACCCCCGATGAGCTCAACCGAATGATTGACATTATTCGGCAAATTCACCGTGATTTTGATGTGGCCATTTTCCTGATCGAACATCGGCTGAAATTTGTTATGGAGCTGTGCGAAACCATCCAGACACTGGTTTTTGGGGAAGTGATCGCCGAAGGAACACCCGAAGAAATTCAGAACAACCCCGAGGTGATTGAAGCATATCTTGGAAAGGAGGATATCCATTAATGCAGCTTACAATTGAAAACCTGCACGTCTCCTACGGTTCGATTAAGGCGCTTCACGGGATCAACTTCAACATCAAACAGGGTGAAATCGTCTGTATTATTGGAGCAAACGGTGCAGGAAAATCAACGACCTTGAGGGCCATCTCCAGACTGCAACCGTCTGAGCCAGGCTCAAAAATGACCTATGAAGGTAAAGACCTTCTTAGTTATGAACCGGACAAGGTTGTCAGCGAACTGGGTATCTCCCATGTTCCGGAAGGTCGTCGACTGTTTGGCAATCTCACAGTTATGGAGAATCTTCAACTAGCCACTTTTGCCAGAAAAGACACCGACCAGATTAAAAAGGATATCAAACGGGTATTTTCGATTTTTCCCCGCCTGGAGGAGCGTAAGAACCAATCATCCGGAACATTGAGCGGTGGAGAGCAGCAGATGCTTGCAGTAGGTCGGGCCTATATGAGCGGCCGCAACATCATGCTGCTTGATGAGCCGTCCATGGGTCTGGCACCCTTAATGATGCTCTCCATGTTTGATGCCTTAAAAGAGATCAACAGTAACGGCACCACGATTTTATTGGTAGAGCAGAATGCCAGACTGGCCCTCAAATTTGCCCAGCGCGGTTATGTCATTGAAAACGGACACCTGGTGCTGGAGGGGGCATCTGAGGATCTTCTCAATAATCCTGACGTTAAAAAAGCCTACCTGGGCGGTTAATCCTCTCAAGCCCTTCCCTCTCCTGTTGTATGTAACAAACTGTTGACAAAACCAGACCTCATTGATAGCAACGATTATTATTTTTAAATAATAACAAAAATCAATGACGCAGGAAATCATGACAACCAGAAGAGAATTATTAAGGGATCACATGCAGCTGCAGCAGTTCTTTCTGTAGCCATCCCAGCAAGAGTAAGTGGTTCAACGATCCCTAACAGCATTGTTTTTATGGCTGACAATCCCTGTAAATAGGCAAAAAAGGTCGGGGGTCATCTGCCCAAAAGGTGGAATCCTCATATGAATTGCCTGCCGGATACAAAGGAAAGATCTATGCAACCAGCTACTGTAATCTCCACGATCTGTGGATGAATACTGCAACAGTATAAGTCCTTTTTCGTTGGTTCACAAAAAAACGGCAGATCGTTAATAGACGATTCTGCCGTTTTTAATTCAGTTTTCTCTATTTTTATCTTTACTCTGACAGCAGTACTTTCAATAGCTGAACTATCTCCTGCTGTTCGTTCTTTGTCGGAGGCTGTTTGCCTACAACTTTTTCTTTGAACTCCACATCCTTGAAATGGTCACCCATTTGCTCAATGGTTTTTTGCCAGTTTCTGGTTGCTGAATCGTCGGTGACAACCTGACCCAGATCGTGGCAAAGGGAGCAGGAACGGTCAAACAGTGACCGGGCGCTGAGATATTGAACAACCATTTTTCTTTCTTTGCTTTTGAGATTCGCACCATAAGCGGTCATTTTTTTAACCGTTTTCTTCCACTCGGATTTGGTTTGAACGACAGTCAGGACCTTTGTCAACGGGTGACAGTGACCGCACTTGCTTTCAAACGCTTTTTTTCCCTGTGCTAACGAGTTGTCTGATCCTGCATATAGAGGTTTAAGAGAAAACATAGTTAAATAAAGCAGAGTGGCAAACAAGAATAATCCAACTTTCAAATAGTGTATTGTCTTCATTTTTCTCCTTTATGTATGAAAAAATTGAACCACAAAATCGTTTAGCTTTTTATTTCCAGTATCGTGTCAATGATGAACTTCTGTATAATACGCAGTAATTTTTCATGCCAGTGAATTGTTGGCTTATGTTGCATAGTGGGGGTTATGTGGCTTAAGCCAACAATTCACTGGCGGGGAAAAGGACAAGTGGTATGCGGCAGTTCAACGTTGACACGACACTAGCCCTATAGATTTAGGAATCAGGTGAAATCTCAGTTTTGCTTGATTGCATAAGATTGCCAGATGGTATATTTCCACCAGTTTTTTACAGATCACAATAGACTCATTCACTTCAAAGGATGAGAATATACAACACTTTTCGGCCTTCCTGCGCCTTGTGTTCAGTTAAAATTTATTGTTATGAAATCTGCGATATGTCCTCCATTTTATCAAAAAGAATTGGTGAAATTGTTGATGAAATGACCGCGACGAGTATCACTGCTGAATAAATAGCAGGGGTGATTATATTCAGGGACATTCCAATATCGGCTGCAGCTATGATAAGGGTAAGTCTTGCGGATAACAGAACGCCTGCCGCAAGGGCATTTTTTTGGGAATAGTGTTTTTTTAGTGCCAGACAGGGAAGGATTTTGACAAGATACGCAGCAATGAGGATTACTGGCAGTAAAATAAGATTTTTAGGATTTTCGATGAGCGGGCGTAAATCAAAACGAACTCCCACCATGATGAAAAACAGCGGAATAAAAAATCCGAACCCCACTCCGTTCAGTTTGTCATGAAGGAATTTCAGGTCAGTTTCCGTCGAAAGCATGGAAATGAGAAATCCTGCCAGGAATGCTCCGAGAATAATTTCTATTCCAATCTTCTGTGACAGTACTATAAAGGCGATCATGATGGCAAAGGCCGCCCGGGTTTTGATCTCCGCTTTGAGCATACCTGGTTTCTCCAGGATTTTCATGGTAACAGGCTTCCCTAAGAGATAGTGGGAAAGCCTGTAGGCGACTATAAATAAGATAAAAATCAACAGAATTAACAAAAGGTCAAAGGACAGACCGGTGGATATCTTGGTCACATAAACGGTGATAAATAACATGGTCATGAAATCGGCGACAAGAGACGAAAAAAGAATATCCTGTCCAAATATCCTGTTGCTGATGCCAAGCTCTCTTAATGTGGGAACGACGATCCCTACGGATGTGGTACTTAGAATTAATGCCAGAAAGATTGGGTCGCCAATCAGGCCAACCTTGAAGAACATGAATGACAAAGCCAGGGAAGTGACAAGAGTGAGTAAGAATATCTTCCCTCCCAGAATAAACGGATCATGACATCTCTTCTCACTTTGCTCGTCAATATGACAGACCTTTTTCGGCTTTTTTTTCAGAAAGGAAAGGTCAATTTCCATACCTGATAGAAACATCAGGAAGGTAAAACCGAAAATAGAGAGAAAATCGAGCCAGGGGCCGGGATGGACGATATCAAAGCCGCTTTTACCTATGATGATCCCGCAGATTATTTCACCAACGATCACAGGAATATTGATACCCTTGATGTGGATTGTAATGATGGGTATGAAGAATGCGAGGGCAGTGATGATTAATAATGGGGCGAAATCAATGTCGTGCATTTTGCGGTTAGTCCCCCATGGGCTGATATAAAACTCCTTGTGAGCACTTGGACCCTAACCCGGATTTCTCCTGAACAGCTTGCGCATAACGATCTAACTATTTGATGGCTTAGAAATATAGGTAATGATCTTCAACGTGATGTTGTTTGCAAACTGTTTACCCCTCAAGGGGGCACTAAACAGAGTACCAAAGGCCAGTCCAGACGACGCCATCTTTTGCAGTGTTTTCCTGTAAATATAGGCAACTGTAATTTACAGGAAAAAACTTTGAACCTGACGCCGTCTGGACTGATGAGAAAACCGGGCTAGAAGTCAGGATAAATGGAATTGAGCTAAAATACACGGGAAAAAGATAGTCATTATTCTGTGTGTCGGCTTTTTACTATTTCCATTGGAGGTCATTCAGGCCGGCTATGTATGATAACAGCTTAGTTATGGACTGACAGTAGCAGAAAGGATGTATTGTCAGGCCTGATAATAGCCTCAGGAAACATCTCAACCCACTGCTATCTTTTTTTGTTGATACTGGCAGGTCAAATCTATATAGTCCAGCCGGTGAACTGCGACACGCCCTATCATGAGGGTTAGTTGACTAAGGCTGGTCCAGTTTTGAATAGCCTTATAACGCCTGTACCTGACAGCCCGTTCTGGCTGGCCTCTTTCCATTTTTTCAGATTCTGGCATAACGGTTAAGCTGAAAAGCATTACAACGCTATGCTTTTGGCATGACTTAAAACAAATACTTGACTGGTAACTACTTGTTTTGTAGTAATTATAATTGATTCAGTGGACTTACAGGCGCTGCTGGGGAATCGTTTCAGTTGATGCTTTCAAGCCACCTGCTGAAAAGCGATTTCTCATCACCATTCTCTTTTTCAGTTATTTTGTGGAGGTTGATTTGGGTACCTATTTTATTTTCAAGATCGTTCATCTCACCGGGATATTTTTCGTATTCAGCGCCCTTGGTGGCCATATGTTCAGGACGGCGATTGGAAGCAAGGAAGACAATCCGCTGCCACAGTTTATTCGCATGTTTCACAGGGTTGGACTCCTGCTGGCTCTAATTGGCGGCATCGGTCTATTGACACATTTCAGTCAAATCGACAGGTTCATTTGGATCATTGCCAAGTTTTTTATCTTACTGATGCTGGCAGCATGGCCACTGTATCTCTATGGCGACAAGAAGAACCTGCCTTGGTTGGGGGGCGCCAGCGTTCTATTAGGTTTGGTAGCTGCAGTTTTAGCCTTATACAAGCCTTTTTAAAAAAAGCGTGACTAGTCTCCCACCTTACCTAAAGGTCCACTGTTGAGTGGGACAGGTCATTTCCTTGCTGAGAAGAATCAGGAAACATTTTAAATCGCAGAATTACTTCCGAGCTTATACTTTCCACGGGACATATCATTCCGGACCAGTTCAACCTCTTCAACTAAAATATTCTTTGTAAACAGAAGAACTTTAATTAATACTAACACTATTTAGGAGGGATTTGCTTCACAACAGGTTGTCCCTTAACTGCTTGAAAGTAAGACCATAAATTTTTATGTTGTGATTGAACAAAAAAGTGTTATGATTGAAGGGTGAATGACACAGCGTGAGAAATCATCTTCATTGGTTTATCCCTCCAGCTAACATTCTCATTTTTTTGTTAGGCAACAGAAGCGTTGTTGTTTTTGCCGACTACTACATAGAAAGCATCTGTATAGAATTTCTCTTAGTTCATATAAGCTGAGTATGAATTTCTAAATCTTTTTGTTTCCTATCACAATATATCCTTGAGTACCCCCCTGATTCTATGACAGGAAAGATGCATGTGTTTTCTTGCAACCTGAAAGGTTAAGAAAACCAATACCCGCTTCCTGAGAGAGTGGGCCTCTCTGCAACCTCGCCGACACTTGCCAAAGTGTCTTTCGAGGAGTTCGGACAAGACCGCGAGAAATATCCTTTTTATTGATTACCTTTCCGAATTCAAAGACAGATATTTCAGCATGCGTCCAATCAGTTCCATTTATATTTGGAGTATAATTACAATGAGTGAAACTAGTTCAGTCTCTATAAAAACATTATTGAATGAATTACCACAGGAGAGCTACCGATTTACTAAAGATACAAATCAGCGAATTAAGCTTATCACCTGGGATTACAAAAAAGTTGATACTAATAGTCTATACTTTTGCGTGGAAAATGAGGAATTCCAGGAAAACCATATTAAATTAAATAGTTACAGTTATTGGGATATTGCGGTACAGGCTGGGGCATCCTGCTTAGTTGCAAATAAAGATAAAATCGCAAAGGTGCCCCCGAATGTTAGCCTTCTGGAGGTAGATGATGTCAATCAGGCAATGGCACTTATCTCAAGAACATTTTATGGTGACCCTTTGTCAAACATGCAAATTGTTGGTATCACGGGGACAAACGGGAAAACCACTACGTCACAATTACTGGATTCTATATTTTTAGCTACAAAACGTTCTACCGGAGTCATTGGGACTGTTGGTACCTATTATCCTTCCGGAAAACAGGATGCAAGCCATCTTTCCAATCCTATGTCAACAGAACTGTTTTCTATTGGAAAAAAAATGCGGGATGAAGAGGTTGACACACTCATCATGGAAGTAACCAGCCACGCGATGGCATTTCAAAGAAATCATGCTATCGATTTTGATGTCGCAATCTTTACTAATTTGACTCAGGATCATCTGGATTTTCATCTCACCATGGACGCATACAAAAAAGAAAAGTTAAAACATTTTAGGCGATTAGGGCGTCATAAAAAAAATTCTTATGGAATTATTAATATTGATGATCCAGTCGGTAATGAATTTAGAGATGCTATCGATAAAAAACTCATTGCCGCTAGAAAAGTTAAAGTGCTTACCTATGGTATATCAAATAAAGGTGCGGATCTCGTTGCCTATCCTAGAGAAATGACCAGTAGTTATAGTCTGTTTGATATAACATACAAAGAAAATCATTTATGTGAAATTGATTTACCAATACCAGGATTATTTAATATATATAATTCACTAGCCGCCTTTGGAGCATCTTTTGCCCTGGGAACCGGGGTTGATCAAATTGCTAAGGGACTCAATAGAGCACGGCAAGTTGATGGACGATTTGAAAAAGTTCCCTACTCTCAAGACATTGACGTCTATGTCGATTATGCCCATACACCGGATGCGCTTTCAAAGATATTGGAAGAAATTAAAGTGATTTGCCAAAATCATGTTGTTGTTGTTTTTGGCTGCGGTGGAGATAGAGATCGATCCAAACGTTCTTTAATGGGAAAAATTGCTTCCGAAATAGCCGATTTAATAATAATCACTGCCGATAACCCACGAACTGAAGACCCAGAAAAGATAAGCAGAGATATCGTTAAAGGCATTCCTGAAGAGGCTCATTCAAAACTCATTGTCGAACAAGATCGAAAAAAAGCCATTTCCTTAGCCTTGGAAATAGCAGAGCCAGGAGATTGCGTATTGATCGCCGGGAAGGGGCATGAAAATTATCAAATCATCGGTGACGAGGTTCATTCATTCTCTGATAGTGAGATGATAGGTAATCACTTTGATTACCTTGTCTCTGAAGGTAAAATTAAGATACCAGTGGAGAATGAGGTGGTCCTGTAAATTTCCCTGAACTCATTCAAATCCATACCTCTCAGGATAGATGATGTCGACTTCCATGTTTTAGTATGCATAAAGACCACATCATCTATTTTGTAGCTTGAATGAAGTAGCTAATTTCAACAAGTCTTGTGGTAACCGTTGATTATTTATAATACAGCCATATCCAATATCTTACTTAATTGAACAGTCATCAGGCTGACCTTTCTACTATAAATCTATATATTACTTCTATGAACCCATCTCCCAATAGAAGCAGGATAAACCGGAATAATTTTAGCAAGCTCTTTACAGGTTAATCCTCTATAGATTCTATGAAGATAGGATTATACCGCAAGTTCCGGGTCTCTGACATGGACAGTAGCCAAGAAAATCCATAAAAAAAGGCCGTCTCAAATAGAGACAGCCTTTTCTTTTTTTTATGTTAATGATGTCGTTTCTCTATAAGGACTCCTATTCTTTTTCAAGAAGCGCCTTACGGCTCAGTCGAATCCGACCTCGGCCATCAACTTCAAGGACTTTGACCTCAACCTCGTCACCTTCCTGGAGAATATCGGTCACCTTGTTTACCCGTTTATGGGCAAGCTCTGAAATATGGACCAGTCCATCGGTACCGGGAAGCACCTCGACAAAGGCGCCGAACTCTTTAATGGTCTTGACCACTCCCTTATAGGTTTTTCCAACTTCAACTTCAGCGGTAATCTCTTTGATCCGCTCGAGCAGCGCATCAGCCTGTTCGCCACCATGGGTAAACATTTTGACCAGACCGGAATCATCTACTTCTATCTTGGCATCATATTCGGCTGAGAGCTCTTTAATGATCTTACCGCCGGGGCCGATGATATCCCGAATCTTATCAGGATTTATCTTGTGAACGAAGTATTTTGGCGCATGTTCGGAAATCTCTTCACGGGCCTCGGCAATGCCTTTCTCCATCTCACCAAGGATGTGGAGACGCCCTTCTTTGGCCTGAGCCAGTGCCTGGCTGAGAATTTCACGGCTGACACCTTCTATCTTGATATCCATCTGCAGGGAAGTGATTCCCTCGTCGGTGCCGACAACCTTGAAATCCATATCGCCCAGGTGATCCTCATCCCCAAGGATGTCAGAGAGGACAACGATATTCTCACCCTCTTTGATCAAACCCATGGCAATACCGGATACCGGCTTTTTAATGGGTACTCCGGCATCCATCAAAGCCATGGAACCACCACAGACGGTAGCCATGGACGACGATCCGTTTGATTCCAGGACTTCAGAGACCACCCGGATGGCATAGGGAAACTCCTCCTCATTGGGAATAACAGCTGAGATACCCCTTTTTGCAAGAGTTCCGTGGCCCACATCTCTTCTCGACGGGCCACGTAAGAAACGGGCCTCTCCGACACAATATGGTGGAAAGTTGTAATGGAGCATGAAACGATTGTATTCTTCTCCTGCCAGGGTTTCGATCCGCTGTTGATCTCTCTCGCTTCCCAGGGTTGCTGTGACCAGCGTTTGGGTTTCACCACGGGTAAACAGTGAGGAGCCGTGGGTCCTGGGTAAATACCCGACCTCACAGCTGATGTTTCGCACTTCATTGAAAGCACGGCCATCAATACGCTCACCCTTGTCCACAATGTTGGAGCGCATTACCTTCTTCTTATAGGTAGAAAGCATATCTGCTATCTCACCGCCACACTCACCATCTTCATCAAGCTCACCAATGACCGACTCCTTCAGCTCATCATAGAGGCGGCCGCGCTCAAGCTTATCGGCAGTGGTGACTACCTTGTCCATACCGGCGGCAGCAACCTCTTTAACTTTCGCCATCAGAGCTTCATCAATATCAACCTGTGCGACAACCCGTTTTTCCTTGCCGTTGGTGGCCCGAAGATCATCCTGCAGGGCAATCAGAGGCTGTACCTGTTCAAAGGCAAACAGAATAGCATTGAGAACTTCATCCTCACTCAGTGAGTCGGCTTTTCCCTCGACCATCACAACTGCATTACGAGTCGAGGCGACAACGATATCGATTGTCGAATTTTCTAACTCTGTTGCTGTTGGATTGATGATATATTCACCATCCACACAACCGACTCTGGCTCCCGCTACCGGACCGTCAAAGGGGATATCCGACAGAGTAAGAACGCAGGAAGCGCCGGTAAGGGCCAGAACATCCGGATCATTTTCCTGATCAGCGGACAGCACGGTGGCAATCACCTGGGTCTCTGAACAATATCCTTCCGGAAACAGAGGACGCATCGGACGGTCGATAATCCTACAGGTCAACACCTCGCTGTCACTTGGCCGGCCGATCTCCCTTCTGAAATAGTTACCGGGAATTCGGCCCACAGATGCCAGCTTTTCCTGATACTCAATGGTGAGTGGGAGGAAACCCAACTCCGGTTTATTTTCTTTGGCACCGACCACAGTCACCAGCACGACGGTATCACCGCACTGAACAGTAACCGAAGCCGAGGCCTGTTTCGCCAATTTTCCTGTTTCGATGGCAATCGTCTTGCCACCGATTTCAGCTTCTACTTTTCTATGCATTATTTCTCCAATGGAAAGCGAGGCAAAGAATCAATTCTTTACCAGGCCCAGGCGGGAGGGGACCAACTTTCCGGCTTAATTAATTGGTGGTGTGAAGGCCGGGAAATTGATCATTTTGTGCAAAACCTGGGACTGCTGAAAAGAAGCGTCTGACGTTAACCGTCCCAACTTCTTTTTAGCATGACACAGAGTTTGAACAAAAAGGCAATTTCCTGACCAAACACAAAAAAACAAAACACCACCGGCTGTTCCCGCCTTCCGGTGGTGTTTCGATAGTTCTAACTTAAGAGGTACCTGTTTATTTTCTGATACCAAGCTCTTTAATCAGAGAGCGATATTTATTCACATCCTTTTTTTTCAGATAATCAAGCAGACTTCTTCGCTGGCCGACAAGCTTCAACAACCCCTGTCTTGAGTGATGATCTTTCTTGTGGACCTTGAAATGCTCGGTAAGGTACTGAATCCTGTCTGACAGCAGGGCAATCTGAACTTCGGATGACCCGGTATCAGATGAATGAATCTTGAATTTTTCAATAATCTCGCTCTTCTTTACTGCCTTTTGTGCCACAACAATCCTCCTGATATGGTAATAATTACCTATTCT
>CAZLGM010000010.1:0-8594 GCA_964558875.1 uncultured Desulfocapsaceae bacterium
ATCGTCGTCTCCCTGGATTTTATACCGGGTTGCCGTTACACACTCCGGTGTATATTTCAACCCTGCCTTGTTCGGGTAGAGACCGGGTTCCTGTTTCTCCTCCTGCGGACTTCCATCCGCATTTGGCGGTCCAAGGAATGGTGGCGCGGCCGCTGTTGCGTCCTGCTGCCCTGTGGTCTGAGGATAGAGTTTCGGTTCTGTTTTTACCGTCTCCGGCTGTCGGCCTGCGGCCGGGTCTGTGTTACCCGCTTCTTTGATCATCTGTTCAGACCGTCGCCTTCCCTGGGACAGGTCTTTGATCAGTAGACGGGTAAACTTATAGATTTTGATTCTGTCCAGCATATCATGGATACTCAGCAGCCACTCCCTGCCGCTGTTTTCGGAGTTCTTCAGAAAATCCCGATATCCGAAAAAATTGGACTGGTTCTGAGCACCGATCAGAACTGTGACGAGATCCGGCTGAAATTGTTTCAGTTGCCCCTCAAAACGGGTCAGCAGTTGGGCTGAATTCTGACCTGGACGTCCCCTGTTGATCACGGTATAGGTCGTTTTCGATTTTAGGTCGTTCAACAACTTCTGCAACTGAGCCGGATAGGAGAGGTTTCTTGGCGCGCCGATACCAAAGGTGACCGAATCACCGATACAGAGAATCGTTTTAGCGCCTGTCCGTTCTGGTGTATTATCGGTCTCCGACATCCTGGCATACATTGATCCGACAACACGGAGGGCGATTTCCAGCGCAACCATACAAATGACAATGCCGATGACAAAGGATAATAAACGTTCCCTGTTCTTTTCCATTACGCTCTTCCTGTAACTGCTTCTCTCAAGCCCACATTCGCTTCAACTTTATTATTCCATCTTCTGCAAAGCCTTGAATAACTCCCTGGCCATCAGATGGTAGCCTTTCTCATTGGGATGACCGTCAGGGGCGAAATAGTCCGGATTTCTCCGTCCATCACTGTCGATGAACGGTTTAAAAATCGCCTGCTGATCGACATAAGGGATTTTTTGCTGTCCGGCTATATTTCGGTAGATGGGTTCAATGGATGCGACATTGGGGTAACTCTGCAGTATTGTCCGTGCCTTATACCGGTGACACATCTGCAGTATATTCTCTATATCCGCTGCTATCCAGTCATGGAGGGGCTTTTTTTCCCTGCTGCTCTGGAATTTCACCAGATAATCCCCGGCCAATGAATGCAGATAATCCTCGACCAGCGGTTTTCGTTTTACCTCTTTTGAGAAAAACTTAATCGCTCTTTCATATTGCCCCAGCTTTTCAAAGCAAAGACCGATTCCTCGATAGCTGTGTTCATGCAGGCTGTCATAGCGGGCCTGGTCAAAACCGCGTTCAAACCATGTTATGGCCTCTGCACATTGGTCCTTATTCCGATACGACTCACCTATCCCCTCATAGTTATCAAAACGGGCCGGATCATGTTCAATTCCTCTTTTAAACCATTTGACAGCAAGTTCATGCTGATTCTGCTCAAGATAGATCGCACCAAGAACATTGTAGCAACCCTGTTGGACCGATCCGCTGTCTGTAACACTGAATATACTCTCCAGTGCCTTAGTGTAGTCGCCCTGCTGCTTAAACCGTATCGCTTCCGAGCACTCCTGGACGGCTCCCTCAGTTGGCTCTTCCCGAGTTACCCGGACTTCATTGGGATATTCCTCCCCCTGCCACTCTTCCCGGGGATCCGATCTTGTTATCGCGTCTTCCGGTTTGGATGTCTCCAGGTACCGTCCGGCGTGAATAGTCAGCAGCCGAAAAAACTTATATACCCTGATATTGTCCAGGGAGTCATGAGCTGTGGAGAGAAACCCGCGTCCCTGCTTGTTCGACTGCTCCAGGAACTGTTTATACCCATAATAATTATCCAGATTCTGAGCCCCTATGAGAATTGTAACAATCTCAGGTTGAAACTCATTTAACCACCTTTCCAGCCTCATCAGCATCTGGGTGGAATTCTGTCCCGGCCAGCCCCTGTTGATGACGATTTTCTTGCTGCCCTCCCCCGACTCATTGAGCAGTGTCTGCAGTTGTGCCGGATACGACAGCCCTCTGGGCGCGCCAATGCCAAAGGTGACCGAATCTCCGACACAGAGGATGGTGGTGCTGCCGCTCTGTCTGGCAACGGTATCGCTCTGAGACATCCTGGCATATAACAGGCCGACAACCCTGAGACCGATTTCCAACACGATCAGACAAAGGACGATCCCGATAATAAAGGAGAGAAATCGTTTGCTGTTTTTATTCATCACTTTTTCTATCCCGGTTCCCAGTCAACGCCGCGTGGATATTTTGGGCCATCAACCGATAGCCGGCACTGTTCGGGTGTCCGTCGGCCACGAAATAATCTGCACTCCGGATACCGTTTTTCACATGGCCTTTAAACGAAACCTGATGATCGACAAAGAGGATACCCGCATCGCGTGCAATTGTCTTGTACAGAGAATTAACAAGAGGCTCAAACGGATAATTCTGGAGGACCGGTACTGCACCATATGCCTTGCACAGACTTATGATCTGGTTGATATCCCTTTTGATCCAGCCGTAGACATCCTGATCAACCCTGTTCTTTTGGAACATCATCAGATAGTCCCTGGCAAGGTAACGGAGATATTGATCATCAGCCGATCGCCGTTTCATCTCCTGAGTAAAAAAATCGATGGCCCCCTCGATATCACCGCTGTCCTCAAAGGCAACATTGATCCCTACATAACAGAGCTTGTGCAGGGTCCTTGATCTGGCTTGCTCAAACCCCTTTTTAAACCAGGGAATTGCCTCTGTCATCTTCCCCTGATACCGGTAGCTGTCTCCGATACCCTCGTAGTTGCCAAATAACGTCGGATCCTGCTGCACACCCTTTGCAAACCATTCTCGTGCCTTTTCATACTGCTGCCGCTCCCGGTAGATAGTACCCGCGATATAGTGGCACTCGGCCTCAACTTCTCTATTTTCTGCCGCCTCGATGATTAGAGACAGGGCTTTGTCATAGTTCCCTTTAATTTTATGGTCCAAAGCCGCCTGACATTGAACCGTTTTACGGATGGAATTATTTCTTTTGGTATATAGAACAAATTCCTGGGTCAATTCACCGGGTATGGAATCAACCGTCGACAGATCCGCCTTCTGCAGATACTTCCTGTCACCATTGACTATCTGCACGTTCTCAATATCCCTTATCAACAACCTGAACAATTTATATATACGAATGGTGTCCAGCGAATCATGAAGGCTGCGCCAGAAATTACTCTTTTTATTATGCGATTCCCGAATGTATTGACGGTAGCCGAAGAAATTGGCCTGATTTTGAGCGCCGATGAGAATGGTAACGATGTCCGGCTTGAATTCCTGCAGATATTTCTCCAACCGGGTCAGCAGCCGGGCGGTATTCTGTCCGGGCCAGCCGCGATTAATCACGTTGTATTTCTCGTTTGAGCCGGTGGTTGATTGATCCAGAAGATTTTGCAGCTGAGCCGGGTAAGAGAACTCTTTGGTAGCGCCAATTCCGAAAGTAACCGAGTCGCCGACACAAAGAACCGTCGTCCTGTCTGATCCCCCTTTGCCCTTGTCCGATTCGGACAATCGGGAGTAAACAAAACCGACAGCCCGCAGGGACACCTCGAGCACAATCAGACAGAGAAAAATCCCGACGGCAACTGTGGCAATGCGGCTCTTGAACCTGCTCATTGGGTTACAATCTCCCTTAAAACCGTCCATAGGTTTTCCGCCATCATGCTGTAACCCTTTTGGTTGGGATGGCCATCCGGAGCAAAGACCTCACTGGATCGTTTGCTGCCCTGAATATATGGTTTAAAAATTCTCTGATGGTCTACAAAGGTTATATTGAGGCGATCGGCCATCTTTTTATAGATATAGCTGACCTTGGGCTCTGCCGGATAATTCTGGAGTATTATTTTAGTTTGATACCGGCGGCATAGCTCTATGAGCCGTTCTATGTCAGCTTCAATCCAACGATGAATTTCTTCACTATCCTTTTTATTCTCGAACATTGTAAGATAGTCATTCACCAGTGTGCGCAACACATTGTCAACATCCGAACGCCTCTTTTTCTCTTCCAAGAAAAAAGCCAGGCCTCCTTCAATATCATCGGTGTCCCCAAAAGCCTGGGCAATTCCAATATAGCTCTGTTGATGCAGCGTGTCAGACCGGGCCTGGGAAAAACCTTTTTGAAACCAGGATAATGCCTCCTTTGGTCGACCCTGCATCAGGTATAACCAACCGATCTCCTCATAATTATCAAATCGACCGGGATCTTTTTTTATACCTCGCTTAAACCAGGTTACGGCCTCCTCGTTTTGATTTTTGTCCTTGTACATTGAGCCGACAATATTATAACAGCCGGCGCTGATTTCCCGGTGTCTGCTGACATCGATTATCGTCTTAAGCATGGCTTCAAAGTCGCCTTTTTCCCTCTGCTCCGCACCGATCATACAGTCGCCTGCAACCTCTTTTCCTGTCTCGTCGAGATATGAACCGGGTGTGAGTATTTCTCCTGGTTGATATCTGTCAGGTCTATCGTTTGGCCCTGGCTGAACGTGATCTGAAACCGCTCTTTCCCTGATCAGCCGACTGAAAAATCGGTAAACCCGAATCCGATCCAAAAAATCATAGGTCTTTAAAAAAAAGCTCTTTTCAGACTCATCTGTCCCTTTCAGGAACTCGTGAAAACCGAAATAGTTGACCTGATTCTGGGCGCCCAGCAGAATGGTAACCACACTTGGCTGAAATTGACGGAGCCAACCTTCAACCCTTGGTAGAATCTGGGCCGTATTCTGGCCGGGACGACCACGGTTGACAACAGTGTATTGTCTATCGGAACCCTGTTTTTGAATGATAGATTGCAGTTGAGCCGGGTATGAAAATCCAATTGGAGCCCCTATACCGAAAGTTACTGAATCACCGATTGCTAAAATGGTTATGCGGGTATCAGTACTTGCGGCCGTATCCGTTTCAGATAAATGGGAATAGACTGAACCGACAACACGAAGAGCAATTTCCAGAATAATTATACAGAGTACAAAACCGACAACAAGAGCGATCAATCTGCGTGTTATGTCCCCCACTCGACTACCCCGGCAATAGTAAACTTTTAAAGATTTTCGCCTGTAATCAGGGCTTGAGTTTTTTAAGGATATTCCGAGCCATCATATGATACCCCTTGGCGTTGGGATGACCATCCGGAACAAACATCTGAGCGCTCCGTTTTCCTCTTCTGTTGATATACGGTTCAAATGTGGACTGGTGATCAACAAACGGGATTTCAAACCGGCGGGCGATTTGCCTGAAAACAGGATCGAGCGATGGCTGAAACGGATAGTTCTGCAGGATTACTTGTGCCTTGTACCGATTGCTCAGGGCAATAATCTTCTCGATATCGGCTATGACCCATTCATGAACATTGCGATCGCGGCCCTGTTTTTTAAACATCGAGAGATAATCCCCTGCCAATGCATGGATATAGTCATCCAACAGAGGCTCCCTTTTCACTTCCTTCTCAAAGAACGTAATGGCTCCCTTATAATCGCCTACAAGCCGAAATGTTTCACTGATCCCTACATAGCATAATTCATAGAGAGTTTCATACCGGGCATGCTCAAAGCCCTTTTTAAACCAGTCGATTGCCTGTTTGAGCCGATCCTGATCTCGATAGGACTTACCAATACCCTCATAATTGACAAACAGGCCGGGATCTTTTTCGATACCTTTTTTAAACCAGCCGATTGCTTTATCAAATTGCTGCTGTTCCATATAAATGGAACCGATGATATTATAACATTCGGACTCGACGTCCCGGTTTTCCACAACAGATAAAATTGTTTCAAGCGCCTTGTTGATTGCTCCCTGTTCATGATAATGGATCGCCTGAACACATTCCGGTGTCGGAGGCTGCCTGTCTTTCATCTGTGCAAACCTTCGCTGTTGGATCCATTCCACCTGTTCAGGGGTCTGCGAGAATAAATCCTTTACCGATTCAAACTCACCCGGGTACGCTCCCACCTCTTCAACTGTCCGATACGGGGAAGCGGTAATCGTCTTGTCTGTCTTTTCCTTTGCCTGACTGTCACGCACAATGAGCCGAATGAACTTATAAATCCTGACACGATCCATCCAGTCATGCAGTTGAAGGAATAAACCCCGTTTTTTGTGACCTGATTTCTGCAGGAACTCCTGGTATCCAAAATAGTTGGCCTGGTTCTGGGCTCCGATCAAAATAGTGACGATATCCGGCCTGAACTCTTTGAGCCAGCTCTCCAGCCGCATAAGCAGTTGCGCCGAATTCTGGGCCGGCCAGCCACGGTTAATGACCGAATATTTTGTTGTGGATTCTGATTCGTTCAGCAGCTTTTCAAGCTGAGCGGGATAGGAAAAACCCCTGTCGGCGCCGATACCGAAGGTGACCGAATCACCTATGGACAAGATAGTTATTCTGTCTTTTCCCGTTTGCGCTGTGTCGATGGTATCTGCTTCTGAGAGGCCAGCGTAAAAAGACCCGACAACCCGCAGGGAAATCTCAAGGATCAACAGGAAAATAATACAACCAGTCAGGAAGACGATAAGACGGGATTTTATTTTTTTCATCATATATCTCTGAATCTGTATGTATTCGAACGTTCTGTAGCTTTATTACATTTAACAGCAATCCTCTTTATGGATTCAGGTTCATGACCATCTGCCGTTTTTTCAGCTATTTGTGAAGGAAAACAAATCCCTCAAGACGTACAGAAATTTCAAGCAGGATCAGGGGCAGAAACAGCCCGGTGATAAAAACCAAAAGACGGGATTTGGCCTTGGACATGACGCTATTCCTTTGCGACCAAACACAGGGTTAATAACCGGCCGATTTATAGTGATTAACACGGTAAGTGATCACAGCGGCTCCAGGTTTTTACAGGCGTGGCTGTTCGCTATCACGCTATAGCGTGATGCAGGGCAGTCACGACCGTGAAAAGATGGAGTTGCTGTGATCACTTACCCTCCTTTCTGGCAACCCACTTACCCATAACCAGGATATCCATACCGCTGCGTTCAAATGTGGAGATGGCATCCTCGGGTGAACAGACCATCGGCTCACCGCGGAGGTTCAAGGAGGTATTGACAACCACGGGAACGTTGTTCAGCTTCTCCAGTTCTCTGATCAGTCTGTAGAGGAGCGGATTCTGGTCACTGGCCAGGGTCTGGACGCGGGCGGTTCCATCGACATGGGTCACTGCGGGAATAACATCTTTCTTCTCTTCTCTCACCCGGGGAGCAAGCAGCATGAAGGGAGAGTCAGTCTCCATCTCAAAATAGTCGGCTGCGTTCTCTTCCAGAACAATGGGGGCAAAGGGTCTAAAGCCTTCCCTGTGTTTGACCTGGGCGTTAAGGACATCCTGCATATCCGGGAGACAGGGATTGGCCAATATGGAGCGGCAGCCAAGAGCCCTTGGCCCGAATTCCATCCGGCCCTGAAACCAGCCGATAATCTTGCCTTCGAAAATCGCCTTGGCAATCTGCTCGCACAGCACCTGGTCGTCTTCAATTTTATCGAATTTGAATTTACCCGACAGCAGCAAGGCCCGCCTGATCTGGACATCGTGATACTGAGGTCCCAGATAGGCATTCTCCATTACATAGTTTCTGGGATTGTCAAAGAGAATGTTATTAGTGTAACAGGCTGCTCCCATGGCTCCACCGGAATCACCTGAGGCGGGTTGGATAAAGACATTTTTAAACGGCGTTTCTTCCAGGATTCTCTGATTGGCCACACAGTTGAGAAAAAGGCCGCCAGCTAAGCAGAGATTGTCGGAGCCGACCTGTTTATGAACATGATTGGCAATGGTGATCAGGGTCTCCTCCACAAAAAGCTGCAGAGACGCTGCGATATCCTGGTGGCGTTCATCAATGTCACTTTCAGCAACCCGTTCCGGCCCGAATTCTTTGATGAACCGCCTGGTATACATTCGTTTGCCTTTGGTATAGGCAAAGTACTTCTTATCCACCTGGAAACTGCCGTCCGGCTTTACCTGGATCATCTCTTTAAACTTATCCAGGTAGGTCGGCTTACCGTAACTGGCAAGCCCCATGGTTTTGCCCTCGCCACTGTTGGCCCTGAATCCGAGGTATGCCGTAATGGCCGTGTACACAAGCCCCAGAGAGTGTGGGTAGCGGATTTCCTTGTGAATGTTGATCTCTCTGTCTTTCCCATGGCCATAGGTCATGGTTGCCCATTCACCAACACCATCGGCAGTGATTATGGCCGCCTCTTCAAAAGGCGACACCAAAAATGTGGAGGCGGCATGGGAGAGATGGTGCTCAAGAAAATGGACATCCCCCTCATAGCCGATTTCCCTTTTTAGGACCAGGGGAAGAATCAACCTGTCCTGCAGCCACTGGGGCATACTGGTGAGAAAGTTGCCTAAAGAGAAGGGAAAGGATCGTAAATGGTCGATTATGACTCGGGAAAATTTAAGGTGCGGTCGTTCAAAGAAAGCGACACAATCGATATCTTCAAAAGTCAACCCACTGTCCTGAATACAATGGTTGATTGCGTGGATTGGAAAGTCGGATGAATTTTTAA
>CAZLGM010000010.1:8694-28518 GCA_964558875.1 uncultured Desulfocapsaceae bacterium
ATTCCAGCATAAATAAAACTGACAATAATGGCCGGTCCGATGTGATAGCAGAGAAAGGCAATCACGGCAAGGGCCATAAAAATTGGTAAAATGAAAAAGAGCTTCTCTTTCTTAATCATATACATCAGCTCTTTCATAAGGTATCTAATTTTCTGTGCTCTCATTGTCGTCTTTTGATATCTCGATTTATGATTGTCTCTTACTGTCCTCCAAACCACCATACACTTTGGCATCATGCCAGAAGGTCGAGGCGTCGCTCTCCTGCTCCAGCTTCAGTATGGCCGGTTTGAAAATCCGGATCAACAGGGTGGTTATACTCAGCCCGAACACATAAATCAGGGTGAGCAGGACGGTAACCAGAATCCGCTGGACGAAACGGACATATCTATCGATGAACAGCTTGAATTTTGCTTTAAATCGTTCCCACATATTTTCTGTGAACTCCAGTCAGACCCTTCATCAAGCAACGAAGTCAGGATCATTACAAACAAATTCGCTATGTTAAGGCATATACCATCTTCCGTGTTCAATGGCAACAACCAATTCAAACCTCTCCAAGGGTGTTTCCTGCCCGGTTAAAAAGGTGGCGGACCCGGAGGTGTATTGGGACCGGGCGGCATAAAGGGCATGGGGCCGGGACCCGGACCAGGGCCGTTTGGCGGCTGAATATTACAGCGGGTTGTGTGGACCCATCGAACATCCGGGACCACGATCTCTCCACCGCTCTCCGGTGGAAAATGTTCCCAACGAGCCTGTCCCAGAGGTTCGTTGTTTGGACCAAAGGCAATACATTCAACAATTCCCGGAGCGGGATAGGATACCCGAACCAGCCAGGTGGTCGGATTACCCGGTCCGTTGTGCTCAATAATCAGCTGCGGGTTGGAAAACGATGGGGCCGTGGAAAACAACACGGTCACGAACAGAGCAACAACAAGCAATACCTTTTTCATGACGACCTTCCTTTTTAGGCTTCATCCAGAGTAATTGTATATTTTACTTGAATTTATAGTCCAGGTCTTTGGCGATCTTGTTTAAAACATCTTTATCAAAATCGATCTCAAGCTCATCCAGTGCCTCCTGGCGGGTCATCATCAGCTCCCGTATCATCTTGCTCGCTTCCACATGGTAATGGGCATAGCCGAAATGTTTGACCGAATTGTAGACGGAAATGAAATTAAGTGAGCAGTTGGTCGATCCTTTCGGATAGCTGAACTTGGGCCTCTTCCAGCCAAGCTCCTTTTTAATGACTTCTATATAGGTTTCCGGCCCGAACGGTAAAAACCAGTGGGGTGAAACCACAATCGATTTATATTTTTTCTTAGCCCTTTTTAAAACTTCCTCCATGCTTTTTGGAAAGTTTTTGTACTTGGGCATGTCGTCAAGCTGGTTATCGAGGAACTCCCCTGTCGCTTCAGCCATCTGCTTGAATTCAGGAGAATGAACGTTGCATCCGCATTTGGACATGACCTCCTGCTTGGTTGACTGTCCCTTTGTCCAGCCGGCGACAATCATCGGTATTTGATAGCGAGCGGCAATATCGAAGGCCAGATCCATATACCAGATCGAACAGGGATGACAGATAACCGCCTTTGAACCTGTTTTTAAGATCTTGGAAAACATATCCTTCATGTAGTTGGACTTGAACAGCATGAAATCAACGCCCAGAATATCAACAGCCCGTTTAATATTGTCCATGGCTTCTTCGGTTTCGAAGCCATGATCGAAGGTAAACGCCAGCACATTAAGTTTGTAACGCTTCACCATGTAATAGAGCGAAGAGGTAGAATCTTTGCCGCCGCTGCACATAACCATGCAGTCATACCTGCCTTTGCCCTTATGCTTATTAATAATCTTAATGAAATCCGTTTCCATTGGCTGGTTGGCCTCGGACTGGTCTTTGATCTCCTCATATGAAAGGCAGATATTACAGACCCCATCTTCATTCAAGAAGATGTCCGGTTCATTTTCAGGCATTACACATTTAGTACAGAGTCTTCTCTCCTTCATGAAAGCCTATTCCTCCTAAAGGGCTTGTATCAGCAGTTTCCAGGTTCTTTCATCGATCTGTGCTTTCTCGATGATCGTAAATCCCTCTTCTTCAACCGATTCGGGAACATTTTCTATAGGTTCTCCGTCATCGAGAAAAACTTCCAGGACCTCATCGGCATCCATCATTTCCAGCTTGACGATGGTTTTAGCCGAATTCGCCGGACATGGAACACCTCGCAAATTAAGCGATTCATTAACTTTAATAGTATCCATTTTCTATTTAATTTCCATTTTTTTTCCGTTCATCCTCAACAATTTCCTGAAGATACCCGAGAACTGTATCAAGCTCTTCATCGGTTGTGAATTTGCTGGTACTCAATCGAATAGCGCCGTCTGCCGTTTGGGCGTCCTGCCCTATTGCCAATAGTGCCCGGCTGGGAGTCAACTTTGTACTGGAGCAGGCCGAACCGGTGGAAATATAAACACCTTTTTTATTCAATTCAGTAAAAATCTGTTTACCACCGACACCCTTAAACTGCAGATTAATATTGTTGACCAGTCGCCTGCTGCCTTGGGCTCCGTTTAAATAAGCTCCATCTATATTGGCCACAACCTTGTCGATAAAATCATCACGTTGCCGCGCCATGTCAACAAGATTTATCGTACTGGATACCTCAACCGCCCTACCGAATCCGACAATACCGGGTGTATTGTAGGTTCCCGGACGGAAATCGCCCTCCTGGCCTCCTCCATGCCAGAGCGGGTTTAACTTGCAGCCTTTTTTGATATACATGGCTCCTACGCCTTTGGGACCATGTATTTTATGACCATTCAGGGAAACAAGATCAAGATGCTGCAGGGCGACATCAAGGGTTGTCTTGGTAAAACTCTGGCAACCGTCCGTGTGAAAAAGAATACCAGACCCTTTGCAAAACCTGCCTATTTCCTCAATGGGCTCGATGGTGCCGATCTCGTTGTTGGCCTGCATGACGGACACCAGAATCGTGTTTTTACGTATCGCTCTTTGTACGTCATCAGGATCGACAAACCCCATGGAATCAACTGGCAGAAAGCTGGCCTCAAATCCCTGGTCGACCAGATATTTAACCGGCTCATAGATCGACGGGTGCTCAATCTCCGATGTGATGATATGATTTCCCTTGTCCCTATTGGCATGAGCAACTCCGAAAATAGCCAGATTATTGGCCTCGGTTCCACCGGATGTGAAAAAAATCTCTTCTGCTGTCCCACCGATATGTCTGGCGATGATCGACCGTGCCTTTTCAATGGCCGTTGCTGATTTGATTCCAGGATTGCTGATGGATGAGGCGTTGCCGAAATTTGCCTCCTGACAGGCGTGCATTGCCTCAACCACCTCAGGGTAAGGCCTGGTTGTCGCCGCGTTGTCCAGATAAATAGTCATAGCAATATATGCAGGGGGGCTGTGTTGTCGTCAGTTCATTAAATGGCGAATCATACGAACCGGGAGTTTACGACATACTGAACCAGTATGCGTAAATTTGGTTTGAAGGGTGGTTGTTGAAAATTTCGCCAAACCATCCTGGTTGCGAATACGATAAGCAAAGTACTTTTCGTCCACCCCACTATCGGTTAATACATTGTGGTATCTACAAAACAGGATGTTGAAAGTCAATAGCTTTCCTGTGCTCGGACTATTGCCGCTTGAGCCATTGTCGTAACCGAAAAAATCCAGGACAAATACTGATCACAGACAGAGACAGCAGACCGGTTCAATCCGGGATTTTGACAAGGTGTTGCCGACGGATGCGTAACGGTAGAAACAGGTCAGGAACAATATTGACTATTCTGATTACCCCTAAAGCTCAGCAATATTTTGTATCATAAGTCGGCATATTGTGGTTTTCGGTGTTTCCTGTCAAACAGGTAAGCGTAGACTCCGATCCCGCAAGCGAAGAATGAGCGAGGACGTTTGACAGGAAATATCGGAAATCTTCCAGGTTGTATTGTTATAAGATCTGCTTAATGCCTTTTCAGGTTAGTTTTAGGGGTAATCAGGTTGTCTATTAAAAACAGTCAGTTTGAATCAGCTCCTAATAACCGTCCGGATTAGTGACCTGGAATCGCCAACTGTCCTCACACATCTCCTGAATTCCCCGTTCAGCCTGCCAGCCCATCTGCTCTTTGGCTTTGCTGGCGTCGGCATAGCAAACGGCAATATCCCCCGGACGTCTGTCAACGATCCTGTATGGAATCTCTTTGCCGGCGGCTTCCGAGAATGCGTGAACCATTTCCAATACCGAATAGCCTTGGCCCGTCCCCAGGTTGAAAACGGCAACTCCCGGCTTTTTCGTTATTACATCAAGAGCTTTGACATGACCAATGGAGAGATCGACAACATGGATATAATCACGGACACCTGTACCATCATTGGTCGGGTAATCATTGCCGAAAACAGACAGTTCTTTCAGCTTGCCCACAGCTACTTGAGAAACATAGGGCATCAGGTTGTTTGGGATTCCTTTGGGGTCTTCCCCGATACGTCCGCTCTTGTGGGCGCCAACAGGGTTAAAATAGCGCAGCAGAACCACATTCCAATCGCTGTCTGCTATTTGAATATCAGTCAGCATCTGCTCGATCATCAGCTTGGAGTGCCCATAGGGATTGGTGCATGAAAGTGGAAAATCTTCAGTTATAGGAACGGAGGCCGGATCTCCATAAACGGTTGCCGATGAGCTGAAAATAATATTCTTCACTTGCTTGTCGGCCATCACCTGGCACAGATTGAGGGTGCCTGTCAGGTTGTTCTGATAGTACCAGAGCGGTTTTGACACCGATTCTCCAACTGCTTTTAATCCGGCAAAATGAATAACCACATCCGCAGGGGAGGAAAGATTGGTAAAGATCTTCTCCAGTTCTGGATAATCGAGCAGATCGACCTTATAAAAATCGATGTCTTTTCCGGTCAGTTCCTTTATCCGATTCAGTGATTCGGCACTGGAATTTGACAGATTATCAACAACACTCACCGTGTGTCCTGCTTCCAACAATTCCACACAGGTATGACTGCCGATATACCCGGCACCGCCCGTCACAAGAATATGCATTATTTCCCTCTTCAAAAAAGATGAACTCTTGGTATGCAAATAGAAAACGAGTATATAGTATCTGTTATATACCTGCGCTAAAAAAAATGTGAATCCTTTTTTTGAAAGGATAAATAGGTGCCTTGAAAAATTAGATACAGGAGAAAATCCATGCCATATGTCAATATTCGGGTTGCCGGGAATCTGAGCACAACCCAGAAAGAGAAAATCTGCGAAGGGGTGACCGATGTCATTTCAAAAGAGGCGAATAAACCGCCCGAGTCGATATTGATTTTCATCGATGAAGTTGACCATGAGAACATTTCAAAGGCAGGCAAGCTCCTGAAAAATAAGTAAATTTATTAAGTTACCCTGGTATTTACAAAGCTGTAATTTTCGTTGCCAACCGCTATATATGGATCCTGAAAGTCGAATAGAAGAACTGCGGACTCTTCTGCATGAGCACAATTACCGCTATTATGTTCTTGATGATCCCACCATTTCAGATGGTGAATATGATCGACTGTTTAAAGAACTGCTCGAGTTGGAAGAGGCCAATCCGCACCTTATCAGCGACGACTCTCCCAGTAAACGGGTCGGCGGACCGCCCCTGGATGGTTTCGACCAGGTTGTCAGAGCAATTCCTATGCTCAGCCTGGAAAACGGTTTTTCCGATCAGGACCTGCTTGATTTTGAAAAACGGATTCATCGTTTTTTAAACAGCACTGAACAGATCCGCTACTCGGCGGAACCGAAGCTGGACGGCCTGGCAGTGGAAATCAGCTATGAAGACTCGGTTTTCAAACAAGGCTCCACCCGTGGTGACGGTACAACCGGTGAAGATATTACCGAACAGCTGCGCACGGTCTCATCGATCCCGCTGCGTCTCCATGAACAGGTCAACGGCCGCCTCGATATCCGGGGTGAGGTCTATATGGACCGGGAGGGTTTTGCCCAGCTGAACAGAGAGCGAACAGAGGCCGGTGAGCCGCTGTTTGCCAACCCGAGAAACGGGGCCGCGGGCTCACTCCGACAGCTCGATCCAAAAATCACAGCCAAAAGGCCTCTGAAGTTTTTTGTTTACGGCATCGCCGATCCAACCCAGACCTTGTGCCGGACCCAGCAGGAATTGCTGGATTATCTCAACCAGCTTGGCATGCCGGTCAATGGACATGTCTCTTCGTGCCAAACCATCAATGATGCCATGGCACATTTCCGTCATTTGGAAACAATCCGTGAACAACTCCCCTATGAAATCGACGGCATGGTTGTCAAGGTTGACGATTTCGGACTTCAAGCCAGACTGGGACAGAAGACCCGAGCCCCTCGGTGGGCTATGGCCCTCAAATTTCCAGCTGTTCAGGCAACCACCAGGTTGCTCGATGTGGACTTCCAGGTGGGCCGGACAGGAGCGGTAACCCCGGTTGCTCTGTTGGAATCTGTTGATGTCGGCGGTGTCCTGGTCAGCCGGGCAACCCTGCATAATCGGGACGAATTGGAACGTAAAGGTCTGAAAATCGGTGACACCGTGCTCATTCAACGCGCCGGCGACGTGATCCCGGAGATCATCAAACCTGTGCTCGATGAACGTAAGGGAAAAGAGCAGCCAATAATCTGGCCTGAAAACTGCCCGGTCTGCAAACATCGGTTGGTCAAACCGGAAACAGAAGCGGTCACCCGATGCCCCAACCCTCACTGTCCGGCCCAGAGGCTGAAATCGCTTATCCATTTTACCTCCAAGGCCGGGTTGGATATTGAAGGATTGGGGAAAAAGTCGATGAAACAGCTCTTTGAACTGGAGCTTATCAGAGACGTCCCGGATATCTTTCTGCTGACTGAAGACAAGTTAAACAATCTTGACGGCTGGGGAGAGCTGTCCGCACAAAATGTTATCCAGGCCATCAATGAAAAGAAGCAGCCAACCATGGGACGGCTGCTGGCCGCACTGGGTATCAGGTTTATCGGCGAGGTGAATGCCGCCCTGTTGGAGTCCGAATTTTCCTCGCTCAACAAGCTGGCTTCCGCCAGCCGCGATGAATTGCTGGAAATCGACGGTATCGGTACACAGGCAGCAGAATCAATTCACGACTATTTTTCGGACCCGTCAGTTCAAAATATGCTTGAAGAACTGAAATCGGCCGGAGTCACTATCAAAAAACCGACAACCAATCAGGAGCGTCTTCCCTTGTCCGGTATGACCCTCCTCTTCACGGGCGGACTGAAAAGCCTTTCACGAAGCGAGGCCAAAAAACTGGTCAAAGAACAGGGTGGTAATATTTCCAATAGCGTGACTAAAAAAGTGACCCATGTGGTTGCCGGTGAAAAGGCTGGATCCAAGCTAAAAAAGGCACAAGAACTAGGAAAAGAAATAATTACTGAAGAGCAATTTGTATCACTTGTGAAACACGACAGGTAATTACGGTCTGTTATATCCCACCTCCATACTGTTATGAGGTTGCTCCACCAACATGCCAGCTATTAATAAAACACAGAAATTCCGAGCATTACACCTCAGAGAAAAAGTTATGTTTGTGGAAGCTATTATAATGTTGGGTTTTATGCGTATTGCTCTATCAAGACTTTCCTTGAAGCGGTTGATCAGCCCCCTAAAACATCAAGATAATCTAAAAAAAACAACTCCGCTTAATCCAAAGCAGATATCGACAGCGTTATCAATTGGCAAAATGATTTGTCTGGCGGCTAATAATACTCCCTGGAGCAGTGGTTGCCTGGCCCAATCTTTGACAGCCCACCGTATGCTGAAAAAACGTGGTATTCCGGGAGCCATTCATATTGGCGTAAATAAAACAGGAAACAGACAGGTAGATTTTCAGGCACATGCCTGGTCGCAATGTGATGAAGAGATTATCACCGGCCATACGGATCACAATTCTTTTTCTGTAATCTCCTCATACACATGGACCTGAATCCATGAGTGCCCCGCAGGGAGTACACTTGGAGTACATCCGCCAGCGCTGCAGCTTTGATGCTTAATTGAAACTATGTGTGATATGGGGATGAGGAATGTTTGAAGATCCAGTGAGAGATTCCTGGACAAACGGGTAGATCAGGGACGCTGTTTATGTGTTTGATGTGGATGTTGTTCCGGCCTCCAATCTGAACCACCCGTTGTCAATTGTGAGACAAGACCAAAAACGTAGAATTGCGGTTTTTGATATTTTCTTTTAATCGGTGAATCCGAGTGTTCCAGGTCGGATCCACCACTGTTCTTCTTTTTTATATCTAGCAAACGCCCGCCACCTCTATTTATTATCGCCACTTCAAAAAAAACAACAATACTTTAAACAGTTACACAATATCACTTTTTTTTCCAGAAGGAAAGATTTTGTTCAGCCAGATTGCCAGACTATAGGCCTCCCAAACGTTCAACTGCACGGCAGGTTTCTCCATTCTCTTTTCCGTTGCAACCATCCGTAGCAGTAAATCAACATTCACAAACCTGCGCAAATGTTCTCTGTTTTTTTTTATTTCCTTTTTAATACCCGGAACTAAAGATCTGGTAAAAGACCACCCAAGGTGTTCAAAACCGTGCCGGCCGCAAACCCCTTCAGGTAAATACCCGGCTGCCGCTCGACGCAGAAGAACCTTGGAACATCCTTCACATACCAGGTACTGCCATGGTAACGCAACACAAAACTCAACCATTCGTTTATCTAAAAGTGGATGTCTGGGCTCAATTCCACAACAGGCAGCGACCCGGTCATATCGCTCAAGAGCAACGGTCAAATATGGGTGATTGATAGTCGTGATATGGATATCTCTCATAGAGAGAGAATCTCTCTGGATTCCATGACTATTGAGCTGCTTTAATCGTTGTTGAAGTTGTACTTTTTGGGCAAATTGAGAATTGATTAATGTTTCGGCTACAACTCTTCTAGTCTGTCTTGTCAATGACGCAGGCCTAAAAATCTCCCGAAGCAATTGAGGGGAGAGCACCATTCTGCCATATTTGTAGAACAGTTTAGCTGCGGAATATTTACCATTATAATAGTTCCTCGACTGTTTAAATGTCTCGGTAAAAGCCTTTGCAACTTGTCCGTTTCGAAACAGCAATGTTGGATATGAAGGTGGCAGAGAAGCGACAATGTCTCCATCTATGCCGTCCAGGACCACCCGACAACCGTCCTTTCGAGCGTTCTGATAAAGGGCTGCAACAAGGACCATTGACATATCATACGGTTCGACCATTTGACCTAGAACCTGCAGGATTTCTTCAGCATGCAGACAAACCTCAGACGGCTTGACTCTCCTACCTGAAATTCCTGTATGCTCGAGCACTTGTTTTATTTGCTCACTTTCAATACAGCCATCGGTACGGTCAGATATACCTGAATAAACTGCCAGCGATTCTGCAGATGTGTTTTTTAATAATTTCTGGGCAAATGCCACGATCGTAGCAGAATCAATTCCTCCACTGAGAGTTGCTGCCGGTCTGTTGTAACATCGTAATCTTGCCTGTATGGAGTTGTTCAGAATATCTTTGAAGCCATCGATATAATCACCATCAGACTTCAGTTGCAGTTCTGTTGACCGGTCAAGTTGCCAATAGGTCGACTCAGTGCATTTTTCCGGCGTTACAATGAGTCGTTTTGCAGGAGGTAAACGGAAGACATTTTTATAAAACGTGGAGACCAGATCGATTCCTTCCAACTGAGAAACAAGAAAATCTGCAATTCGTTCTTCATTCAGTTCTTTATCAACCGATGAAAGAGCGACAATCGCCTGGGGTTCAGAGGCAAAAACAAACTGCTTATTTGATAAAAAATAGTAAAAGGGTTTGACACCCATATGATCCCGGGCGCAAAAGAGGTTGTTTCTCCCACCATCCCAGATGGCAAAGACAAAATCCCCCAACAGGTGATGAATGCAGTCAGCTCCCCATTTTTTATAGGATTGTATTATCAGGTAACTATCTGAAACAGCATCGTTTTGAAGAGAACCAAGACTTAAGCTGGAAAACAGTTCAGCTCGATTATCTATACGGGCATCTGCTGTAATGACTAAATTATTTTCGACTTCTTCATAAGGAAGCTTTTCATTTTCGGCCTCCGGTGTGGTCATCAGCATGTTGTGCCCGAAGCCGACAGAACCTCGATTCCAGAGATTACTGCCGTCAACAGCACGATGAGCCAGGCTGGAAGACATTTGATCCAGATCGTCCCCCAGGACCGGTCGACCATCCCGGTGAAAAATGCCAAAAATACCACTCATAAAACCACCTTCCTGTTTGCCGTCGTCTCCTCTATCAACGAACAAACTCGATCAAGGGATTGGTAGACAAATGGATATTGAAGGTCATAAAATGGAACTGGGGCTCGAGCAAATTCGACGAGTTGCTCCATCTGCGTCTGCGCACGCCCGATATCCCCAACATCGAGAAGAAAAGAATATTGAATCAGTTTTTTTACAACCTTTGCCCCGGACAGCTGTTTGACGGAAATTTCCCGATCTGTCTCTCCACTAAAGGGCTTGAGAAAGAAAACTGCCTGGATGCAAAAATCTTTCCTCTGCCCTTTTGTCTCCGTTTTCAATAACAGTCGTTTTTTCGTGCTGAAATCGGACATTTGTTGATAATCAATATTTTTCTGTGAAAACAGATGCTGAACAGAATCGTCCCATAAACGAACAGACTGATAGCTTCCTTCCATCAGGAGTTTATTTTCCTTTTTTCGCAGCAACAGACAATCATCGCTTAGCAGGGAGTATCCCCGTTCAAGAAAAACGGTGGCTATAGTGGACTTCCCACTGCCGGTCTCTCCAAAAAAACACAAGCCGGGCCCTCCTTTTTGTATACCGCTACCGTGGAGAATCGCTTCATGATGAAAATATTGAATAACCCGAGGAATAACCTGGTCCAGAAGTAGATGAATTATGGTATTCCGGCTCACATTAACTAAGGGAAAACAGGTGATTTGCTTTCCATCTAGGGAAATACAGAAGTCTGCCAGATCCGGGAAGCGTAAATAGTGAAAATGGGTAGACCTGCCATAGGAAAGCGATATGACTTCATGGTCCAAACGCCAATGATGACGCCATTTCAAATGAGATGGAACAGGGGAGCTACCTTCTCTCAATGAAAAAGAGATTGTTCCACGGCTTTTTTCTCCCTCCTGGATACGAGGAAGCCAGGCCAAAGAAATGTTGGATTCAAGTGAAAATTGAAAAATCCTGTACATCTTTAACACGGGATGGTCCATCCTTTTAAGCGACGAGGCGTAATCCTGTAGACTCTATTTTGTATAACTCAATTATAACTGAGTCCATAATTGCATGTGCAGCCATTGCATTATCAGCTGAAGAGCGGGCATCAAATCAACTTGATAAGACCGTGATCCAACAGTGTTTCCAACAGAGAGATCGCATCTTTTCTCAGTGTCTCTTCATCAACTTCATATTCCGACAGAAGTAACTGGATACCCTGTTCAATTGTCTCCGACCGGGAGAATACCGTCCACATTCTGAACCCTATTTCATCAAGGCCATAATAGCTTTCGCTTTCAAGATGAAGGATAACCAGCTCATCAGCAACCTGGCTGTGGATGACGTCATCGGGTACGACAACTTTGCTGTTAAAAGATATTTTCATAAATAGTTCAACCGACTCTTCCTGCTGCACAATATTGATTTACTCAGGATTTCATTTTGAGTACAGATTATCCATCAAATAACTATATATCCTTTTTCTCCTCCAATTCACTCCAACGCGAATAATAGGTTTCGATCGTTTCTCGAACCGTCTCAAGTTTCTGCCAGTACTCATGGAGTAACTCAGGATCATCCGCTGCCTCCGGAGAGTCCATCAACTGTTGCAGTTCCTGTTCTTTTTGCTCGGCTTTCAGAATTTTTTCTTCCATCATATCGTATTCACGCTGCTCCAGATATGACAGCCGTTGACCTCGACTCTTATATTTTTCACTTTTGGGCGTCTGTGCTTTTTCCTTGGTGACCTTGGTTTTTTGGGTGTTTTTGTCGTTATTCAATGCCTCAAGATATTGATAATAATCACTGTAGTATTGAACACCGCCTTTGCTATCGAAACCGAGAACCCGGTCACAGACAGAGTCAATCAGGTAGCGGTCGTGAGTAGCCAGGACCAGTGCTCCAGGGAAACTGATGAGACTTTCCTGCAGAACATCCAGCGTTTCAATATCCAGATCATTTGTCGGTTCATCGAGTAGTAGAATATCTGCCGGTCTGCGCATCAGTGAGGCAATCAGTATCCTGGCCTGTTCACCTCCGGAGAGATTGCCGACCGGGCTCTCCAACTGGTCGACCCGAAAAAGAAAACGCTTAGCCCAGGACACCACATGGATTGAGCGGTCCCGATAGACAATGGAATCACCTTCAGGAGCCAGTGCCCTTTTCAGGGTCTGATTAACATCGAGTTTCTCCCTTTTCTGGTCAAAGTGAACAACCTGAACCGAGTCAGCAGTGCTGATGGTACCGGAATCAACGGGCAGAGGGTTCGGTTCAGCCGCTGACGCAAGAATGGTCATCAGCGTCGATTTACCGCAGCCGTTTCTGCCGAGAAGCCCCAATCGTGTGCCGGGTGAAAGTGTGATATCGAGATCGGTAAACAGCGGCCTTCCGGAATAGTGTTTGGTTATTTTGCTGGCAACAAGCAGTTTCTTTGTTTTCCTGCCCGACGAGTCAAAATCAAGACTGACGGAAGTCGCGGCCCGATTTCTTGTCCGTACGGACTGGAGTTCCTCCTGCAGCCTGTACGCCTCATCCACCCGGTATCGGGCCTTGGTGGTTCTGGCTTTTGGTCCCCGTCGCAACCACTGGATCTCCCTTCTGGCCTTGTTGGACAGCCGTTGCTCCAGTTCCTGCTGGTTGCTGAGGAAGCGCTGCTTCTCGACAAGAAATTCAGAGTAGTTTCCCCTAACCTGCAGAGAACCCTGAGGATATCTTGGTGACAGTTCGACGATTCTGTTGGTGCAGTTTTCCAGAAAACTGCGGTCGTGGCTGACAAGGACTACGGCTGCCGGAGCTGTGGCTCCAGAGTCATTCAACATCTTCTCAAGCCAGAGGATTGACTCCATATCCAAATGATTGGTCGGCTCATCCATGGCCAGGATATCGGATGGCCGGACCAGTGCTCTACAGATACCCAACCTCTTTCGCCAGCCCCCTGAAAGGGAAGAAACAGGAACATCGGGATCAGCAAATTCGCCCAGGCTGAGGATCGTATGAGCCAGAGTATGTTTCTCACTATCATCAAGCCGCTGATCACCATCAAATACCCGAAGGATATTCCCCATCACTGTGAGCTGTTCTGCAAGTGGATCATCCTGGGCCAGATAACCGGTGCGTAAGTGTTTTTTTCTTTGAATTGTCCCTGTATCCGTCTCTGCCAGACCACATAGAATTTTTAATAGCGTTGATTTTCCCGAACCGTTCGGGCCTAGCAGACCAATGCGATCCCCACGGTTGATAAAAAGATCAACCTGGTCGAACAGGATCTGTCTGCCGAAAGACTTTGACAGGGAGTGACCGCTGAACAGGTGAGACATAGATAAACCGACTTACTCTTAAACTGAGGCTAAAATGAAATTACTCAAAAAAAAACTTGAGTTTCTTGCTTTTTTACTTCTCTGATAGTATAAATAACGAAATTATCCTACGTATTGACGGGCATTTCCTAACAATTGTACTTTTTCACGCAAGGTGAAAAGAGTACTTATAATCGAGATAAAGTTCAATGAGTGAAAAACTACATATTATTCTTGCGGACGACCACAGCTCGACCCGCTCCCTTGTATTTTGTAAAAAGAACCTGAAAGTCGGCTTGGGGCTGGTCATTCTTGCCATTGGCCTGTCATTTATCTGCAACAGCTTTACAGCAAGTCTTTTTCACAAATCGAAGAAATTGACAGGCGAGGTTGCCGATCTGCAGAAAAACCTCTCCGAGATCAATAGCGCCAACACCAAATATGCTGATCAGGTTGCCGAGCTGCAATACAAATTGAAATATCAACTTACCCAATTTCAGGCCGAAAAACGGGCGCTTGTTAATACTGCTGTCAATGAATTGAAAGAGAGAAGCGAGTTCATCGAAAACGTAATGGGTGACATTGGTGTCAAGATAAAAAAGAAACCAACTGTTTCTCCTGAGGAAAACAGCGGCGGCCCGTATATGACCGTACCGGATGAGCAGCGCAAAAGCCTCATTAATCAAACCGATAAATACCTGAAAGTGATGTCCACATTACCTTTGGGACGGCCAGTTCCCGGACCGGTCACCTCATCATACGGTAGCCGTAAAGATCCCGTTAATAAGAAGAAGGGTTATCATTCCGGAGTGGATTTTCGCGGCAAGTACGGCAGTGAAGTCCTGGCAACTGCCGATGGCAAAGTAATCAAAGCCGGACCAAACGGAAGTTTTGGCCTTTTTGTCCAGATCGACCACGGTAATGGGTACTCGACCTGCTTTGCTCACCTGAGCAAATACACCGTCAAAATAGGAGAACGTGTCAAACGTGGCCAGACAATTGGAGCAATCGGTTCAACCGGTCGATCAACTGGACCTCATCTTCATTACGAATTGCGGTATAAGGATAAACCGGTTAATCCAAAAAAGTTCCTGAAGGTTGCCAACCTTTCTTTTTTATCCACCAACCAGTAAGGGAGAATTTGACATGGGTATGTTCAGCAAAAACGACTCCGCCGGTATCGAGCAGCAAATTCATCAAGCCGAGAATAAGGCGATCTCATCAATCATTGATTCCAGTATGAAAATAAAGGGTGAGATCTCTTTTAAAGGAAAAGCCAGAGTCGACGGTCAGATTGACGGCAACATCAATGGTGAACATCTGGTCCTCTCAGAAGCCGGTACTATTAACGGTGATGTGATCACCTCGTCATTTATCTGCCAGGGCAGGATCGAAGGAAACATCAAGGCGGAACTGGTCACTGCTAAAAAAACCTGCACAATTACCGGCAAACTCGAATCCGGCAGCTTAACAGTTGAACCCGGTGCCACCATCACCGGCGAAATCAAAACAGCCACAACCACTAAAGCTCCAGCAGCCACGAAACCGGCATCCGCTGCTGCGGCTAAAAAATCAATCCCGAAATAATCACACGGCTTCGCCGGCTCAAATAGTCAGCGAACTGTCCCTCCCATTAAGACGTTGACCGATCAGCCAACAATCATACGGGACAACAATTCACTTTTTTCCCGCTACAATGAGTTAAAACCCGGAGATATTGTCTGCTCAAGGGTTCGAATGAAAAGAGGCGAAGAGTCGATCCTCGTCGATCTCGTCGACCGGGGAGTCCGGCTCATTCCATCTGCGACCTCCCAGATTGCATCGCGTTCGAAAGTTTTCCAGACACGGCTGTTCCACGACCTGATGATCCCCTTGCCGCGGGCAGTATATGATCTTAACGATCTGTTGGAAACGATCTGCCATTACGAAAAGAACAACATCACCAGGGTTGTGGTCAAGCATGACCGGAAGAATGGAGGAATGGGGATTTATCTGTTTGGCAGCATCGAAGATGTTTACACCCAGGCGGCAAACAATGTCCTCGCCTTTCCCTTTGTCATTCAACCGTTTATTGAACAGGCTAAAGATATCCGGGTTATTATGGTCGGAGAACTGATAGACGCCTACAGCCGTTCCAATTCGGTCAATTTTCGCAACAATCTCCATTGGGGCGGGGAAAGCAAACCGTGCGGTCTGACCGAGCCCCAGACCACGCTCTGCAAGCACGCTTTGGCAAGAGGGGCTTTCCCATACGGTCATATCGATCTGCTGGTAACAGCTGACAACACAACCTATCTGACAGAGATTAATCTCAACGGCGGTATCAAAGGAGCTGAAATCTCAACTCCGGAATTAAAAAAGAAAAAACGGCAGCGTGAACAAGAACTGCTGGAGAAATTGCTTTAGATAAGATCGACAGAAAAGAAAGGTCCTACAAACAAAAAAGGAGAAACCGTTGCCGGTTTCTCCTTTTTTTTATTCAACGACTTTGTCGTGCTAGTGCTTATACACAACCGGTCGGTTTCGGCAAACCAGCCATCTTACAGGCTCCTTTACCAGGTCCTGAAGGGAACAGCTCATAAATTCTCTTCAGCGGGAAACCGGTGGTCTTGGAAAGGATCCGAACCATGGGAGCAATACCGTTCTTCTTGTAGTACTCTTGAAGAGCGTCAATTACTTTCTGATGCTCATCGGTGAGCTCGGTAATTCCTTCTACACCTTTGACATAGTCAATCCAATTATCATTGAACTCTTCCATTCCTTTGAGCAGAAAACCATCCTCATCAACCTGGAAGCTGTCTCCGTTGTGTTCAATTGTGGGCATTTGATACCTCCTTAAAAATTATTTATTAGGATTCTCACCGTCGTTTGCAATTCAACTAGGATTTATTACTATAGCGACTGTCGTTTGTCAAGCACATGCGTGCTCTATTTTATCTGATTGGTTTTTTCTTGCACAGAAGCCATATACAGAGTAAACAACCACGCGTAGAATGCGTGGATTTACTAACCGGGAAAGCCGGAAAGTAACCGTGCGAAGCACCACTATTTTAATGAACAGCTTGCTGTGAAACTGCTGTACATGAGAAAATGCTTGGTGTTATTGTTCTGCGGGTCCGAAATTCTAATACTCACAATCATTCATACTACCACATTATGCTGCAAACTTTAAGAAACAAAGCACAATCACCTTTTATTCAAGGCATTGTTCTGGTCATTGCCGTCGTTTTTATTTTCTGGGGAGTTGGTGCCAACATGAACAGCCGCGAGGCCGCTCTGGTTGTCAACGACGATGAAATAACCTTTGAGCGTTTCAGACAGGTTTATAACCAGGTTGTCAACCAGTACTCTGCCCAGTTCGGTGGAACAATTCCCAAAGGTCTTATGGAGAGTCTTGATATCAATCAGCAGGTTATCAACCAACTGGTGCAGGAATCTCTGCTTCGGCAAGGTGCCGGGATAATGGGCATTCAGACCAGCGGAGAGGAAGTCCAGGGTGAGATTCGGAAGATGGCCCAGTTCCAGAAAGACGGGGTCTTCAGTATGGATCTGTATAAATCTGTCCTCGCTTCCAACCGGTATACGCCCAATAAGTTCGAAAATTCAATGCGTCTGGATATGTTGTCTGGCAAAGCGCTCGACAATATCGGTGCCTTTGGCTCAACCATCACCGACTATGAGATTGCCAACCTCTATCAGTTGGAAAAAGAAAGTGTTACTGTCTCCTATATTCGTATTAAACCAAAGAACTATATCGACACCATTATTCCAACCGAGACCGACATAACTGGCTATTTTGAAACCAATAAAGACAAGTATAAGACTGCTCCACAGGTCAAGTTGAAATATATTTATGCCCCATTCAAGGACCTGGCGTCTCAACTGATCATTGATAATGATGCTGTAAAAAAACGGTATGAGAAGGATATAACAAAATACCAGGTCAAAGAGAGTCGTCGCGCCCGTCATATTTTGCTGAACGCTGGAGCTGATGCCGACGCCAACACCCATGACAGGCAGAGAAAAAAGGCCCAGGACGTCTTAAAACTCGCAAAAATTGATCCGGACTTCGCCAAGCTGGCCCAAACGTATTCAGAAGGTCCTTCAAATAAAAATGGTGGCGATCTGGGTTACTTTGAGCGTGGTAAAATGGTTAAAGAGTTTGACGACGCTGTCTTTTCCATGAAGGTCGGTGAGATCAGTGGTGTTGTCAAAACAGAGTTCGGTTATCACATCGTCAAGCTGGAAGCAATCACCCCCGCCGAAACCAAGAACCTGGAGGACGTAAAAGATTCCATCGTTCAAACGATACAGCTTGAGAAAGCCAAACCGCTGGCTTTTGAAAAGGCAAACGCAAGCTATGAAGGGATCATTACAGCAGGCTCATTACCCGCCTACAGTGTGGCCCACCCGAATATCGTAGTACATGAGACCGAGTTATTCACCCGTTCAAACCCGCCTTCGCAACTTGCTGATGAAAACAGCATGCTCGAACGAGCTTTTCAATTGAAAAAGGGAGAGTTAAGCTCTCTTATTGAAACTTCCTCCGGATACGTGATCCTGTTTGCCGAAGATATCAGAGAACCGTCTGTTCCGGATCTTGGTGATGTACAACAAAAAGTCACCGCAGACTTCAAGCGTGACAAAGCAACCGAGAAAGCCAAACAAGTAGCAGACAGTCTTCTTGCAAAGCTCAAAGAAGGTGGTGATTTTGAAAAAGAGGCCGCCGATTTGGGGCTCAAAATTGAAGATTCCGGTCCTCTGAAAAAGATGGAGAGTGCGACATCTTCATTTCCTTCATCTCTGGTCGGACAATCCTTCAGGCTTTCCAGGCTCTCCCCCTACCCAGATCAGCCGGAGGAGGTAGACGGTAACTTCTACCTGTTTAAATTCATGAACAGGCAGATTCCAAAAGGCCAACTTACAGATGTGGACCGGGAAAAATACAAAAAGATCCTGCAGGAGATGAAACAGCAACGAATTATTGGTGCCTGGCTGAAAATGCTGGAAAAGGACGCCAAGATTTATACCAATAAAAACCTGGAACTATAGGTTCTTATTCAATAAGCCTCTGCAGAAGTATTTCACGATTGTAACTGGGAACGACTAAAAGGAAAGGAATAAGAATGTTCCTTTCCTTCTTTTATTTTGTTTCAGATTGGCATAAAAACCGGCAATCCCGCTCAGACCCCGTTTAATTGAATAATTACCGGATGACTGTTCTGTGAGTGGTTGAATGGTTTCTTCACTATCCATTGTTTTTTCCTGTCCTGCCGTCCTGTTTTCAAACCATTTGGTTGTCACCCCGCCGACTCTCAATGGACAGGAGGTGTAGATCACGATTTCAACACTCCCTAGACCATGAATCTCTTGAACAGCCGCATCACCGGTCATCTTTCCAAGTTGAGCCTCAACCAGCTCCCCTTCTTGAAAAAAGAGGAAGCCTTTATCTGAAATTTGCGAATGAAAAACAAAAACGGTACAAGAAATTTGGTGTTTTCGAACCAATTCCAATATAGAATGCAGAGAAGCTATGCTTGGTTTATTTTTCTTGACTCTGTTGGTAACCGTTGCGTCCAGAAGTTTTGCGGCAACGTCTGCAGGAAGAATCGGATCATCTATAAAGCCGGCTATAAATTCCGCCTTCCCATTGAATGAGACCGTTTTAAAGTCCCCCCCGCCGATGATTACAACCGGAAGGGTTAACGAAAAACTCTTCTGGATTTCACGCAAATGAACTTCAAGAAGTTCAAACTGCTGCAATTCGCAGATGATGACGTTAAATGAATGAAGCTCAACCAGACGAACAGCATCCTGCACAGAATCAACCGGGCTCAGGTTCACTCCCTTATCCATATCCTGGAAAGCCTCAAGGAGATCCTGACGGATTATTGGGTCATCTCCTATGGCCAGGCAATTCAGATTCATGGTTACCTCCCCGATAGTATTTTTTCGAGTTGGATCAAAACTCAAAACAGGTAAAGATAAACAAAACACTTTTCTTGCGGATTTTAATAAAATCCCACGCACGCACACCTGTCAATTTTTTTTTAAAAAGCTTACTGTTTACTTACCAGATAGGGCATTTCGCCGATCAATAGTTATCGGCAACAGTGATCCAGCCCAAAATATTTTAAATTCTTGATCCATTAAGAAATAGTAGTAACAAAGATGATTGTTTTCAAAATCTTTGCATGACCCTGTCAATTTTAATTTTTTCTTAATTTTTCCATACAATTCCCGGCAAGACGTGA
>CAZLGM010000011.1:0-15961 GCA_964558875.1 uncultured Desulfocapsaceae bacterium
ATGATTTCTTCCTTGTAAGTTGACAGGATATTCTGATGGGTCCAGCGGTCAAGATAGTAGCGAACCAGGCTCGGCAGCATGGTAAAGATCGTTTCATCGGGACTAGGATCGACAAAACTTGATTGTGCCAGTTTCTCCGAAGACAGTGTCTGGGTTTTGTAGAACTGTTTAAGAAACATGATTTCCGGCGGCAGCTGAGCATTAAGCCCAATTTTTGTCAATCCTTTGAGGATGAGAGAAATACTGTTTCTCCCCATTTTGGCAAAAGAGTATGGAACAAAAACTTCCCGGGGAGTTTTTAAGGCCAGGTATGATTTTATCGTAAGGATCAGCTCGGCAAGGTTGACCGGATTCCTGTCAACAAAATGGTATGTCTCTCCGGAAAACTCCTGGCGGTTGTTCAAAACATGGTGCACCAGGTAGGGCAGCTTTTTGGCATTCGAGTAGGAGTGCATCACTCCTTTTTTTGTAAAGAGAAAGGGCATGGATTCATCGGCAATGGTAAAAAGCAGCCGATGAAACCCCTGGATCTTATGGTCGTGATCACCGTAGACAACAGCCAGCCGAATGCTGGTGTAATCGAGTCCTTCGTTTTCATGCATGTAACGAAGGGTTTTTTCAGCCATCAGCTTGGACTTGGCATAATTGTTGAGTTTGTTGGAAATCGGCAGATGCTGATCTTCCGTCAGGTCAGTGCCTATCGGCAGAGTGGCTGCCGAGCTGAGGTGGATATAGGGGATGTTCATGGCCGCGGCAGCCCGGGCCAGGTTCAGCGCCCCGAAATAGTTGACCTCAATGGCCAGCTGGGCATCGGAATTGATATTGGCAATGGCGGTGTTGATTACAAAGTCGGGCTTGACCTGTTTGAGGTAGCTGAGAATGTCACCCGCGTTTCTTATGGACAGTTTTTTTGAGGATGGTGCACGGATATCAAGGGTGTCGGCATAATTGGTTTTAAAATAATATGCCAGGGTGCCGCCGATGAGGCCTGAGCCGCCGATGAGGACACCGATTTTTCTTTTGGAGTTGTTGGGGTTATCCATTTTTATTAACAAACGATTCAACAGGAACGGTTTTGGCACCCTTTCGAGGTTGTGCTATTAAAAACCGCACATTTAGGCCTATTTTTTTTGTGAATATTTCACATTAGCATGAAAGAAAATAAACTACACGTTGTTTTAGTCAATATTAATGATTTTTTTGTTCAGTAAAATTGAATTTGATTGTCTGGGATTGTCGGCACAACGGCAAAGGGTGTATTGGGCCAATAACAAGGTCATCGATTTTCATGTTTTGTCGTCGCGGGCAAAGCGAAGCGATCTTAGAGCAGCAGAAATAATTACGTCATGGAGGTCACCGCAGCAGCACCACTCATCAGCGACAACGGTATCCAGCTTCGGCCATGGTGAGGCCGTCTCCTGCAGCCTCACCACAGATACCGTGAAACTATATATTTGTTTCAGCTCCAGAAGTGCAGTCTGCAATCAGGGATCAGTCCGGACCCGGTCGAAATACTCCTGAACGGTGGGGATCTTACCATTAAGTGCGCAGATGGCTCCCAGTTCGGTGGAGCCGAGGTAGACCTTCGTGTTGTCTCCTAACCTGTTGTTAAAATTTCTGGTCGATGTGGAGAACACAGTGGTGCCCGGTTGAGCACGGGCCTGGTTCCCCATGCACAGGCTGCAGCCGGGAGTCTCGATCCTGGCTCCTGCCGCCCCGAAGAGCGAATATGCTCCGTCTTTTTTGATGGTATCCTGGTCAAGGCGGGTGGTTGGAGCAATCCACAACCGGCTCGCGGCATAGCCTCTACCTGAAAGCATGTCGGCTGCTGATTGAAGATGGCCCAGGTGGGTCATGCATGAGCCGATGAACACTTCGTCGATGTGTGCTCCACTGCATTCTTCCAGAAGCCTGACATCGTCGGGGTCGTTGGGGCAGGCGAGGATTGGCTGGTTGATCTCATCCAGGTTGATTTCAAGAGTCGCTTTGAACTCGGCATCATCGTCACGGACGAGCAGTTGCGGATTGGTGAGCCATTTCTCAAGGTCTTTGATTCTTTTTTGCAATGTCTCCCGTGACTGATATCCTTCTTCAAGCAGTCCTGACAAGACATCTATGTTTTTTTTGACTTGTGTGACTACGGTGTCAAGCGGTAATTTAACCGTGCAGGCGGAAGCATTTCGTTCGGCAGAGGCATCGCTTAGTTCAAAGGCCTCGTCCACGCTGAGATCGTCGACACCTTCAATCTCGATGATGGTTCCCGAAAAAATGTTTTTCTTGCTGGTGCTGGAGGTTGTCAGTAATCCTTGTTGAATGGCAAAGTAGGGAATGGCATTGACCATGTCCCTTACCGTAATACCTTGTTGTCGTTTCCCATGAAAGCGGACAAGAACCGATTCCGGCATTTCCAGCGGCATAAAGCCGAGAGCGGCGCCAAAGGCGACCAGGCTGGAGCCGGCCGGGAAGGAGATACCAAGTGGAAAACGGGTATGGGAATCACCGCCCGTACCCACCTGATCGGGAACCAGCATCTTGTTGATCCAGGAATGGATAACACCATCACCGGGTTTGAGGGCCAGGGCGCCACAGCCGACCATACTTTCCCGCAATTTATCCCACCGTTGCAGATCCTGGCGGCTGGGATAGGCTGCCGTGTGGCAGAAGGTCTGAAGGGTAAAGTCGGCCTTGAATTTCTTGCAGGCCAGCTCCTCCACCTCCTGAACGGTCATGGGACCGGTGGTGTCCTGGGTGCCGACGGTGGATATCACCGGTAAACAATTGGTGCCCGGTAAAACCCCATCCATACCGCAGGCACGGCCAATCATCTTCTGAGCCAGGGTATAGGGCTGTCCCTCTCGGGGAACCGGATTTGGCTCTTCTTTAAAGAAGTCGGGGAAAGGCAGGTCTGTTGATTTGCAGGCTGCCTGGGTGAGATGCTTGCCGATGATCAGGTTCAGGCGGCCCCCAGCTCGATATTCATCGAGTATGGAAAGTGGGGGTGGTTCGGTTTCAATCACTTCACCTTTGTCTGTTGTCAGTGTCCAGGAGTAGGGATTAAAGGTCAGGGTGTCGCCGGTTGCGATTTTTGTTACATCACAAGGGATCGGCAGCAGTCCGGCATCTCGGGCGGAGCTGTAGAAGATAGGAGCAATGTTGCCGGCAAGCAGAAAACCGCCCCGGCGTTTATTGGGTGTTCCGTGGATATCCTCACCGATATGCCAGAGTACCGAGTTGACCGCCGATTTTCTCGATGATCCTGTTCCGACAACATCGCCTGCAAAGGTTACAGAATCACCTTCTTGCCGGAACTGGTCAATAGTTTCAATGCCACCCGGAAAACGGGTCTTGCCAAAGAAGGTGGCGTGCAGGGGAATATCGGTACGTGACTGGGCCTGGTTGCCCGGAGAAAAATCGTCGGTATTGATTTCGCCGTCAACCTTATACACTTTGAATTTGATCTGTTCAGGCAGGGTCTCGGCGTTTGTGAACCATTCAGCCTTTGCCCACGCTTGAAGGATATCTGCACCATAACTGTCGGTTTCTGCCAGCTCGGCGATTTCATCAAAAGCAGAGTAGACTTTGGTCAGGTTCTTCAGAGCCTGAGCAGCTTCGGCCTGATAAAGGCCGGATTTAAGCAAACGAACCAGCACTTCCACATTATATCCCCCAATCATGGTGGAAAGCATGTCGATTGCTTTTTCAGGAGTGATGCGGTCACAGGATGATTGACCGGAAACCACTTTTTCGAGCCACTGGGCTTTGATTCCAGCCGGTTTACCCACACCCGGCTCAACACGGTTTTCAAGAAGACCAAGGAGAAAATCGCTTTCCGGATGGTTGTCCTCAAGCATGGTCACCAGGTCGCTGACCTGGGCCTCTGTTAAAGGCAGAGGGGGAAGCCCCTCATTTGAACGGATTTCAGCATCTTTTTTGTATAACTCTATCATGGTTCCCTTTTCCTGTAATAAATGTGAGAGGTTCAAGTAAATCAATAGCTTGACCTGAACACGTGGGCATTCGATAGTGCTGTAGCTTTGTTTGATTTAACCGTGTGATAATAACATGAACTATATCAATCAGTTAAGGCAAACAAAGATGTAGTGCTATCGGATGCCACGTGGTCAGATTTTTATCAATGCGTAAAGAAGTAGCCAAAACATCTCACCGCATGGTAATTTTGTCAATAGATTAATGACGGCCGTCCGGTTTCATCGCCTAAGAGTTGTACTGTTCAAATGATACTCCCCATTATGCAGATAACGATATGAAAAGCGTAGTTAAAAAACTGACTCAAGGCGGTCTGGAACTGCTCTTTCCTCCAAAGTGCCTGTATTGCTCTGAGCACCTGGATCTGGTAGAAGATCACGGATTTCTTTGCCGGTCCTGTTATGAGGAGATTGAATATATCAGCTCTCCGTTGTGCTTGAGTTGCGGCGTTGGGTTTTATGACTGGAACGGCAAAGATCATCTATGCGGAGAATGTCTCAAACAGCGGCCTGCCTATCAAGCTGCCCGGGCTGTTGCTGTTTATGGACCCGTAGTCCAGTATCTGCTGCATCGACTCAAGTATTCCGGGGATAGCGCTGTGTTACCAGCTATAAGACGGATAGCCGGGCGAGTTGACAACAGCCTGCTTGCAGCCAGTGAATTGATTATCCCTGTCCCTCTCCATAAAAAAAGATTACAACAAAGGGGGCTGAATCAGTCACTGATCTTAGCCCGTCTCTTTTTTCCCGACGACCGGAATAAAATCGATTACACCCTTTTATTAAGAGTCCAGGACACAGTCCCTCAGACATCCCTTGATGGCGAGCAGCGGCGAAAAAACCTGCGCGGAGCTTTTAAGGTATCCGCGCCGGCACAGATTAATAACAAATCGATCTGTCTGGTCGATGATGTGTTGACAACCGGTACTACGGTGTCAGAATGTTCCAGGGCTTTAATAAATGCCGGGGCGAAAGAGGTGAAGGTATTGACCTTTGCAAGAGCCTGATTCTCCGATTTGTTGCCAAACAATCCATTGAATGATATGTTTATTCTGTCTATCAAATAATTTGTGCGTTTTGAGTCTTTTTTTGTTTCAGGTTCAATGAACAAATTTGACCGAATTCAAGAACTCCATTCAATCCTCACCAACCGCCGAACACCGATTTCATTGCAGGATTTAGCGGAAAGAATGGAGTGTGCCCCTTCCACCGTCAAAAGGCTGATCAATAAATTTCGAAACGAGCTTGGCGCTCCGATTGTGTACGAACGGAACCGCAATGGATATCTGCTGCTAAAAACAGAACCCCGGCGATATGAGATGCCTGGCCTCTGGTTTTCCGTTTCCGAACTTCACGCTCTGCTCACCATTCATGAACTGTTGAGCCGTCTTCAGCCGGGGATGTTACAGGCGGAATTAACACCATTTAGACAGCGAATCGAAAAGATACTTTTAGCCAATAAGGCTGAAAACAGTGAACTACTTAAAAGGGTTCGTATCTTCAACGTAGCCGGACGGCCGTCACTGCCGGAACATTTCAGCCGTGCAGCCACCGCCACACTCACCCGTAAACGATTGGAAATCAGATACCACAGCCGTTCCCGGAACAGGATCACAATCAGGATTATCTCACCCCAGAGGATTATTTATTATAGGGAAAACTGGTATCTGGACGGCTGGTGCCATCAGGCAGAGGACTTAAGAACATTTTCATTTGATCGCATTCGGAAAAGCAGATTGATAGATCAGGCTACAATAGAGATAAGTGATGAAGACCTAGATGATCATTTCACACCAGCCTATGGATTATTCGCTGGACCTATCAACAATAGAGCTGTTTTAAAATTCCAGCCTCAACGCGCTCGCTGGGTAGCAGATGAGCAGTGGCACCCGGATCAAAAAGGAAACTGGCATGACGATGGCTCATATACTCTTGAAATCCCTTATTCGGACAGCTGCGAATTACTCCTGGATATTCTTAAATATGGCCCGGATGTGGAAGTTTTAGAGCCGAAGGAGTTACGTGATGAAGTACGCAATCGACTGAATTCTGCTCTTAAAAATTATGAATAGAACTGAAAATATCTACAGGGTCATATTTTAATACAGTGCTTGGTTAGAATATAGATTTAAGAATAAGAAATACAGAAGGGAAGGTATGAAAACTATCCCAATAGAGACAATAAACAATAAGATCCATCTGATTAGAAATCACAAGGTGATACTCGATAGAGACCTTGCAAAACTGTACGGTGTTGAAACCCGGACACTAAAGCAGGCGGTTCGCCGGAATATTAAACGTTTTCCTAAAGATTTCATGTTCATTCTCACAAAAACGGAGTTCAAGAATTGGAGATCACAATTTGTGATCTCCAATTCGGATAAGATGGGATTACGTCATCCGCCCATGGCTTTTACAGAGCAAGGTGTTGCCATGCTTTCTAGTGTTTTGAAAAGTGAACAGGCAATAGAGGTGAATATAGCCATTATGCGGGCCTTTGTACAGATGCGGCAAATGCTGGCAGGCCATGAGCAGCTTAGGAAAAAGATCGAAGAAATGGAAACAAAGTACGATGAACAATTCAGTGTTGTCTTTGAAGCGATCAGACAGTTGTTAGAGGATGATGAAAAACCAAAACGGAAAATCGGGTTTTAAGCAAGCATTCTCAATTCTGAATTCTCCATTCTACATTTATAAAAAGTGAGAAAAAGATGGAAAGAAGAAATTTTTTCAAAACAATTTTTAGCGCCTTGATCACAGCAATCGCCGGATTGAATGGAATGAATCTGCTGCGACAAGACACTCGCCGGATGAATACTCTTCTTCAGAAACTTCCTGTTGCCGGATTCCAGTTTTATGACGGAGAAAAAGTATGGCCGATGCTTCAACCGGGAAGTGAGTTACAGCTCGTTCGAGAACCAGAGAACAAATATGACAGTCAGGCCGTAAAAGTTCTCTGGCAAAACAGACAACTTGGTTATCTGCCGCGGGCGGACAACAGCGCTGTCAGCCAGATGATGGATAGGGGAGAAAGGGTCTACGCCACCATCAACCGTCTGCAGGAGTCACAAAACCCATGGGAGAGGGTGGAGGTGGAAGTGTTTTTGATTTTAAGGGAAGTTACCTAAAATCATCCAAAAAGAAAAAACAAACTCGGATAAGGAAATGAAGAAATGGTATCAGGGTGATCTGTTAATAACGACCACTTGAGATCGCAAATTGCGATTCTAAGTGTTGGGCAGGTCGTTGGGGAAACCAAATATTTCCAAATAGTTTTCGACAACGCCACCGAACAACTGTTCATGGAAGAAGAAAAGTCTAAGAGAAAGGTAGCGTTTTAATCTTGTAAGGACAAAATTAAAGAGTCTCTAAATGAACAACAAGAAGTTTTATGCACATAGTATAGAGGACCAATCAACCCAAAAATGGCAGCCTCTTGAAGAACATTTATCAAACGTTTCGAAGCTTGCAGGGGAATTTGCTGATAGATTTTCAGGGGAGAATTGGGCTGAGATTTTAGGCAGTTGTCATGATCTTGGTAAGGGTAGCCTGCTCTGGCAGGCATACTTAAGATATGTAAATAATATCATAGATGAAATCAGTAATTATTATGATGGTCATCCCACTCACGCATTTACAGGTGCGAAATTAGTTTTGGAGCAATCCGAGGACGTTGGGAAATTACTGTCATATTGCATTGCAGGACATCATGGAGGTTTACAGAACTGGGATGATTCCGTATCGTCAGCACTGAAAGTAAAGCTAAAGGCTGAGTACCCTGAAGTTGTGTGTCAACACGCAATCCCTGATTTCCCAACGCAGTTTCCTTTCGCACTTGATAAAGATAGAGCAGGGTTTCAGCTGCAGTTTTTCACGAGAATGCTCTTTTCTTGTCTGGTTGATGCAGATTATCTTGACACTGAAAAATCACTTGATCAGCAAAAATCAACTTGGCGTTCCCAATATTCGAACATCAATGCTCTTCATACAAAGTTCTGGGAAGAATTTAATGTTTTAAGAAAAAAAGCTGATCGTACAAAAGTTAATAGGCAACGAGAAATAATTCTTAAAGATTGTTTGGAGGCTGCTCAAGAAAACCCTGGTTTGTTTTCCCTGACAGTGCCAACTGGTGGGGGTAAGACTCTTGCTTCCCTGGCTTTTGCTTTGGATCATGCGCAAAGACATAAGAAACGACGTATTATCTATGTCATTCCATTTACTAGTATAATAGAGCAGAATGCGAAAATATTTCGCCAGATGTTAGGTGATGAAGTACTTGAACATCATTGTAACTTTTTACCTGATGATGTTGACTGGAAAAGTCGACTTGCCGCAGAAAATTGGGATGCTCCGATTATCGTAACAACAAACGTTCAATTCTTTGATTCATTTTATTCGCGCAAACCTTCAAAATGCAGGAAGCTCCACAATATTACAGACAGCGTAGTCATATTTGATGAAGTTCAGGCCATTCCTGTGGAAAGGGTCAAGCCTTGTCTTGAAGTTATACAGGAACTTTCCCTTCATTATGGTGTTACTTCAGTTCTGTGTACAGCTACTCAGCCAGTTTTTGAATACTCTGACTCTTTTCAGTCCGGTTTGAAAAATATTCGAGAGATTATTCAGAATGTTTCACAGCTTTTTTCTGAGCTTAAACGAACTGAAGAAAATTATATCGGTAAGCTTAGCGAGGCTGAAATTGCCAATCGAATTTTACAACACAGACAAGTGTTATGTGTAGTGAATACCAGGCAGAACGCGTTGGACATCTTTAAAGCATTACCGGAGTCGGACGAAAATATTCATCTGAGCGCGTTAATGTACCCTGCACATCGGACTCGGCAACTTGATGAAATACGAAACAGGCTTAAGGCCGAAAGTAATTTGCCTTGCAGGGTGGTTAGTACACAGTTAATTGAAGCTGGCGTCGATATAGATTTTCCATCAGTATATCGGGTTGTTGCAGGGATAGACAGTATTGCTCAGGCTTCTGGAAGGTGTAATAGAAATGGGTTCAGTAAAACATTAGGTAAGGTCTCTGTCTTTGATCTAGCAGAGTCGACAGGTTGTTCTTTTGTACGCCAGGCAGCGCAGTCGGCTAAAAAGTTATTCAAACCATTTGAAGGAAGACTCACTGACCCTGTGTGTGTAAAGGAGTATTTTGCTGATTACTACTGGAAAAATGAACAACGAATGGATGAGGGCGAAATTGTGAAAAAATGCAGCCAGGCCCAGACGCTGAATATCCAGTTTAAGGATATTGCTGAGTTTAGAATGATCCAGTCTGCAACAGAACCGATCATAATTGCATTAGATAAAGATGCAGTTCAATTAGTGAACTCTCTGAAAACAGCGAAATATACAAGATCTGTTTTGAGAAAGCTCCAACAGTATAGCGTTCAAATCTATCCGTATCAGCTTGATGAAATAAAAGATTGGCTGGAGAACCCGGTACCAGGGGTATGGGTATTACGTACACGGGAAATGTACTCAAGTTCCACCGGGTTAAAATGTAAGCAGCCGGAAGGCAATGCTTTTTTCGGCTAAGCGAGGTGATGTCATGAGCTTTGGAATAAAGATACGAGTTTGGGGTGATTATGCATTGTTTACTCGCCCTGAGATGAAAGTTGAACGGGTCTCCTATGATGTAATGACACCGTCAGCAGCCAGAGGAATTCTAGAAGCGATTTACTGGAAGCCTGCAATCAGCTGGATTGTTGACCGAATTCATGTGTTACGCCCTATTCGATTTGAAAACATACGGAGGAATGAATTGGCCAACCGGGTGGCTGTCAGCAATACGGATATGAAGGGGGAAAAACCGATTTGTCGTTATATCGAGGATGACCGACAACAGCGGGCATCCATGGTTTTGAAAGATGTAGAATACATGATTGAGGCTCACTTTGATTTTAATGGCAATGAAGACAAAAATCCTGGAAAGCATCTAGCCATATTTAAACGGCGGGTAAAAAAGGGCCAGTGTTTTCACAGGCCATATTTTGGATGTCGAGAGTTTCCTGTTCAATTTGAGTGGTGTAAGGAACCTTCTTTAACACCATTCACCGGGGAACAGGATTTGGGCTTTATGTTGCATGATATTGACTTCACAAAAGATAATACACCACAATTTTTTAGGGCCATAATGCAGGATGGGATCATTGATTGTCGAAAGGAGGTGGTTACATGATTTTTCAATCATTGATTTCATTTTATGATCGTTTGGACAAGGCTGGTGAAGCACCACCATTTGGTTTCAGCATAGAAGATATTGGATTTGTCATAACAATTGATGTGGAAGGGAACTTAGTTGGCCAACCAGAAGACTTACGAAACAAGATCAAGGCCAACACGTATGATTATCGGCTGTCACTTGTGCCGTATAGTAACCAAGTTGGAGTACGAGCTGTTAATGCTGCCAAAACACCAAATTTTATGGTGGATAAGGCAGACTATATATTTGGTATGTCCGGAAAGGCTCTAAAGCCTAAATACCATCAGAATTTTTTAAGGTTGATTGATGATGTTTGTGGAGACTGCAGAGATACGGGTATAAAAGCGGTAAAAAGGTTCCTGAAGAAATGGGAGCCGGCAAACGCCCCTGAGCTGGAAGGTTGGAAGGAGATTTCAGGCACTCATGGAAAATGGGTCGCTTTTCGTTTGCAAGGAGATTCCTGTTTTGTCCATGAGCGTTCAGAAGTTAAGGATCGATGGTCTAGCTTTGTTGACAAGGGTAAGTATCATCATCCTGAAGGTGTCTGTTTTGTGGATGGTTCAAACCACAAACAGCAAGGTCAATATGCACAATTCAAGTTTGGGTCCGGATCATCCCTGGTCTCGTTTAATGAAAAAGCATATGAGTCTTACGGAAAAAAGAGAGGAGAAAATGCCCCAATTTCAATTGAGGCTGAATTTAAAAGTTCTGCAGCACTTAAGTACTTATTTCGCAGTAAGACACAACGATTGCGAATTGGTGATACGACAACAATTTTCTGGGCGGAACGTGAATCACCTGTCGAGACAATTTTTGGCCAGATAATCAATCCTTTTGTGGAAAATGATGCCGCAACAATACCTGTGCAGAAATTTCTTGAGGCTGTTCGGAAGGGTGTTTTGCCATCTGACCTGGAAGGTGAAAAAAACCTGAAATTTTTTATCTTGGGCCTGTCAGTCAATAAAGCACGACTGGCTCTGCGCTATTGGCATGTGTGCTCGGTGGGCGACTTAATGAAACGGCTTAAAGATCATTTCAGAAATCTCGAAATGGAACAAAGTTCCGAAAAAGATATCATTTTCCCAGGGATTTGGCATTTGCTCAAAGAAACTGCGCGAGAAACAAAGGATATTTCGCCTGTTCTGGGTGGGGCATTAACCCGCTCAATTTTGACAGGAACTAATTATCCACAAAATCTTTATCAAGGAGTATTAGGGCGAATACGGGTAGATCGTCGGGTTAACTATTTGAGAACATCAATAATAAAAGCTTATTTGCAAAGAAATCACAACATGGAGGTTCCTATGTCTTTGGATCAAGAGAGAAAAGAGGTCGCATACCTGTTGGGAAGGTTGTTTGCTGTTCTTGAAAGGACGCAACTGGATGCATTGGGCAAAATCAATTCAACGATCAAAGATAGATTTTTCAGTGCAGCATCCGCAACACCTGCCTCCGTTTTTCCACGATTACTTCGTTTGTCACAACATCATATAGAAAAATCTGATTTTGGAAATAAATCCGACCGTCGAATTGCGGAGATTATGGATGATATTGATATGTTTCCGGCCCATATGAATCTCCAGGATCAAGGATTATTTGCTATTGCTTATTACCAGCAAAAAAATGCGATCATTCGTGAAATTGTTGAAGCTGCAGCCAAGAAGAAAGCTGAAAAATTACAAGGAGAAGAAAAATGAGTGACACAATACAAAACCGGTATGAGTTTGTCCTTCTTTTTGATGTGAAAAACGGTAATCCCAATGGTGATCCGGACGGTGGAAATTTGCCTCGCATAGACCCTGAGACAGGTCACGGAATTACCACAGACGTGTGCTTAAAACGAAAGATTCGAAACTATGTTGAGTTAACTAAAGAAGACCAAGAGCCTTATTATAATATTTATGTGAAAGAAAAAGCCATTTTGACAGAACGTCGGAAGCCTGCATATGAGACCGTAGAAGAGGTTAAAGATAAAGCTGAAAAAGTCAGCAAGGCAAGATCGTGGATGTGTAAGAATTTCTATGATGTTCGTACGTTCGGAGCAGTCATGTCAACAAAAGAGAATAATTGTGGTCAGGTGCGAGGACCGGTCCAGTTTGCCTTTGCTCAAAGTATTGACCCTGTAGTCCCTTTAGAGGCAAGTATTACTCGGATGGCCGTAGAAACTAGAAAAGAAGCGGATGCACAAGGTGGTGATAATAGAACAATGGGTCGGAAAACCTATATACCGTATGGATTGTACCGAGTTCATGGCTTTATTTCAGCACCACTTGCTGGACAAACCGGTTTTTCAGAAGAGGACCTTGAGTTATTCTGGGAAGCATTGATGAATATGTTTGACCACGATCGTTCGGCTGCTCGTGGAGAGATGGCTGCTCAGAAACTGATTGTGTTTAAACATGGCAGTAAACTTGGAAATGCTCCAGCCCAAAAATTATTCAATTTAGTGAAGATAAATAGAAAAGACACGTCACGACCGCCTCGCTCATTTTCCGACTATGAAGTGATAGTTGAAAAAGATGATCCTCCTTCAACTGTTGAAGTATTGGAGATGTTGTAACTTCCTGCTTGATGGAAGATAATTTGAAAATGGCAAAACGGTTTCTCGAAGATGACTTGTTGCCGATTTCAGCACTTCAGCACCTGCTTTTTTGTCCAAGACAGTGCGCCCTGATCCATATAGAACAGCTTTGGGTCGAGAATCTGTTCACTGCACAGGGGCGGCTCATGCACGACCGGGTAGACCATTCAGGGAGGGAGTCAAGGGGGAAGGTCCGGATAGAGTTTGGCATGCCGCTTCGTTCTTTGAGGCTGGGGTTGACTGGCAAAGCAGATGTGGTTGAATTTCATCTGCTTGATCAGCAAAAAAATGTGTGGTGTCCTTTTCCCATCGAATACAAGAGAGGCAAGCCGAAGAAAGAGAACTGGGACAAGGTCCAGCTCTGTGCTCAAGCTCTGTGTCTTGAAGAAATGTTGCAGGCAGAAGTCATGGAAGGAGCGCTCTTTTATGGCAAGAATCGCAGGCGGCTTGAAGTGCTTTTTAATGAGGACTTGAGAAAAGAGACTGAAGAAACGGCTGAACAACTGCACCAGTTGTTCCATTCAGAGAAAACCCCGAAGGCGGATTTCGAAAAACGGTGTAAGTCCTGTTCGTTTTTCGGGCTGTGTCTGCCAAAAACATTAGCAAAGAAGAAAAAGGTGGATCGTTACCTGGATCAGGTGTTTACGGAAACATGAAAAAACATCTCAATACCCTTTTTGTGACGACCCAAGGCGCCTATCTGGCCAAAGAAGGGGAGACCGTAGCTGTGAAGGTGGACGGCAAAGTACGGCTTCAAGTACCGGTCCACACGCTAGACGGTATTGTCTGTTTTGGTCAAGTATCCTGCAGTCCGTTTCTTATGGGGTTCTGTGCTGAAAACGATGTGGCCATCAGCTTTTTAACGGAATATGGCCGTTTTCTGGCACGGGTACAGGGTCCTGTTTCAGGTAATGTCCTTTTGCGAAGAGAACAGTACCGTTGGGCCGATGACCAGGAAAAATCCGAGTCAGTTGCGCGGTCGGTTGTTATCGGAAAGATTTGTAATTGCCGCACGGTATTGAGTCGGGCCATCCGTGATCATGGCATGAAAATCGAAAAAAAGAAGGTGCAGGATGCGATCAGTAGATTCAATGCCATTCTGGAGCATATTCGTCAGAATATTGACCTGGACAGAATACGAGGATATGAGGGTGAGGCAGCCCAAGTTTACTTTAAGGTCTTTGATCATCTGATCACTTCCAGGAAGGCTCACTTTGTTTTCAACGAAAGAAGCCGACGACCACCGCTGGACCGGGTCAACTGTCTGTTATCCTTTCTCTACACAATGGTAATGCATGATGTCCGGTCGGCTCTTGAGTCTGTGGGCCTTGATCCGGCGGTCGGTTTTCTCCATCGTGACCGACCCGGAAGACCAAGCCTTGCTCTTGACATGATGGAGGAATTCAGGCCGTTTATTGCCGATAGGCTTACTCTATCTCTAATCAATCTTTCCCAGGTGAAGGGAAATGGATTTAAGCATATGGAAAACGGGGCAGTGCTTATGGATGATGAAACCAGAAAAACCCTTCTTGTTGCTTACCAGAAGCGGAAACAGGATGTGATTATGCATCCTTTTATCAAAGAAAAGATACCTATCGGTTTGCTTTTTCATACTCAAGCTTTGCTTTTAGCAAGATATTTAAGGGGTGACCTTGACGGTTATCCTGTTTTTTTATGGAAGTAGACCCATGTTTGTACTTGTGAGCTACGATGTTTCTACAAAAGATAAGGGTGGCCCGAGAAGATTGAGGAGGGTGGCAAAGCTTTGCAAGAATTTCGGTCAGCGTGTTCAGTTCTCGGTGTTTGAATGTATTGTTGATCCGGCACAGTGGGAAGTCTTAAAACAGAGATTGGTAGATGAAATAAACCAGGATACGGATAGTTTGAGATTTTATTTTTTGGGGTCGAATTGGAGGCGCAGAGTTGAACATGTCGGCGCTAAGAAGGGAGTAGACCAGGAAGGACCTTTGATTATATGAAAGGTGTGCGAAGTATAAACTGTCATAGTATTCCCTGTATGTTCGCACCTGTACTACTTGCCTGTAACAAAAGAAGAAACATGAATGAGAGAATATTTTTGTTATTTTTATATCTTAATACAAGATGGTTCGCATATAATAACTGGGGAGAGGAGGTCAATTATAGAAATAAAAGATAACAGTCGCCCCCCATGCGGGGGCGTGGATTGAAACAAAGTATCTGATGCAGTCGGTTACATGTTCAGGGTCGCCCCCCATGCGGGGGCGTGGATTGAAACACGAATATCAGCCATGTGTATATCCTAAATAGTTAGTCGCCCCCCATGCGGGGGCGTGGATTGAAACTTTTCTAATTGGCGCAAACGACCTGTGCCAATGGTGTCGCCCCCCATGCGGGGGCGTGGATTGAAACAAAAAATCGCCCCCCGGAGCACCCGGAACCCCCGTCGCCCCCCATGCGGGGGCGTGGATTGAAACACAGTGGTCTTGGAGTTTTTACTGTTATTATAACGTCGCCCCCCATGCGGGGGCGTGGATTGAAACACGTCGTAATGGAAAGAGTTAAAAGACGTAATCTGTCGCCCCCCATGCGGGGGCGTGGATTGAAACAGTTGTTCTTTATGCCATTCTCTTAAATTCTGTGTCGCCCCCCATGCGGGGGCGTGGATTGAAACGCATCTATCGATATCGTGTCAGAGGATGACTTAGGTCGCCCCCCATGCGGGGGCGTGGATTGAAACTTTTCGGATCAGAAATATACGATATAGCATTAAGTCGCCCCCCATGCGGGGGCGTGGATTGAAACAGCCAATACAGCGACACATGTATCGATTTTTTCGAGTCGCCCCCCATGCGGGGGCGTGGATTGAAACACAGTGGCCTTGGGGTTTTTGTCGTTATTATAAGTCGCCCCCCATGCGGGGGCGTGGATTGAAACATTTTTCCGGGTATGTACTTTGTATAGTTTTTTAGTCGCCCCCCATGCGGGGGCGTGGATTGAAACATGATTAAACTATGATAACTATAATCAATATACGTCGCCCCCCATGCGGGGGCGTGGATTGAAACAATATATGTGGGGGTTTTTCGATTATACCAATGCGTCGCCCCCCATGCGGGGGCGTGGATTGAAACAAAAAAGCACCCATATCATTTATTTTTGTGTCAGGTCGCCCCCCATGCGGGGGCGTGGATTGAAACA
>CAZLGM010000011.1:16061-17210 GCA_964558875.1 uncultured Desulfocapsaceae bacterium
GGTCGCCCCCCATGCGGGGGCGTGGATTGAAACACTCCTAATACTAGCTCCATTCGATCCGGCAAAAGTCGCCCCCCATGCGGGGGCGTGGATTGAAACAATACTACCGTAACCAGCACCCATATCCTCAAGGTCGCCCCCCATGCGGGGGCGTGGATTGAAACAATCTCTGCCTTAATCTCTGCCTTAATCTCCGCCGTCGCCCCCCATGCGGGGGCGTGGATTGAAACAAACAGGCCAACAAGCATGAATCATTTTACTGAAGTCGCCCCCCATGCGGGGGCGTGGATTGAAACCAGGCTGCTGTTTGAGACCCATTACCCGGTTGTCGGTCGCCCCCCATGCGGGGGCGTGGATTGAAACCCGCCGAGGCGGTGGCATTGACTTGCGGCATTGGTCGCCCCCCATGCGGGGGCGTGGATTGAAACAGGTTATAATCGGCGTTATCTATTTACCACTAACGTCGCCCCCCATGCGGGGGCGTGGATTGAAACATTCAAGGGCGTCTGCATTTCCATCATGTTGACGGTCGCCCCCCATGCGGGGGCGTGGATTGAAACACTACACAGCGCCCAATTGCGCTTTGGCCCTTGGTCGCCCCCCATGCGGGGGCGTGGATTGAAACAGAGAATATGGACAAGTCCTTAGTACAAGCTTGGTCGCCCCCCATGCGGGGGCGTGGATTGAAACGCATCAATCTCAGCGAACAACAGTTGTGCATAAGGTCGCCCCCCATGCGGGGGCGTGGATTGAAACACGGTGTTACTGTTGATCTTTGTCGGGAAATATAGTCGCCCCCCATGCGGGGGCGTGGATTGAAACACATCATGAACACAAAAAACCACGTGCACATAGGTCGCCCCCCATGCGGGGGCGTGGATTGAAACAAACGACATCAGCTCATCTTCAACCCGGCTGATGTCGCCCCCCATGCGGGGGCGTGGATTGAAACATCGAAAGTCAGCACTACCTCTGACTGAAAATTTGTCGCCCCCCATGCGGGGGCGTGGATTGAAACATAGAGCAATATCCGGCAACAACCACCATATTTGGTCGCCCCCCATGCGGGGGCGTGGATTGAAACATAACAGCTTTTGCGTGTTTGGCTATAGCGTCAGTCGCCCCCCATGCGGGGGCGTGGATTGAAAC
>CAZLGM010000011.1:17310-27688 GCA_964558875.1 uncultured Desulfocapsaceae bacterium
GTCGCCCCCCATGCGGGGGCGTGGATTGAAACACACCTCATCAAGCTTCGTGGTACCTGCAAGCAGTCGCCCCCCATGCGGGGGCGTGGATTGAAACTTGTTCTCTTTGATTATGTCAATGTCGGCTTTAGTCGCCCCCCATGCGGGGGCGTGGATTGAAACATGGGTTACGGCTATAGAACCAAATATTATTATGTCGCCCCCCATGCGGGGGCGTGGATTGAAACAGACCGCCTGCACGGCCATGGGGCTGACTCTGGAGTCGCCCCCCATGCGGGGGCGTGGATTGAAACATGACAGCTTTTGCGTGTTTGGCTATAGCGTCAAGTCGCCCCCCATGCGGGGGCGTGGATTGAAACACAATGCATGGCTTGATTAGAATAATACTGTAAGTCGCCCCCCATGCGGGGGCGTGGATTGAAACTGGCCACAGGTATTAGCACCGTGAATACAGTTGCGTCGCCCCCCATGCGGGGGCGTGGATTGAAACACAATGGGTGCTGAAACAAAACCGGGTGATATAAGTCGCCCCCCATGCGGGGGCGTGGATTGAAACAACAGGGTATTGTTGATTTTTTGAAAAATAAACAGTCGCCCCCCATGCGGGGGCGTGGATTGAAACAAGTTATCGGTACGTATCTTTTTTCATTTGACCTGTCGCCCCCCATGCGGGGGCGTGGATTGAAACACTTCAGGCAGAACATCCATTCCTGGTGAACGGGTCGCCCCCCATGCGGGGGCGTGGATTGAAACTCATCTCTTTGTGCGGATCATCTACTGGGTTTTTAGTCGCCCCCCATGCGGGGGCGTGGATTGAAACATCCCACATGAGTTGATAACCAAGATATTTATGTCGCCCCCCATGCGGGGGCGTGGATTGAAACTGAATAATTTATCAATCTATAAACCAAAGGACGATGTCGCCCCCCATGCGGGGGCGTGGATTGAAACAAATTTTCTCTGACTTCAAGAGCCGAATTTGATGTCGCCCCCCATGCGGGGGCGTGGATTGAAACCATTGTGAGCAGATTAAACCTCGGTGGTCCTGTGTCGCCCCCCATGCGGGGGCGTGGATTGAAACATCGTTTTGTGGTCAAATGGTGTTCCAGGGGAGGGTCGCCCCCCATGCGGGGGCGTGGATTGAAACCCAGCTGGTAGATTCTTCTTTGCGATGAAGTCAGTCGCCCCCCATGCGGGGGCGTGGATTGAAACATTATTCACCCGAAAGGGAGGAAGGGAGGATAGAGTCGCCCCCCATGCGGGGGCGTGGATTGAAACTCAACAAATTGATCTCTATAGCTTCCATCATGTTGTCGCCCCCAATGTGGGGGCTTGGATTACAATAACTTTTCCCCTTTTATAGTGTTGTAAATCATCTCAGAAAGCCGGTAGAGGCGAAAATCTGAGGGCTGATTCAGTGATATGACTAAAAGTGTCGAATTATCACAGGATTGGTGGTCGATTAGTTTTTTGGTTGTATATCAGGGAAAGGGAAAACGGCTCTTTACTGGGGTGTGTCGGCCGGAAGCGCTGTTTGTCAAGGTTTTGACATATGCTCGTTAGGATGTTGTGCAGAGGCAAGGTTGGGATAGGAAAAAGTGGATGGGAATAAAAAAATAATCTCTTTTTTTATTCATCTAACCTGCTGTTCTCACAAACAAGTTCAAATAGAGTATCTGGCTTTTGCGTAATATTGATTTATTTGCAGATTGTTTGATTAATTTGGAACAATATTGAATTTAATAAAAAAATTGAATTGTTGATAATTTGTGGTGAATGTTAGTAACATGTAAAGATAACGTTAGAAAAACAGCTTTTTTCTATTCTCTATTAAATAAGGGCAAGAGAAGGAGGAATCGGTTACAATACTTACACTGCATGGCATCGGGCATATTGATGAGCTTTGGAAGTAAATTGTGCTCAATCGACTTTGACGTCAGCGGAAAAATCGATTTTATAGGGAGCCATGTTCAGCACGGTTCTGCCGGATGTTTTAGAATGCAGCCCGTGCTGTGATATTTCAGCTGTTCACCTGTCGCTCCCGAAAATATCTACAGAGAGGCTAGCTGTTATCTTGCTGGATTGTTTCTTGATCCTCTATTAAAAATCAAAGGATATGCCGATGTTGTGGGACAAGATCAAAGAGAGTCTACGGGATTCGATGCCGGAAAACACGTTTACTCTTTGGATTGAGCCGCTTAATTATATCAGTGATGATAAGAATACACTGCAGCTTGGCTGTCCGGATCGTTTTTTTAAGGCCTGGATTAAAGAGAATTTCCTGGAGGATATAGAAAAAAAATGCGCAGAGATTAGTAACAGCAATTGGAGCATCAATCTTTGTGAGCAATCGGCCCCTCCGATAGACCTGCCTGTAGCAAAACACCAGAGGCGGTTTCCCGAATTTCCGGCTGGATCATCCAGCAGTCGTTCCCTGCATCCCCGCTACACCTTTGATGAATTTATAGTAGGAGATTCCAATATTCTAGCTCAGTCGGCTTGCAAAACCGTTGCTGCCGGTGATGATACCGTTGGTCCCTGCCTGTTTCTCAACAGTTCCACCGGGCTTGGAAAAAGCCACCTGACACATGCTGTCGCCCATCAGATTCTTACCGATTCTCCGATGACCAGGCTGCACTATCTGACTGCCACCAAATACTCCCAGGAGATGGTTCAGGGAATTCGCGACAAAAAAATGGATCAATTCAAGTCCAAGTATCACGACCGGTGCGATGTCCTGTTAGTCGAAGACGTACACACCCTGAAAGGCAAACTCAAAACCCAGGAAGAACTGAACGAGTTGCTTGACTCACTGATCAAGAAGGAAAAGAAGATTATCTTCACGGCCAATATCTCACCCAGAGAGCTTGAAGGAATCGATAATGAATTTCGCTCCCGCATGAGTTCCGGGCTGGTAACCACTATCCAGGCCCCTGATTGCGAGACTCGGGCCAGGATCGTTAAGAGAAAGGCGAAAAGCAGGAAACTGAGGCTGAATGATGATCAGATTGGCTACCTTGCCCATCATATTCGTGGCGATATCAGACAGATTGAATCGGCTATTTTGAATATCCACTCAAAAGCGGTGTTGCGTGGTGGAGAGGTCGATATGGATCTTATTCTCGAGGTTGTTGAAACCATCACCGGCAGCTATCGTATTTTAACGGCCCAGGTGGTTTCCGAGTTTGTTGCCGATCAGTTCAAGGTGAGCTTTTCAGATATGCAGTCCCGTTCCCGTAAGAAGATCATCACCTTTCCCCGGCAGGTGGCAATGTATCTTGCCCGTAAACATACATCCGCGCCACTTGTTGAAATCGGCAATGTGTTCAATCGAGATCATTCAACAGTCATGCATTCCATAAATAAAGTAACCGATCTTGCCCGGCGGGACACATCCATCCAATCCCAGTTGAGACTGCTGAGCGACAAAGTCTGTAAGTTGTAAGCATCACCATCGTTGTACCAATTTTCCCCACCTGTGTACCTGTTTCTCCTTTTGCACAGTCCTGGCTACGGCCTTATGTAAAAAAGTGATAAAATGGTGAGATCATTGATCTTGCAATCATTTTCTGCATGCCCTACTCTGAAAGCGTATAAATGAAGGCTACCTTGAAAAATTGCCTTTTCGTCGGAACTCTTCGTTGCGGGAAAAATTTCATCCTCGGAATATCAACTATATGCCTGTGATAAAATTTCTCTCTGCCTCGATTTTGAACCGGTAAGCATAGACTCCGAGAATGCCGATTTTTCAAGATATCTTACAGGGTTGGTTCCTTGAGAGGACCGGTGCACGCAGTCTTAATTTTCTGGGGCAAATAATATGAATAAACAAATAGTCCAGCGATTAGTCATCCTGGCCATAGGAGTATTGGCGGTTTTCCTGTTTATTGTTTTTGATCTGGATCAATACCTGACGCTCAGTTACCTGAAAGAGTCCCAGGAAAATTTTCAGGCCATTTATAAAGCAAACCGGTTGACCGTCATCGGTGTCTTTATGTTGATCTATATTGTGGTCACTGCCCTGTCACTGCCGGGTGCTGCGGTTATGACACTGGCTGGCGGTGCCCTGTTTGGTTTTTGGGTTGGTGTGGTGGCCGTATCATTTGCCTCGACCCTGGGCGCTACCCTGGCTTGCGCAGTTTCGAGGTTTTTACTCCAGGACTGGGTGCAGGGACGGTTCGGAGATAAACTGAAGATGATCAATGAGGGCATTGAAAAAGAAGGCGCTTTTTACTTGTTTACCCTGAGGTTGATTCCGGTAGTGCCGTTCTTTGTCATCAATCTTGTATCCGGACTGACGAAAATTCCCCTGTTTACCTTCTTCTGGGTATCACAGGTGGGGATGCTGGCGGGTACCGCGGTCTATGTCAATGCCGGAAAAGAAATCAGTAAAATCGATTCGTTGAGCGGCATACTGTCGCCGACACTGATTATCTCGTTTGTGATATTGGGGTTGTTTCCCATTACCGTAAAAAAACTGATGTCCTTCTTCCGTAAAAAAACCGGTAAAGGGACAGAGGCAGGGGGGAAGAATGGCTCAATTTGATTATGATATCGGTATTCTGGGTGGTGGCGCTGCCGGTCTGACTGTAGCGTCGGGTGCAGCACAGTTGGGCGCGAGAACTGTGCTTATCGAAAAAGAGAAGGAGCTTGGCGGTGACTGTCTCCATTTTGGCTGTGTTCCTTCCAAGACCTTGATCAAGTCGGCCAAGGTCAGGTACCTCATGCAAAATGCCCAGAAATTTGGGCTCCCCCAAGTTGATCTGCCGCCGGTTGATTTTAAACAGGTTGCCGACCGAATTCGTTCAGTCGTTGCCAGGATTCAGAAACATGATTCTGTGGAACGATTTAATAAACTGGGTGCTGAGGTGCTGTTCGGCGATCCTGTTTTCAGTGATGAGCACACAATCACCCTGGGTTCAAAACGAATCAGTGCGAAAACATGGGTTGTAGCAACGGGATCATCACCAGCCATTCCACCGGTGGATGGACTGGATGGTGTACCCTATTTGACCAATAAAGAAATTTTTTATCTCGATCACCTGCCTGAATCACTGATTATTCTGGGAGCCGGACCAATAGCCGCTGAGATGGCCCAGGCCTTTAACCGGCTTGGCTGCCGGGTGACCGTTCTTCAACGATCCAACCAGATACTTTCCAAAGAGGATAATGATATGGCCGATCATGTTCAGGCGGCCATGGAACGGGAGGGCGTGGTTTTTCATCTGGGCTGTCGGCTTGTAAGTGCTCAGGATATTGGTAACAGCCGTCAGGTTGTCATAACAAACAGTGAAGGACAGTTGCTCACCATAGAAGGTGCTGAAATTCTGGTTGCCCTTGGGCGAAGGGTAAATGTGGCCGGCTTGGGTTTAGAGGATATCGACCTCGATTTTTCCGGCAAAGGCATTGATGTGGATGACCGGCTGCGGACCAATCATAAGCATATCTTCGCTGCCGGGGACGTGATTGGCGGCTATCAGTTTACCCATGCCGCCGGCTATGAGGGGGGTATTGTAGTCAGTAATGCTGTTTTCCATCTGCCCCGCAAGGTTAACTATACCCGGATGCCCTGGTGCACCTATACCGGCCCGGAACTTGCCTCTATCGGGTTGAATGAGAAAGCGGCAGGAAAAGCGGGTATCGACTATACGGTCTGGGAGGAAAACTTTGCCGACAATGATCGCGCCCTGGCCGAAGGTGAAACCGAAGGGATGATCAAGCTCATTTTGTCTAAGAAGGAGAAAGTTCTGGGTGTTCAGGTTCTCGGACTCCATGCTGGAGATCTCCTGGGTGAGTGGGTGGCGGTACTGGGTGCGGGAATGAAACTGTCGCATCTGGCCGGCTCAATCCATCCCTATCCGACCCTGGCAGAGATCAATAAACGGGTGGTTGGCAAGGTCTTTTCAGAAAAAATTTTCTCTGACAGGGTGAAAACGGCATTGAAACTGTTTTTCAGGTATCGGGGTCCTTCTGTTTGAGCCTGAAAAACAGGAGCTATCGCTAGGCTGTCTGCGATATCCGCTTTCCACATGTTCAGCAATTATTGTTTCTTTGAAGATTTATGTCCAGCTACTATCAGATTACCTGAGGCTGCATGGTGAGTTGACTGATTCTTTTATGATAGGGAGATGTAAGTGAATAGTCAGACCGAAAATCCTGATACTTTCAGTAAAGATCCTCTGGCGGATTTGAAGCAGGATGCCCTGGATATGGTTGGCAACTGTATTGAGTGCGGCTCCTGTTACATTGATTGTGCTTTTTCCAACTATGGCGATGATCCCGAACAGTGCCGCCAATGGATTCGTCAATCAAATGATTTTCTATCCGGTAAAATAAAAACGGTTGACCGCGGGCTGGTGGAGGCAAATTTCAGATGTGCCGAATGCAATCGGTGTCACCATTCCTGCCCGGAATCGATCTATCGCCGACATGGCAATATGATGATGAAGCACATGATTGCCAATCCCATGAAACACAGGGTCAATATTCATCCCTATTCAAATTATCAGGTGAAACAGGCAGCCATCGAAAAATTTGTCCTCTCCAAATGGAAAGAGGATGAAAAACAGTGGTACTTTGAACAGCTCAATAATTTCAGGCAGGCTGATGTCCTGCTCTACCACGGCTGCTATGTATATCTCCAGGCCGCTCAATGCATGAAGCTGGAAAAGATGCTGGGAGCGGCCGGTGTCTCATATGTTTCCATCGGTAAGCTGGAATATTGTTGCGGTACATTCGGCTTTTATCGCGGCCATAGTGATATGGATAAGATTAAGCCGGGTCTTGTGGAGATGGTAGACAGGATACGGCCAAAACGGATTATCTCCAATTGCGGTCATTGCCTCAATGCCATGCTGGATCTGGTGAACAACAGTGAATCCTCCAGCAGGCCGGATATCCGCCATTGTGCCGAAGAGCTGCTGGAACTCAGTATTGAAAAGAAGCTTGACCTGGCCTACCTGGAAACCACTTTTGCCATTCACGACTCATGCAACCTGAGATCTCTGCACGACCAGCAGGGGCCGTTGAGGAAACTGATCAGGCGAGTCGGTATGATCCATGAGATGATGTCGCACGGCAAGTCCAGCCGTTGTTGTGGAGATGTCTCCCGTTATTACGACAAAGAGCATATCGATGAAATCAATCGCCAGGTCAAGGTGAGAGAGTTTACCTCAAGTGGTGCCGATGAGATGATTACCGCCTGCGCCGGCTGTTATGAGAATTACCATACCAATCCTCAACTGCACACTGTTGATCTGATCGATGTGATCTACAGGGCCTTTGCCAAAGCACGCGCAGAAGATATCGAGCATGAGAAGGCAAAGTCGAATATCTGCTGGGAAAACATGTGTCCAATCGGAGGTGAGGAGTAGCTCAAATGTTTCAGATTCAGTGGCATGAACGACTCTGCATTAACTGCCTGAAGTGTGTCGATGTCTGTCCCAGGTCAAATCTCAGAGAGTATCGTGGGATGCCGACTCTAGGGAAAGTAAATAGTTGTACGGGGTGTGGTCATTGCTCGGCAAGCTGTCCTTCCGGATCGATCTACCATGTTACACTCGAAAAAGATTATTGGGGAAGCTGGAATCCAGAGATTCGTGATAACGCCATGCAGATGGCTGCAACAGGTAAATACGTGGTTGAGGGCAAGGGGAGTGATCGGTCGTTTCTCAACTGGGATAATTTGATTTTTCTGCCCGGCCAGCTAAAAAATCCTCCCCTGCTTGACGATGAACCTGTCGATACCCGTGTTACCATCGGTCCCCGGGCAACGCGGCCCCTTACCTTGAAAACCCCGATTATGATCGGAGCCATGAGTTTTGGCTCGATGTCCATAGAGGCTAAAATGGCCCTGGCCCTGGGAGCCTCCGCTGTCGGCTCCATGTCAAATACAGGTGAAGGAGGGATGCATGAAAAAGAACGGCAGAGTGCTGACAAACTGACCCTGCAATACTCCACCGGTCGTTTTGGTGTAGACCAGCAGGATCTTCAGCAGGCTGATATGATTGAGATCAAGATCGGCCAAGGGGCTAAACCCGGTCTTGGCGGGCATCTGTTGGCTGAAAAGATCACTCCTGAAATAGCAAAGGTTCGAAACCTGATCGAAAAAGGTACCCGGTTTCGTCCGGGAGAAAATGCCATCAGTCCGTCCCGGCATCTTGATATCAATTCACCTGATGAGCTGAAAGACCGGGTTGATCAGCTTCGACAGGTAACGGATGGGGTACCTATCGGTATTAAAATTGCCGGAGGTCACGTGGAAGAGGACCTCGATATTATCATCCATGCCGACCCGGATGTGATTGTCGTTGATGGAGGCGATGGCGGTACGGGGGCGGCACCGGCGATTGCTAAAAATCATGCGGGTCTGCCTCTCGCCTATCTCCTGCCGAGAACAATTCAGTACCTGGAAAAGAGGGGTGTGAGAGAGCAATACAGTGTGATCGCGGCCGGTGGATTAAAGGGGGTCTCCGATTTTGCCAAAGTACTGGCCCTCGGCGCCGATGCTGTGTACACAGCCGGTTTTGTAAAGTTTGCCCTTGGCTGTGTTTATTGCCGTTCCTGTGCATCCGGTCGTTGTCCGGTGGGTATCACAACCCAGGATCCGGTACTCAGGCGTCATCTCAATGTGGAGCGGCGGGCGAAAGAGGTAAAGAATCTTTTGGGAGTTGCAACCAATGAGATAGCCCGTCTTTGCAGACTCTGCGGCTGTAGGTCTGTCGGGGAGCTGGCTCCGGGACATCTTCGAGCGCTCAGAGAGGATATTGGCAGGGCGACCGGGATTTCTATGGCGTATGAGAGAGAAAACAACTAGTACGTATCCATAAACAGCCTTTCGGAGTCTACGTCTACCTTGTCCAAACACTTCGTTGCAGAGAGAAATTTATCCTTGGAATATCAGTCATATGCCTGGTGTAAATTTTTCTCAAAGCCTCAACTTAGAAAAAAATTCTCGTTTCTGGCCAGACATTAACCAGCCTGTTTATTGTTGACTGAACTGTTGAATGCAGGCTCAAGCAATCCGGAAAAAGGTGTAACATGGACCCCCATTATCGTATAGTAATTTTCGGTTCAGCTCGTATTAAAGAGGGAGACCGGGAGTATCAGGATGTTTTCACCATGGCCAGGGGTTTTGGTGAACTTGGATTTGATGTGGTCACCGGTGGTGGGCCGGGTATTATGATGGCGGCAAATGCGGGTCACAAAAGCGGCTTGTCATCCAGCCGCTCCATCGGTCTGAATATCAAGCTGCCGTTTGAGCAAAAAGAAAATAAATACCTTGATATTATAAAAGAATTCGACCGTTTTTCTGAGAGGTTGGATACATTTATGTCTCTATCTGACGCAGTTGTTGTTGCCAGCGGTGGAGTAGGTACCATGCTTGAACTGTTCTATGCCTGGCAGCTCGTTCAAGTTAAACATCTGTGTGAGACACCGATCATTCTTTTTGGAGAGATGTGGGCGGGTCTTTTTGATTGGCTGAGGATGGAGGTTTTACCGAGAAAGCTGTTTGAGCTGGAAGATATGCATAATCTTTTTCATATGAATGATTGTGACAAGGTGATAGAATTTATCAGCAGGTGTCATAACGACCGCCTCAAGTTGGATCATATATGTGTCAATTACGAGAAGTACAGAGTTGAATTTTCCATTTAAAGAGACCATGAATACACTTGTTCTATTAGGATCACCTCGAAAAAAGGGCAACACCGACATTCTGGCAGAAGCGCTGATACAGGGCATCAAAGAGGAAAAAGGCGAAACTGAAAAGGTATATCTCAGCCGGTTGAAGATCAGTCCCTGCGTCGCCTGTGGCAGTTGCGAGAAGACCGGCTGCTGTGTAATCGATGACGATATGCAGGAACTTTATTCGAAGATCGATGCGGCCGATTGCGTGGTGATCGGTTCCCCCATTTATTTTTACGGGGTATCAGCCCAGGCTAAACTTTTCATCGACCGGACCCAGGCAATGTGGAGCCGTAAATATATTTTGAAAGAAAAGGTTAAGAGCAGGAGCGGGCTGAAGCGGTTCGGTGTTTTTTTATCTGTTGCCGCCAGCCGGGGCAAACGGGTATTTGACGGCGCAGCGCTTTGTGCCCAGTACTGTTTCGACGCCATGGATATCAACTACGGCGGCAAAGTTGTGGTGCCCGGCATTGACAGCAAAGGGGCAATGGCAAAAGCAGAAACCGAGCTTGAGCGAGCCAGGAAATTCGGCAACAAGCTTGTGCGGATGACCGGTTTTCGCCGTTAAAAGGATTTGGTTGTTTTTACGGACTGTGATCTAGATTAGTGCCCATCCAGAAACGGCCTTTCGGAGTCTACGCTTACCTTCTCCTAACTCTTCGTTGCAGAGAAAAATTTATCCTCGGAATAT
>CAZLGM010000012.1:0-27629 GCA_964558875.1 uncultured Desulfocapsaceae bacterium
CACCCTTGAGAATCATGTTATATCGCTGAGGCGGCAGGGCCATATAGCAGCCTTGGCAGACGCTGTCATTTACGCGGACAACCGCCAGGCCTTTTCGCACTCTGCGCAGGGTATCGTATTTTTTCAGCAGCGGCTCGTCGAGTTTTTTGGCCTCTTTGGTCCGTTTATTTGTCTTGGTCTTCTTCCCTTTATTGATTTTATCAATGGTTTTTCGGACACTGTCAGTCTCCTCGGACAACAGCTCTTTTTCACCTTTTAAGACATTTGACTCTTCTTCCACCCGGTCGGAAAGCTCTTCAGATTCGGCCATCATCGAAACAATTTTTTCTTCCGACTCTTTGATGTTTCTTTTACCATCCTCGATCTCTTTCAACAGAGCACTCTGTTCTCTGGCGGTCTGCACCTGCATCATTTTCGATTGACGATCCTTTACCCGCAACAGGTCATCACTCATTTCCACCTCAAGTATTCTCTTCTCCTTCTCAATCTCTTCAATCTTCTGCCTATGCGCTTCGATTTCAGTTTCACGGGCGGCAAGAGCGACACTGCGTTCATCCAATGCACTCTGTTCTTCTTTGATCTTATTATCGATCGCATCAATCTCAAGGTCAATTGCCTGCAATGACACCAGCTTGGTTATATGCTCGTTCACACCATTCTCCTGTTAATGTGGTTCTATTCTCTACAATTCCCTATGGATACCTTAAAAATCAGTTATTTTCTTCTGTGACACAGTCTTAGGACAAAATAGCATTTTTTCAAGGTGGCCATTATCTTCTTAAAGGGCTCAATCGCCCCTGATCAGTTGAAAGGGCGGACTCTGTCTTTTACTGACGTTCACATCAATCGACCAACCCTTTTTCTTTCCATAATCAACTAGTTTTTCGGCAAATCTTCCGACAACCGGCTGTTCGGTACCGTAATGGGTACCGTCAATTACGCAAAAGTCACTTTCTTCCGCCCAGCGCGCGGTTGAGTGTTTAATTTCCGCTGTAAGATAGCAGTCGGCCCCCTTTTCATATGCCACCCTGGCAAGTTCGGATCCTGATCCACCACACAGCCCAACCGTCTTTACTTGTTCCGGAAGTCGGCCGGCGATGTGAACCCCGTCAAGGCCAAGCGCTTCCAGCAGTTTGGTGATGAACCCCCTGCCGGACATAGGTGTTGCATACTCACCTATTCTTCCCATACCGGAGCCGGGTTTGGTGCTGCACTCCACGGGCTGGAGGGGACGCAGATCCGTCAAACCGAGGATTTGCCCCAGCGCATCGCTTACTCCACCTGAGACTGAGTCGAGATTGGTATGACAGCCGATAACAGTTATCCGGTTGGCAAGAGCCTTCTCCAGCAGTCTGCCGATATGCTGGTCTACACGGATGGCCGACAGCGGTCTAAAAATCATGGGATGGTGGCTGACAATGGTATCAGCCCCTGACGCCACTGCCTCATCGAGTAGATCACCGGTCAGATCAAGGCCGACCAATATCGATGACACTTCCCTTTCATTACTTCCAACCAGCAGGCCGACATTGTCCCACTCTTCAGCCAGGTCAAATGGGGCCAGCTCATCAATTGCCGTCAGGATATCAGCGGTCTGGACGGTCATACACTCTCTAAAACATTGTGATTTTAATAAAAAAAAGGCACATTCCCTGCGGGATGTGCCTTTATTCCATCTTACCCGGTCCGGCTTTTCGGATCGGTATGATTCTCACTTCACCGGGGACGTGTCGCCCCCCGAATATATCTCGTAACTTGTTTTGTGTTTTCAAGAAACAGGTTTTATTTGTTCATTTTCCAGGCTTCATGGTGGGCGCAGTAGGACTTGAACCTACGACCGACCGGTTATGAGCCGGTGGCTCTAGCCAACTGAGCTATGCGCCCTTCCGGCAGTAAAACTTACTATATAAAAAAATACAGGGGCTGTTGTCAATAAAAAAAAATTACAGTCACCTATTGTCAGCCGGGCTGATTAACGCTATATTTTTGTTTTTCCGATACGGATTCAGGATTGAATATATTTCGGCGGCCCGCCATTCTGGATCTTTCGGTTCATTTTCTTTTTCAGCTCACACAATCTCTTTTGATCTACAACAACCTCTTTATTTTCATCACGGCAATCTTTCTGTTTTCCATCGACACGGTTCCTGATGAGCCTGCGTTTTCCGGAATATACAACAGTCTGCTCTTTTTCTTCCTGCTCCTCTGGTTCCATAAACTGACCCGCGTGACATTCAGCAAGGTTGCTGTGGCGCAACCATCGGCTTATTTCAAAGCGGAGAAGAAATTAAGCGTTTTTTCCCTGTTCTTTTTTACGGCTGCACTTCACCTGTGCGACGCCAAGTATTATCTGTCCTTTCTTCCCTTCACTGACATCCTGCCCGCCCTCACTAACATAGGCGGCCTCGTCCTTCTGCTGCTTTTTTTTACCGTTATCTGGATTGTTTCCCATCGGACCTATCGGTTGATTTTCGGTGGAGAGCAGAGCACCATCAATTTTATCCTCCAAAATATTCGGATCAATCTGCCGGTAGTGCTGCCCTGGATCGGCCTGTCCCTGCTCACCGATATATTCACTCTTCTGCCCTGGCCGTGGTTGCAGTCTTTTATCAACTCCCAGTGGGGCGATTTGTTAGCATTTGGAATTTTCCTCTTTTTTGTCCTGCTGTTTTTCCCTCCGATGGTCAGGCGACTCTGGGGATGCACCCAACTTCCGGACAGCCTGGTTAAACGTGAGCTGGTCAGCTTCTGTCGGACTCTCAACTTTAAGGCCGACCTGTATACCTGGCCCCTGTTTGAAGGCAGAGTGCCGACAGCCGGAGTAATGGGGATGATCCCCGGACTTCGCTATATCGTTATCACACCGGCCTTACTGGAAACAATGAGCATTACCGAACTCAAAGGTGTCATGGCCCATGAGATCGGTCATATCAAGCGATTCCACATGCTTCTGTACCTTCTGCTCATAGGTGGATTTTCCCTTTTTGTCGGGGCTCTGTCTGAACCGGTCATTTATTTCGTTCTCTCACGTGATTTCTTCTATCTGCTGCTCGAAAAGTCGGACATGACTCTTGAAACGCTGCTCACCCTGCTTTGCAGCCTGCCTCTTCTTATCGCCATGCTTCTCTATTTCCGTTTCCTGTTCGGCTATTTCATACGAAATTTCGAACGACAGGCCGACATCTATTCCTTTACTGCCATGGGCAGCTCCGGCGCCCTTGTTTCTGCTTTTGAGAAGCTGGCAATGATGAGTGGCAACTCAAAGAATCAGCCGAACTGGCACCATTTTTCCCTGGGTGAGAGAATCGACTACCTCAAACGATGCGAACAAAGCCGTGATTGGGTCAGTCGTCATAACAAAAAAGTTGCTGTCAGCCTGCTGATTTTTGTCCTGGTGCTGGCAATTGGGGTGACCGCCTCATTTCAAATCCCCAAGAAACGATTCATTGAGCAGTACGAACAGAAATACACCGAGGCCATTGTAGCCAGAAAAATCAGGCAGGAACCAAACAATCCGCTGTGGTTACAGTTATCTGGCGACATTATGCTTGGGAAAAAGATGGAAAAGCATGCCAGGGCTGCCTATGAAAAAGTTCTTGAGCTTGAGCCGGCAAACCCGATGGCGCTCAACAATCTTGCCTGGCTGCTATTGACCAGTGAAGACCTTACGCTTCGTGACCCAGCCAAAGCGTTGACCCTTGCCAGAACAGCATCAATTATTGAGCCCAGAGGCCACGTGCTGGATACCCTGGCAACCGCCTATTGGGCAAACGGTTACCTTGAAGAAGCTCTGACGACCGAAACAAAAGCAATCAGGGTCGACCCGAAAAAAAGAAGCTATTACAGACAGCAGATGGAGCTGTTTGCAAATAAAACGTATGAACAGAGCTTGGCTGACAAGACTAGTCAGCAGTAATTATAAATAGAGAGGAAACGTATGCCCTTTCTGGGAGCCCATGAATCCGTTTCGGGCGGGCTTGAAAAAGCGTTTGACAGAATAGAGTCGGTTGGTGGTGAATCGCTGCAGATCTTTACCAGAAATCAGCGGCAATGGAATGCCGCCCCGTTGAGCGACCAGGAGATCACAGCGTTTACGGACCGATGGCAGCAGGCAGGCCCCATGGAGGTCGTCTCCCACGCCTCCTATCTGGTCAATCTGGCAACAAAAAAGCCGGACCTGCTTGCTAAATCGACACGGGCTTTTATTAGCGAACTTGATCGCTGCCACCTTCTGCAGATTCCCTATGTGGTTCTTCATCCCGGTTCCCACGGCGGTGACGGCGTGGACGCCGGCCTTGAACGATTCATCAAGGGGATCGATACGGTTTTTCAAGAAAGCGACTCCAACACCAACGTATTAATCGAAACCACAGCTGGGCAGGGGACCGGTCTCGGTAGCTGTTTTGAAGAGATCGGCACCATCATTTCCGAATCAAAATTCAGTGACCGGCTCGGGGTCTGCATCGACACCTGCCATATCTTCGCCGCTGGTTATGACATCAGAACAGCAGATGGGTACAGCCGGACATTTAATGAATTTGACCGCCATATCGGACTGAAGCGCATCAAGTTCTTTCACCTCAATGATTCAAAAAAAGAGTTGGGATCACGGGTCGACAGACACACCCATATCGGCCAGGGATATATTGGGTTGGCCGGTTTCAGCAATCTGCTCAACGATTCCCGGTTCAACAACTACTCCATGACCCTGGAAACACCCAAAGGCGACGACCTTGCCGAAGATCGCCAGAATTTAGAAGTCCTGCGGGGGCTCATTACCAAGTAGCAGAGTGCAGGCTTACGAGTCCTCCGAATGGACAAGATATCGATAAAGCTTGCTAAATCCGCTAAAATGTGAAGAATAGATAAGCAAGACAATGGAACCGACCTTCACATTCCAAAAAAAACAGCTATGAGATTTATTAACAGTGACGCCCTGCTCAGCCTGCTGGTCAAACACCGTTTGATCACCAGGAAGCAGCAGCAGTTTATCACCCTGGAAAAGGGTAAGCAGCGCCAGAAACTGCTGAAAAAATTTGGTGGCGGGGATGGTCTGGACAAGACATTTCCCGACCTGATCGATATCATTCTCTCATATAATTTCAGCCTGCCGGCATCCAGGAGTAAACCACTCACCGAAGAGATCATCATGCGGGCGGTGGCCAAGCAATACAACCTGGAGTTCAAGAAGCTCGACCCCCTTGAGCTGGATATCGACATTGTCACCAAAACCATTCCCAAAAACTTTGCCATCAATCATCTTCTTGTTCCGTTTAACGTGCAGGACGGTGTTCTTGAAATCGCGACCTACCACCCTGACTGCCAGTCAGCGATAACAGATATCGAGCACGCCAATCAGGTCAAAATCAGGCCCTATATCTCCAACAAGTCCGATATTAAAAAAATCTTAGCGGAATTTTTCGGTTTTCAGAAATCGATTACTGCTGCTGAAAACCATTTTGGCGGCCCCGGGATCGGCACATCTGTTGATATCGGCAACCTCGAACGTTTTGTTGAAATTGCCTCCTCCAAGGAGATCACATCATCTGATGAGCACATCAAGTCGGCCGTCAATCATCTGTTCAACTACGCTCTTGAACAGGATTCCAGTGATATCCATATCGAACCTAAACGGGAACAGTGCCTGATCCGCTTTAGGATCGACGGTATTCTTCACACCATTTACAAACTACCCAAAACCGTACATTCGGCCATTGTCTCCCGTATTAAATTTTTGTCCCGGCTCGATATTGCCGAAAAAAGACGCCCCCAGGATGGCAGGATAAAACTGTCTCTGACCGGAGAAAAGGAAGCGGAAGTCCGGGTTTCCACCATTCCCGTCTCTTTTGGTGAAAAAGCTGTGCTCAGGATTCTTGATCCCGACATTATCTTTCGTAATATCGATGCAATCGGCTTTTCTCAGCGGGACAAAATGGTTTACAACCAGCTCTCCCATTCACCCCATGGAATTCTGCTGGTTACCGGCCCCACCGGCAGCGGTAAATCGACAACCCTCTATTCAACCCTCAAGGATATCGCCACTCCCGAAATCAACATCACAACTGTTGAAGACCCGGTGGAGATGATCCACGAAGAATTCAATCAGATTGCTGTCCAGCCGTTGATCGACGTCACTTTTTCCACCATTCTGCGCAATATTCTTCGCCAGGACCCGGACATCCTGATGATCGGGGAGATCAGGGATCTGGACACCGCCAGACATGCGGTTCAGGCTGCCATGACCGGCCACCTTGTATTTTCAACTCTGCACACCAATGACGCGGTCTCCTCAATTACCCGGCTGATCGATCTCGGTTTGCAGCCCTTTCTCATATCGGCAACCCTGCTCGGCTGCCTGGCCCAGCGGCTGGTCAAGACCATCTGTCCCAACTGCAAGGAATCGTTTACCATTGAGAGCGAGAAACTGATCAAACTTGGTTTTCCGGTCTCCCAGGAAGGAACACTTACACTCTATCGGGGCAAGGGCTGTCGCGAATGCCGCAAGACCGGCTATCGGGGAAGATGCGGAATCTTTGAAATCTTCCCGCTCTCCACACGTCTGCAGCAGATGATCACCGAACGGGCGGATGTCAGCGAAATGAAGCAGGTTGCAATCCGTGAAGGAATGACTACCTTACGTGAGGACGCCTGGAAAAAGGTGGTGGAAGGCATCACCACCTATGAAGAGGCGCTTCGTGTAACTGCCGAGTAGACTGACAACTGCAGGACCGCTCTGCGCAATACCAACAAAAGACCAGTACAACAGATTCACTTGAAGATCGTCTGTCAGAATAAAAAAGCGTACCACAACTACCATATCGACCAGAAGATGGAGGCGGGCCTTGTCCTGACCGGCCCGGAAGTCAAGTCACTGCGGGCCGGCCGGGCCTCACTGGTTGATGGTTACGCCCAGGTTGATTCCAGAGGTGAATTGTATCTTCACGGGGTCCATATCTCCTTTTATAAGTTCGCGACCCATAACCCGAACGAACCAATCCGGCCCAGAAAGCTGCTGATGCACAAACGGGAGATAAAAAAACTGATCGGCAAACTCCAGGAAAAAGGACTTGCCCTGATCCCATTGAAGATTTACTTTACTAATAAGGGAAAAGCCAAAGTCGAACTAGGCCTTGCCCGTGGCAAAAAACTTTACGACAAACGCGCCGCTCTCAAGAAAAAACAAAGCGACCGCGATCTGGAAAGAGCTATGAAGAATTATTAACAATTTGCAATTGTTAATAAAAAACGACACATAAACAAATCAATTACTAACTAAAAAATTCTCAAGTGCACTAGGAGGTTGTCCGAGAATAGCAATTTTTTCTCAAATCGAGGCCATCTTGAAAAAATAAGCACAGGCATATAGCTAATATTCCGAGCATTATTTTTTCAAGATAACGAAGAGTTGGGGAAAAAGGGCATTCTCGGATAGCCTCCTAGCTTTGGACAAGCGCCAAGGCGCAGCGCGTACTAGCTGCTACGTAAGCCAGGACGATCGTTCAAAGATGGTGTGCTGGATAACTTTTAACGAAAAGGGGGCGAAACGGCTTCGACGGGAATGTGTAAGCTCATCGTTGCATGCCGAGCTTCTATCCGCTCGTAAAACTGATAGAACACTCTTATAATCGCCGACGATTATAACCACGCAGTAGCAGCTTAAGACTGCTCTGCCGTTCCTCCGGTCTTCGCCCGTAAGACCGGGCAGGAGCGTCGACTCAACGGGCTGGTCTTGCGGTATTGCCTGTCTACCTCAAGACGAGACTTTATCAGGCTGGCATCGGGTCATCCACGTTCCGGCGGCAACCCCGATGTAAGATTCAAAGCTCGGAACTAAGCATGTAGATACGGGAGGGGAGCATTTGCGGACGCGGGTTCGACTCCCGCCGCCTCCACCAAAGATTTGAGGGAATTTCAGATACTTAACTGGCATTCCCTTTTCTTTTTAGTTGTATACTCATTGTACTTTTCTGACTTCTTGTTTAAATTTACAGAGGTTTGATAATAGTATGTCCTTGACATCCCCCTGATCTCCGGGGTCTTCTTAGAATAAAAGAACTCACCTTTCTGCAAATACTGTATAATTTGACTGAGCAAAACTGATAGAGAAAATCATACCACTTGCAATTTTAGGAGAGAGATCATGAAGAAATGGAAATGTACTGTATGCGGCTATATTCATGAAGGCAGTGCCCCCCCTGAAAGGTGCCCTGTATGCAGTGCAGGCAGGGAGGAATTTGTTGAGATTGTAGAAGAGCGGGAAACAGTTTCCCAGGAGAGAGACTCAGCAACTCAACAGCAGCCCGAAGCGGACTCCGGTCAACTTGCTCAACTGGTGCTGGAGAATCATCTTCACCCTATTTCTGTTCATTCGCCAAACGGAATTGTTCCAATGGCAGTACTTTTCCTGGCTCTTGCTTTGTTTTTCGGCCTTCAAAGTTTTGACAGTGCGGCCTATTACAGCCTGTGTTTCACACTCCTGACCATGCCGCCCGTTCTCATGACCGGTTATATAACCTGGAAGAACAAATACAATGGTGTTAAAACTTCACTTTTCATAACAAAGATCGCCGCCAGCGGGGTAGCTATTTCTGTTTTATTTATTCTGGTTGTCTGGAGGACAATAAATCAGGATATTCTAACCCAGGCATCATCAGGCCGTTGGCTGTTTCTCCTGCTCTCACTGATTTTGCTCATATCGGTAGGTGTTGCAGGCCACCTCGGCGGCCAACTGGTTTTTACAAAGAAAAACAAGTAGTTCTTGGTGGATAATGTATACTGAAGTGTACATGTCCTTTTTTCAGTAATACCTGGAAAATGGATCATGTAAAAACGTTTGTGTAACCGATCCCAAAAAAAATCAAAATATGGGGGAACTTATGAAACGTCTGATACTTTTACCTCTAGTCTTCTGTTTAGCTGGATGCGTGGTAGATGTTGATTCCCGGATTGACAAGATTGGCTATGAATTATATCGGGTGATCAGCTTATCACCCTCGAGTCTTTCGGGAATCGGTATCTTGGAAGATGCGGCAAAACACGAGGCTGCTGAGTACTGTCGGCAAGCCGGGTTGCGGTTATATATTGTTGAAGAGCTTACCACTCAACCGCCATTTATCGGAGACAACCTGCCGAAAGCTGAAATTACCTTTAAGTGTGTCCCATAAACGGAACATCTGACCCATCAGTTGTTTTGGCAGGGAAAAATGGGATGGAATATTAGATGAGCTTTAACAGCTCAGAATGTAAGATCCCGTTACTGGCAACTGTTTCTCTGCCAAAACATGAATACTTACTGCCGCTGAAATCGGACAAACGTCCCCCGGCCTCTTCCACAAGCAGCCAGCCGGCTGCCGTGTCCCACGGCTTGAGCTCTAGTTCCCAGAAACCGTCCAGTCGGCCACATGCCAGCCAGGCAAGATCCACAGCGGCGGCCCCTGCCCTTCTGATATCACGTACTCTCGGCAATACTGCTTTTATCTGCCTGAGGATGGTTTCCAGGTTGTCATGGATATTGTACGGAAATCCGGTGGCTAACAGGGCCTGTATAAGTGAAGCCGTTTTGGTTACCCGGATCGGTTCACCGTTCAACCACGAACCGCACCCTTTTATCGCGCAAAACAGTTCATCCTGCATGGGACAATAGATCGCACCAATGATCGGTGTTCCGTTTTCAAGAAGGGCAATTGAAACAGCAAAAACAGGCAGACCATGGGCAAAATTGGTTGTTCCGTCCAATGGATCGATAACCCAGCTCAGACCTTCCGGTTCAACAAGATCCTTGCCCGCCGATTCCTCGGCCATCACCTCAACACCCTGGACATCCTGTTCAAGTGAGGCCACGATAGCGGTTTCCGAGGCAACATCTGCTTCGGTGACCAGATCGATTTCCCCCTTCATGGTGATAGAATGGGGCTTATTGTAAAGATCTTTGACAATGGAACCTCCTGCCAGAGCAGCCCTGCAGCCAGCCAGAAGATATGAAGCCAATTCTTGATTTTCAATCTGTTTGACAACCTTATTTATCCGGTTCATTCGTTTTTCGTCTTTAATATATGGTTGGTTCTTCTGTTACAAACCAAGTTCATCGGAAATGTCCTGCATTGCTTTTAAAGCTATATCGCAGAACTGATTTACCTCCAGACCAAGATTGCTGCACTCAGCTATGATCTCCCTGTTGGCGCCGCGGGCAAATGCCTTTTCCTTGAAACGCTTTCGAACTGATTTGGGTTTGACCGAAGCAAGCTTCTTATCAGGATAGACAAGCGTCGTGGCAATTACCAGACCGGTGATGGTCTCTCCCGCTGCCAGTGCGTGCTGAAATAGCGTACTCCGCCGGTCTTCATGGGCCTTTTCATTATGCAGTCGAATGGCCTCAATGATCTCGTCATCAACGCCATTTTTTTTGAGAATCTCTACTGTTTCATGGGTGTGGGTGGAGAGGTCGGGCTGGCTTTCAACATCAAGGTCATGGAGTAAGCCGGCCAGCCCCCATTGTTCCTCGTCTCTTCCGAGATGGTTGGCTAAGGCCTTCATAACCGCTTCACTCGCCAGGCAATGTTTCACCATGTTCTGATTGGTGACGTGTTGGTGGAGGAGGTTCAGCGCATCCTCCCGACTGATCCCGTAGTTGCTGTTATTCATATCCGTATCCGTGGCAGAGAATAGTATTTGTGTATATAGTGCGAGATGATACTCAATTATCATATTGGAAACAAAAATTGCCGGGACAAGCCATCCGCACGAATGCAGGAAAAGAATAAAGAATCAGATTCAGAAAAAAACCGACATGATATTTCTCATTTCTCCTTCCAAAACGCAGGATTTCACACCTTCTTCAATCTCGTACTCAACCACATCAGAGTTGATTGATCAAAGCGATCTTCTCATAAATACGCTCAAAGGATTTTCCGAGGAACAACTCAGATCATTGATGAAGATCAGTGAAAAACTGGCAACCCTCAATCATCAGCGTTTTCAGGATTTTCACCTGCCCTTTGATCTGAAGAACAGCAAACAGGCTCTTTTGGCCTTTAAGGGCGATGTGTATGATGGGATAGATGTAGACAATTACACCGATGATGACTTCCGGTTTGCCCAGAAAAGCATGCGCATTCTCTCAGGTCTCTATGGTATTCTGCGGCCGCTTGATCTCATTCAGCCGTATCGGCTGGAGATGGGAACCAAGCTGACAACCGATCGGGGCTCGAATCTCTATTCATTCTGGGATGACCGCATCACCAGAATACTCAACCGGGAAATGGACAGCAGCAGTGACCGGACAATCGTCAATCTTGCCTCATTGGAATATTTCAAGGTCATCCAGAAAAAAAAGCTCGATGGCCGTATTCTCACCCTGTCCTTCAAAGAGAACAAGAACGGTATATTCAAAGTTATCGGAATCTATGCCAAAAAAGCAAGAGGGATGATGTCTGACTTCATCATTCAAAACCGAATTGAAGATGTCGGGCAGTTAAAGGAGTTCAGCGGTGGTGGTTACAGCTATCAAGATAAGCTGTCAACGGCTGATAATTGGGTCTATACACGCTAGTCCGAATCTCTGATGGTTTTGAGGATTATTACGGCCTGGCGGCCTACCAGCTTATACTTCGGACGATTAAAACAAAAAAAGGCCTGAAGCCGATACTAAATCGTCTTCAGGCCTTAAACTTCTATGTTGTTGACAAGCTGGCTGCTTATCACGCCTGCTATATCAAATGGTTAATTGTTACATGAGCCCTTTTCAATCTTCGGCATACCTGCCAGGCCAAAGCTCTGGCCGCAACCACAGGTTGATTGGCTTCTTTCATTAGTAAACTGCAGACCGCCATGGATCAGATCATCGGAATAATCGATGACAAGCCCGTCAATATAGTTGGCGATACCAACATCAGCAACGATCCGAATATCACCCTGAGTATAGACGATGCCCTCATCATCTTTCATTTTATCTGCAATTTCAGCATCGTAGGTTAAGCCGGCACAGCCGCCTTCGGTTACACCAATTCGTACAAATTGATCTACCCCAAGCTTTGCCTTCAACATTGCCTCGGCATTTTCCTTAATTGTTATATTCATATGTTCCTCCCTTGTTGATAATTGTTATTAACTAGACACAATTATTCTCAACTGAAAAATGTCAAGGCATATAAAATCACTTTTCCAGCTTCTCAATAAAAAAGCCCAATCCCATATTTAAACAAGGATTGGGCTCTTTATCAATATGGTGCCGGAGGTCGGAGTCGAACCGACACGGGGCAAGCCCCGCTGGATTTTGAGTCCAGTGCGTCTACCAATTTCACCACTCCGGCATGGAGCGGCATATTACCGCATATCCTTATAGGCAGTCAAGGGGAAAGGAAATGACTTACTTGGCTGTTTCGAAAAACACGTCTCTGAGTTTATAAAAATATTCCACCGCCGCCCAGACGGCGATGATCAGCGCCCCGTAAATAAATCCCATACCGATCTCATGCTGATACGGTACCGGGAGTACATTCAAGGGGAATATCAGAAAGCCCAGACCAAGGTACTGGAAGGTGGACTTGATCTTCCCCAGTTGGCCAGCTGCCACCACTTTTCCGGTTGAAGCGGCAAGCCCCCTGAAGCCGGTGACAATAATCTCGCGACAAATGATGAGCAGGCAGACCCATGCCGGTATCCGGCCAAGAGGGATGAGCATCACCAGGACGGTTGTCACCAGGGCTTTATCGGCCAATGGGTCCATGAGTTTACCAAGAACCGTCTCAATCTCCCATTTTCTGGCGACATAGCCGTCAACAAAATCAGTGATGGCGGCAACGGTGAACACCCAGAACGACCACAGTCCAATAGTGGTCGTCTGTTCGATTGAGAAAAGTACAACGAGGACCGGGATCAGAAGAAAGCGAAAACCGGTCAATATGTTAGGGACCGTCAGCAGCTGTTTCATCAAATGACCTTAATTATCCCTGCTCGACACTACTTAATTGGTAATCAACAGCTTGCCAATATTAATCACCGATCGTGTCGGAAGAGCGGCTGCGATATTATTCCTATACAGTTTGTAAAATAACAGGACCTTGCGGACATATTCCACGGTTTCGGGAATTGCCGGAACCCTGTTTTTCTTTTTAACAAGAGTGGGCCCAGCGTTATAGGCAGCAAGAGCCAGCTTCACATCGCCCCTGAACAAATCAAGCATCTGCTTTAAATAACGGCTGCCGCCATCAATATTGGCTTGAGGGTCAAAGGGATTTTTTACTCTCAATTTTTCAGCCGTCAGCGGCATGAGTTGCATCAATCCCTGGGCGCCTTTGGAAGAAACCGCATATCGATCAAAGTCGGATTCAGCCCTGATAACCGCTTTGATCAGGAATGGGTCAATTTTATGGTGGATACCATAACGTCTGATATAGTTGTCATAACGGTCTGGATTGTTCCAGCTGCTTCTTGTGTATTTATGAATATTGCTAAAATCACGCTCAACAACCGTATCCTTTAACCAGTGTTTTCCGTTTTTCAGGGACGCGCAATTGCTACTCTGTCTGACATTGGTAAATTCAATCTCGCCCTGATTGTTCTCGCAGACAAACATTTTCGCCCATAGGGAATGGGACGAAAACATGGTCAGCAGAACGATCAGCAGCGACAATAATATCAGCCTGAGTGGAGCCATTTACATAATCCTGAATCTGTGATGGTTGTTGTTATTTTTTCCTTTTTTCCCAATCTGCCAGAAACTGTTCCATACCGCTGTCGGTTAACGGATGTTTGGCCAACTGTTCGATCACCTTGAGTGGAATGGTCGCAATATCGGCTCCGATCATTAGGGAATCACGAACATGCAGGGGATTCCTGACACTGGCAACGATCACCTCCGAAGTATAGCCGTAATTGCGATAAATTGTGACAATATCTTCAATGAGTTCCATACCGTTTTGAGAAATGTCGTCCAGCCTGCCGACAAAGGGACTCACGAAGGTGGCACCGGCCTTGGCCGCCAGAAGTGCCTGAGTAGAGGAAAATACCAGGGTGACGTTTGTTTGAATTCCCAATGAAGTCAGCTGCTTTACAGCTTTGAGACCCTCAACAATCATTGGAATCTTGATAACGATATTGTCGGCGATCTTAACCAACTCTTTGGCTTCGGCGACCATACCGTCGGCATCGAGACTGACAACCTCGGCGCTGACAGGGCCGTCGACGATTGCACAGATATCTTTCAATATCTCTTCAAAGGGTTTGTCTTCTTTGGCTACAAGGGAGGGGTTGGTGGTGACGCCGTCAACCATCCCCATCTCGACGCCTCTTTTGATTTCATCTCTATTTGCGGTATCGATAAAAAATTTCATTTTTTCACTCCCTGTTCTCTGACAAAAGTATCACAGCATGTGTCGCTGCAGAAATAAACCATAGACTTGCCGACCTGTAAACGGACAGCCTGTTTTTGGGGAATAAGGGTATGACAAACCGGATCTTCGACCAGCATATCGGTGACAGCAGGATCATCGAAAGAGCCGTTCTTTTCCAGCGGTTTCGATTTCTTCTTTTTCCAACCGGCAATTATCAACCGGTAACCGATATAAATAAGAATCGCTATAATAGCAAGACGCAAGGGATGCATTCAGTCTTCCTTATGCCTGCAGTCAATTGGGCTCCTGTTCATAATCCCCTTTTTGTCACTGCTCAGTTACCAAGATGAAGAAACTGCATCGCGTGAAACGCAACTTTATGCTCACGCGGTACTCCTTCAACACACCGATCTATTATACAGTCACTTTCTCTGTAAAGTCCATCGGAATTGTTGAAATGAAACACAGGTTATCAGTTCCTTTTTATGAATTATCTTCCCAGGTCCCCCGCTTAATTTTCTGCTGGGCGACCTCGCCTTCCCTGATTGCCGCATAGAGTTTACGGCACATGGAAACAACCGTCTCCCCGGTTACCGGATCCCTATAGGTGGGCTCGATTTCCACCATCGGCACCAGCACAAAAAGCCGCTCACCAATTCTGGGATGCGGGACAATGCAATCCTGTTCGTTCACCACACGATGACTGTAATAGAGAAGATCGAGATCAAGGGTTCGATCCCGGGGAAGCTGGTTTGAGCTGGTCCGATCGCGGCCCAACTCTTCTTCGACACCTAAGAGAAGGTGGAGCAGCTTGACCGGTGAAAGTAAGGTCTCAATACGGCCGACACAATTGGTAAATTGGTTTTCAGACTCCATACCCACCGGGTCGGAAAAAAAGGGGCTGGAAAGTGTGGTCAACCTAATGGTGTCCTCATTTCCCAGCCGTTTCCAAGCCTGTTGGATGGTCTGCCTTCCGTTGCCAAGGTTTGAACCAAGTCCAATAAAAGCCGTATAATAAATATCCTGCACTATTGCGTCCGGTACTACAGGTTCTGTAATCCCAGTACGTCAAACATGGTGTACAGACCGTTTGGTTTATCGGCCACCCATGCGGTGGCAACAGCAGCTCCCTTGGCAAAATTGTCACGGCTGTGAGCCCTGTGGGTAATCTCGATTCGTTCACCCTGGCCGGCAAAATAGATGGTATGCTCACCGACAATATCCCCAGCCCTGATCGTCTGAATGCCGATCTCTTTAGAGTTTCGTTCTCCGATCATGCCATGGCGCTCGTAAACACCTACCTCGGTTAGATCTCTGTGCACTCCCTCGGCAGCCATTTCCGCGAGTTTCAGCGCTGTGCCGCTGGGCGCGTCTTTTTTCTTATTATGATGGGATTCCACAATCTCAATATCGTAATCGTCACCTAAAACAGCAGCCGTTTTAGCAGCCAGCTTGAACAGGACATTGACTCCCACCGCCATATTCGGAGCCTGAACACAGGGGAATCTGTTAGACAGCTCTCTGAGCTCCTCTAGATTCTCCGCGCTCAATCCGGTAGTGCCGATGACCATACCTTTCCCATGTTCAGCAGCTATCCGGGCAAAGGACATGGTCGCTTCATGAAATGTGAAATCGACAATCACATCACCGTCATCAATGACCGACTCCAGTCCTTCCCCGATGATAACCCCGTTTTTGCCCCAGCCTCCTACTTCACCGGCATCCTGACCGATAGCTCCGTGGCCGGCAGCCTCAAAGGCGCCGCTGTAGGTTAGCGCGGGACTTCCATTCACCATGAAACCGACCCGCTGCCCCATTCTTCCGGCAGCGCCGGCTATAATTACCTTTGTCATCTCACTGCTCCTCTTTTACAGTAACCCCGTTTCTTTCATTTCCTCTTTGAGTATATTCAGGCTGGGCTCATCCATCGATGACATCGGCAGCCTGACTTCACCGGAAGGAATTTTGCCCATCAACTCCAGGGCCTGTTTTGCCGGAGCCGGACTAGGATAACAGAACATGGCTCCCATCAATCCGAACAGGTGATAATGCAGTTTGTTTGCCCGTACAAGATCACCTTCGAGTGCCGCTTCCATCATTTCCGCCATACCCTTTGGATGGACATTGGACGTCACGGAAATAACCCCTTTACCGCCAACCAGCACCGAGGCCATTGAGGTGAAATCGTCTCCGGAAAGCACGATAAAATCATCGGGACACCGCCTGATCACATCGCTTACCTGGTTGAGACTTCCAGTGGCCTCCTTGATACCGATCACGTTGGGCAGTTCGGCAAGACGGGCAACGGTGGGCGGCATCATGTTGGTCACAGTACGACCAGGCACATTATAGAGAACCATCGGTATATCTACAGCATCATGGATCGTCTTGAAATGCTGATACAACCCTTCAGGGCTCGGTTTATTATAATAGGGTACAACCGATAAAATCGCATCAGCGCCGCTATTCTTGGCGCTTTCGGTCAACTCGATCGCTTCCCGGGTATTATTGGCACCTGTACCGGCAATGACCGGAACCCGGCCTTTTACCGTCTGTACAGTCAGGTCGATGACCCGTTTATGCTCATCAAAATCAAGGGTTGCCGACTCCCCTGTCGTACCGCATGGTACGATGCCATGGGTCCCGTTCTCGATTTGAAATTCAATTAAATCGACCAGCCCCTGCTCGTTCAGCTTACCATCGGTAAACGGGGTGACGATTGCCACAATTGCACCATTAAATTTTTCCATGATCCCTCCCCTCTGTTTTATACAGTCATTTCCTCTTCCATGAATCCACGACGAAGATTGCTGTTAACCTGGGTTACATCTTGATATAATACAGCATTGTCAAATATTTCCATAACAACCTGAAATAACAAGTCGCCCTCCGGTCCAGTATTAACATTGCACTCCTGGTGCACTTCCTGCAGGTACTTACGGATTCAGATCTTCTATAACAGCGATTCCGGTGTCAGTACACCAGTATAAATGATATGTGCCGGACCCTGCAAGTACACATCGGTTGCAGAAGTGTTTTCAGCCAGGTTAAAAACGATGGTTAATTCATCACCACCGGATGTGAGGACTTCAACAGGCGAGGCAACTACTCCCTGCAGAGAACCGATAATGGCCGAGGCCACCGCTCCGGTGCCGCAGGCCATGGTCTCATCCTCCACACCCCGCTCGTACGTGCGGACGTGGAGCCTGTTTCCTCGAATTTTTCTGACAAAATTGACATTGGTCCCGGCCGGCTGGAACATCTGGTGAAAGCGGATCTTACTGCCCCAGTTTTTGATCGGTATGTCTTCTTGCTCGACAAATATGACTACATGTGGCACGCCAGTATTAACAAAGGAAAATGACATTCTCTCCGAATCGATATCAGCGGAAAGATCCATCCTGAAATCAAACGGGTCGGTCATCAACAGGCTCACGTTTTCCCGGTCGTCGACAATTTCGGCATGCACGACCCCGGCAATGGTATTAAAAGACATTTTTTTGGGCGCGATCCCGTTTTTATAGGCAAAACGGGCAGCGCACCGGGCGCCGTTACCGCACATCTCGGCGCTGGAACCGTCTCCATTGTAAAAACGCCATGAAAAATCGGCCGTTTGGGAGTCTTCAATAAAAATCAACCCATCGGCACCGGTGGAGAAACGGCGGCGGCACACCCTGGCGACGAAATCCTGTTGCAGCTCAACCGGTACTATCGGCTGACGGTGGTCAATGATAATAAAATCATTACCGGTACCGCTCATCTTCCAAAACGCTATGGGAAAATCAATATTCATTACACACTCTATCAATCGGGAATCGATTCATTCTCTATAAGGGACTCATATGTTTCCCGTCGGCGAATAACATGAAATTTATCGTCTTCAACCAGGATTTCCGCCACTCTCGGCCTGGAGTTGTAATTGGACGACATGGTAAAACCATAAGCACCACTGCTCAGAACGGCAAGCAGATCGCCCTGCCGGACTTTGGCAAGCGTCCTGTCTTTGGCGATAAAATCTCCGGTCTCACAGATCGGGCCGACGATATCGACCACTTCATTATCACCATGGTCTTCCTTAACCGGGATGACACCATGATAGGCATCATACAGGCTCGGCCGGGTCAGGTCGTTCATGGCCGCGTCGACCACGACGAAGTGTTTCTCGCTTTCACCTCCCCGGTTCACTTTGGTGTACTGTACCCGGGTTACCATGATACCGGCATTGCCGACAATGACTCTGCCCGGTTCAAGAATCAGTGTGCATGAGAGACCGTCAAGTTCCTTTTTAATCTGATCTGCATACTCGTGGGGATGGGGAGGCTCTTCATCGTCGTATGTAATGCCCACACCACCGCCGATATCAATGTACTCGATGTTGATACCCTGGCTCATCAGATCTGTGGCAAAATTCTTTACCTTCCTCAACGACTCGACAAAGGGCGAAATCTGGGTCAGCTGCGAGCCGATATGACAACTCACTCCTTTCACATCGATATAGTCCATACCGGTCGCCTGGGCGTACAGCTCTCCAGCCTCCTGGATGGGGATACCGAATTTATTCTTAGCCAGTCCCGTGGAGATATAGGCATGAGTCATGGGGTCCACATCCGGATTAACACGGAATGAGACCGGCGCCGGTTTGCCCATTGACCGGGCAATATCGGCAAGGCGATCCAACTCCTGTCCCGACTCCACATTGAACAGCAGTATCGATGAATCAAGCGCGTATCTCAGTTCCTCTTCGGTCTTGCCGACACCGGAGTAGATAATCCTGGATGGATCGATTCCACTTTTCAGAGCTCGAAACAGCTCACCCCCGGAAACAATATCGGCACCGCCGCCAAGCTCGCCGAACCGGTTAAGAATGGCGATATTGGAACACGCTTTGACAGCGAAACAGGTCAAATGGGGAATGTCTGAAAATCCTGAATCAAAGGCCTTGAAATGTCGATCGAGGGTCGCCTGTGAATAACAGTAAAAGGGTGTGCCTACCTCTGCTGCAATTTTTGTCAGAGGAACCTGTTCACAGAACAGCTCTCCGTTTTGATAGGTAAAATGATGCATATGTTTTCGTTTTGATGGCGTTTTATAAACCGGTATGGACTACCATAAGATGATAACAACCCGTTGCCCTCCAAATGTGGGATAACAGATCCGCTCAACCGGTATTGCTGTTGGCTTTCAATATGTTTAGTGACGAATGGCAGCTTCTCTTGATTTATCACTCTCATTGCCACGTGCAGAAGAATCAACGGCTGTGACAGAATAATAGTAGCTGACATCTTCGGCAGCAGTGGTGTCTTCGAAGATAGAATATACCGCCTGAACTTCGCCGATCTCTTTGGGCGTATCTTCCGAGGCTGTCCGTCTATAAATTTTATAACCCTTCACATCACTCTCGTCAGACTTATCCCAGAAAACCTTGATGCCTTTGTTTGTTCTAACCGCCGTCACACCGGTTACAGGAGCAGGAGGAACGGTATCAACCGCCATACCGTTTACCGGATTGCTCACACCGCCGCTGACAACATCTTTGCCAAGCACCAGCAGTGACTGGACTTTATAAAAATATTTCTTTCCGGTTTTGGCCTGACGATCGACAAAGCTGGTTCCGGAGACCGGTTCACCAATCTTCTCGAACCCCTTACCACCAAGACTTCTGAGCACCTGGTATTTAATCGGATCTTCAACCGCCCGACCATCGATCAGGGTGGAGGCCGGCTGCCAGCTTAAGCTTACCGAGGAATCACCGCCCTTTGCCTTCAGTGAACCGACCGCTTTTACCGGCGTATGCCAGATAAAGGAGACGATATTGGAATCCCCACTGGCAGCCCACCAGCTTGTACGAGAACGGACTTTGAAGAAATACCGATGCCCCGAGCGCAGAAGCGTGGTCTCATAATTTGCCTTGCGCCTCTCCTCTTCACTGGTTACCCCGCCGGCTACCTCAATTGGATCACTGAAGGGGATTGGACAGTTTTTACAGTATTTTTTAAGAGGAACGACCGCCCGGTACAGCTCAAAGGAATCGATATCAACAATGTCGGTACCAAGGATCGTTTCTATCGGATACGACCAGGTCAGCTTGACTCCTTTTTCATCGAGGGTGTAGGCCAAATCGTCAATTGCTTTTGGTACGATTCTATCGGGGGGTACCGGATCATTTTTATACCCGCATCCACCGAGAAAGAACAGTGTTGCCATCACGAGAACAAGTCCGACACACCCAGGTCCGTTTAATCTTTTCATTGGTTTATCCCCATTTGTTTTTCAGCGCTGCTGACTGCTTCTTCGACACGTTGCAACCCGGTACCACCTGTCGACACTCGGCTGTTCACCGATCCTTCGACACTGAGAACCTCATACACATCTTTTCCAATCGCCTGCGAATATCTCTGCAACTCACCAAGGTTCAGATCGATGAGTTCGCACTGTTTTTCAATACAGTAGGCAACAACCTGACCGACAATACCATGCGCCTCCCTAAACGGCACATTTTTAAGAACAAGGTAATCGGCAAGGTCCGTTGCGGTAATATATCCTGTTCGGGCCGCTTTTTCCATTTTCTCGACAGAAAATTTCAAATTGGCCAACAGTTCGGCTGTAATGGACAGGCAGGCTGAAACGGTGTCCACCGCGTCGAAAATCTGCTCCTTGTCTTCCTGCATATCACGATTATACGTTAACGGCAAGCCTTTCATCATTGTAATAAGCGCCATTAACGATCCGGTGACCCGGCCACTTTTTCCACGGATCAGCTCAGGAATATCCGGATTTTTTTTCTGTGGCATGATCGATGATCCGGTACAATATTTGTCATCAATATCCACATAGGAGAACTCATCACTGGACCAGAGAACCAGCTCCTCAGCCAGCCTGGACAGGTGAAGCTGGATCATTGTACAGCAGCTGACGAATTCAATGGCAAAATCACGGTCAGCCGAAGTGTCCATTGAATTGGCGGTCACTCCATCAAATCCAAGCTCCCGGGCAACCTGCTCCCGATCGATAGGGAGACCGGTACCGGCCATGGCCGCACAACCAAGTGGCATAACATTGATCCGCTTCCTGCAATCGACCAGCCGCTCCCTATCTCGCGAAAACATCTCAAAATAGGCCAGCAGATGGTGGGAAAGCAGAACCGGCTGAGCTCGCTGCAGATGAGTGTAGCCGACTATTATCGCACCCAGATGGTTGCGGGCCAGCAGCACAAAACCCCGTCGGACATTGTCGAGCAGTTCAATGAGCCGGTCGCATTCATCGCGCAGATAAAGTCTGATATCAAGGGCGACCTGATCGTTGCGGCTGCGGGCACTGTGCAATTTCGCCCCCGCATCACCGATCCTGTTGATAAGCTCTTTTTCGATATTCATATGAATATCTTCGAGCTCCCGCTTAAATTCAAAGCGACCCGCATCGATATCATTCTCAATGGCCGTCAGCCCATTTATGATATCGTCCAGTTCGTCATCGGACAGCAACCCATTATCAGCCAGCATCCTGGCATGGGTCTTGGATCCCATGATATCGTACTTATACAGCCGGGAGTCGTAATGGATAGAAGCAGTAAAGGCTTCGACGGAATCGGCTGTGGTCTCCGAGAACCGCCCGCCCCACATCTTCTCCGAACCGCTTTTCTTTTGCGCTGTCATAGAATTTGAGACTTGTTTGTTACTCTTCCAAATTTGATTTCAGTAAAAATTCAGATGTGCCCCGGATTTGGACAAGCAGGCTTTTCAGCTATACTTTAGGGGTATGCCGGAAAGCCTGATCGTTCAAAGCCGGGGTGCAGCTGGATTTTTACCTACTTCTTTTTTTGTAATGCCTGGATTTGCAGCCTCAGCCCATTCAGTTTGATGAAACCGGTGGCGTCATCCTGGTTGTACACCTCATCTTCTTCAAAGGTAGCGTAATCTTCCTGGTACAGGGACTGGTCCGATTTTCGGCCCACAGGCACACAGTTACCCTTATACAGCTTCAAGCGTACCGTTCCGTTAACCGTTTGCTGGCTGGCATCCATGGTAACCTGCAGGAGCTCTCGTTCCGGTGAAAACCAGAAGCCGTTATAGATTAACTCCGAGTACCTGGGAACCAGTGAATCCCGGATTTTCATGACTTCCCGGTCCATGGTGATGGTCTCCAGGTCACGGTGGGCCGCTCGCAGCACAGTACCACCAGGTGTTTCATAAACACCTCTTGATTTCATACCGACAAATCTGTTTTCAACCAGATCAAGACGGCCGATACCGTTTGCCCCACCGAGTTCATTCAAGCTGCTGAACAGTTCCAGGGGTTCCATCGGCTGCCCATCAATTGCCACGGGATTTCCCCTCTTAAAACTGATTTCGACGTAGGTCGGTTTATCCGGAGCATCCTCGGGGGAAACCGTCATGGAAAACATGGCATCATCGGGTTCGTTCCATGGATCCTCCAGGATTCCTCCCTCATAGCTGATATGAAGCAGGTTTTCATCGGAGCTGTATGGCTTCTCCTTGGTCACCGGCACCGGAATATCATGCTCTTTGGCAAACTGAAGAAGCTTATTTCTCGAATTCAGGTCCCATACCCGCCAGGGCGCAATAATCTTCAGACTCGGATCAAGCCCCAGGTATGCCAGTTCAAACCGGACCTGATCGTTGCCCTTGCCCGTTGCCCCGTGGCTTACGGCATCTGCTCCCTCTTCTACAGCTATCCGTACCTGCTCCTTGCCGATCAATGGCCTGGCAAGGGAGGTTCCAAGCAGATATGAGCCCTCATAGATGGCGTTTGATCGAAAGGCTGGAAAGATATAGTCTTCCACAAATTCCTTTTGCAGATCGGAAATGATCACCTTTTCAGCCCCGGTGGCCATCCCTTTGTCCCTGACCGCCTGCCAGTCTTCTTTCTGGCCGATATCGGCGGCATAGGCGATAATGGGGCACCCATACTCCTGGGCCAGCCACTTTAAAATAACCGAAGTATCAAGGCCGCCGGAGTAGGCGAGGACGATTTTGTTCACTGTCATTTACTTATCCTTTTTATAATACTGTCTCCTCTTATGGAGAAAACAGGCTTGAATACTTTTCCGGGCTTGCTGATACAGAGAGATTCAACCGATAATGAGTTTTTCTAAAATCGATTTGTGAATATGCATTTTATTCTCAGACTGATCAAAGGCTACACATTGTTCCGATTCGAGCACTTCATCGGTGATTTCTTCGTCCCGATGGGCAGGCAGGCAGTGGAGTACGATGACATCATCGGGAGCCTCTTCCATAAGTTCCGATTTTACCTGATAGGGCTGGAAGATCCCGAGCCGTTCTTCCTGCTCATCTTCCTGTCCCATTGAAGCCCATACATCCACATTGATGACATCGGCCTGGTGCACCGCTTCCTTCGGATCTCTGATAAGCGTTATCGGCTTTACCGCTTGCTTTCGCGCCTCAGCCAGCACATCCTCGTCAGGTTCATATCCTTGTGGGCAGGCAAGAGTCAGCTCAAAACCCAGTTTTCCGGCAGCCTGAATCCATGAATTTGCCATATTATTGCCATCACCGATCCAGGTAATCTTCAGCTTTGTAATATCACCTTTCTTCTCGATAACAGTCATCACATCGCTTAAAATCTGGCAGGGATGATACTGATCGGTCAGGGCGTTGATCACCGGAACGGTGGAGTAGGCTGCCAACTCATCGACAACATCCTGGCCAAATGTGCGAACGACGATGGCATCGACATATCTGGCCATGACTCTGGCCATATCTTTGAGCGGTTCTGACCGTGCCAGCTGGGTGTCCCTGGAAGAAAGAAAAATCACCTGACCGCCCAGACCATACATGGCTGCCTCAAACGAGACCCGGGTACGGGTTGATGGTTTCTCGAAAACCAGCCCGATTGTCCGTCCATTCAGGCTGGTATGAATCACTCCCGACCTGCTCTGCTGTTTCAATTCGATAGCCCGATCAACAAAGGAGCACAGCTCCTCTTGTGTAAAATCGCGCAACGACTTGAGATGGGTTACCATAGTTCTGCCCCTTGCATCCTGGAAATACAAATACAAAATTACTCAACAATACGGTTTCCCCGGAAAAACGACTGATTCTCTCCAGGGAAAGCTCGTATGTTTACATAAAAGTGCATCGATTTGCAAAAGATTTTACTATTCTGCTCCAGTTTTGCAAAAAGCAGCACAATCCACCGGCTTACCCAAGAACAAAGTAACCTGTTCCATGCATGGCTGGCAGTTCATCTCAGCTACCATATTCAGCTAACAGATCATGAAGAACAGTGCAGAATTGATCGATCTGGTTGGTGCTGACGACAAGCGGTGGCAGGAAACGCAATGCCACATTGCCGGCAAAGTTGATCAGTACGCCGCGATCAAACATTTTCTTTACAATGTCAGCACCAGAATCCACTCCACTTTTCGTCAGAACAAGACCGCAGATCATCCCAAGCCCTCTGACATCTGAAATCAGGTTGGGAAAGGCGTCGGCTATTGTCTGCAGTTTGGCGTGCAGATAGTCTGCCTTATTTCGTACTTCCGGCAGAAAACCGTCGGCGAGCATGGTCTCAAGAACCGCTACGGCTGCGGATGCAGCAACGGGGTTCCCGCCAAAAGTTGTGGCATGGGTACCCGGTACAAAAGCCTGGGCGATTTTCTCGGTTGTCACAGTCGCGCCGATGGGCAACCCGTTACCCAGGGCCTTGGCAAGCGTCATGATATCAGGAACAACTCCCAGTTGTTCATAGGCAAACAGAGTCCCGGTACGGCCTATTCCTGTCTGCACTTCATCGAAAATCAACAGCAATCCGTTCCTGTTACAAATATCCCGGATTCCCGCGAGATATTCAGGCTCCAGAGGACGAACACCTCCCTCTCCCTGGAGAGGTTCGCATAATAATGCGCACGTTCTCTCGGTGGTCAGTGACTCGAGTTCGGCCAAATCACCAAAAGAGGCATGAACAAAGCCCTCGGGCATCGGCTCAAATCCTTTGTGGAATTTCGGCTGTCCGGTAGCCGCCACTGTGGCCAGGGTCCTTCCATGAAAGGAGCCGGAAAGGGAGATCACCTCATAACGTCCCGGACCACTGTGGATTCGCGCAAGTTTAATCGCCGCCTCATTGGCCTCCGCGCCGCTGTTGGCCAAAAACACCTTATCGCCGAATGAATTTTCGATCAGCAGCTCTGCAAGCCTGGTTTGGGGCCCGGTATAGAAAAGATTCGATACATGGACCAGTTCGTCAATCTGCTGCCTGACTGCCTCGGTTACCGCCGGATGGCAATGGCCGAGACTGCAGACCGCTATGCCGGACAAAAAATCAAGATATTCCCGGTCGTTTGCGTCTACCAGTGTACAGCCTTCGCCTTTCACCATAGCTGCGGGGTACCGGGCATAGGTTCCCATAAACACCTGTTCGGCCCTCCTCTGTACTTCTTCGTTCCCACTCATCAGACTATCTCCGTTCCAACACCCTGCCGGGTAAAAATTTCTAAAAGTATTGCGTGTTCCACTCTTCCGTCGACAATGTGAGTTTTCTTTACCTGATTTTCAAGTGCCTGGACACAGCATCGTACCTTGGGAATCATGCCGCCGGCAATAGTCTCATTATCAATCAGGGACTCCACTTCCTCTTTATTCAATGAGGCGAGCAGCTCTCCTTCATTATTCTGGACACCGTTCACATCGGTAAGCAAAATAAGTTTGGCTGCCTTAAGTTTTCCGGCAACCGCGCCGGCAACCAGATCGGCATTAATGTTATAGGCCTGTCCATCCTCACCAACCCCCACCGGGGCAATAACAGGAATAAAATCATCTTCGTCAAGGGTCTGCAGAACATCGGCGTTTACTTCGGTGACCTGGCCAACACGGCCGAGATCGATCAGTTCCGGTGGTGCGTCTTCTATCTCCTGCTCGCTGGAAACCTTACTGACCCGCATCTTGGTGGCGCATACCAGATCCCCGTCCCGGCCTGAAAGCCCGACCGCCTTGCCGCCATGATGATTGATCAGACCAACGATCTCTTTATTGACCTTGCCGACCAGGACCATTTCCACCACATCCATGGTCTCGCCATCGGTTACCCGCATCCCTTGGACATAGCTCGGTTTGATTTCCAGCCGGTCGAGGAACTGATTGATCTGTGGTCCGCCACCATGAACGATGACCGGATTAATACCGATCTGTTTGAGCAGGATTACATCAAGGGCAAACTGACGCTTTAACTGTTCATCAACCATGGCATGGCCGCCGTATTTGATCACAACCGTTTTATTTCTGAATTCCTGCATATACGGCAGAGACTCGATCAGAATCTTGGCCTTTTCTATACTCTCTTTCATCTGTTTTCCCGGGTTATTCAGTATTTCTTGTTACCACACTCCACTCGCCGTTTTATCACAGACACGATCAGCCTACTGCTCCAACCATCCGGCCCGAATCGGTCGCGGAAAATAAAAAATTTACGCATCTTTTTCAAGCTGATACAGGTTTTTGATTTTGCCTGTAATTCAGCAAAATAAGCACCTATTCTACAGACTTATAACCACTAAGTAAAGCAATCTTTCCCCAGTGCCCGATTCCTGTCACTTTACTTTCCCGACCCTTTAGTGTATAACAGGCTCGTAAATTGCAAGCATATTTATCCCATCAGTTCAAGGAAATCATATGGCATCGACAACAACAGGACGCTCTGTTTTTACCGCCCTTCTCGCAACCGTTTTTTTATTCCTTCATTTCGTCCAGCCTTCAAGCCTCTCTGCTAAAAGCGACCCGCCTATTTACGTGGAAGCGGATCATATGATCTCCCTTGAGAATAAGAACTCGGTTCTCTTCAAAGGTAATGTTGATGCCAAACAGGGTGACGTACGAATGCGCTCCGATGAGATGACTGTTTACTATACCCCTAAGAAAAAAGGAAAAAAGAAGAAGAAAAAAACCGGCTCTAAGCAACAGGTGGAAAAAATCGTCAGTGTCGGCAATGTGGAAGTCAGCCGGGACGACTGGCTTGGAACATCCCAGAAAATGTACTACATCAACAAGACTCAACAGGTCATTCTGGTGAACAACGCCAAAGCCTGGCAGGGCCCCAACATGGTCAGCGGTGAAAAAATCATCTATTACATCGATGAAAACCGTTCAGAAGTGATCGGCTCCACCAAAACGACCATTGTCGATAAAGATAACGAGAAAAAGAAATCCCGGGTCAAAATGACCATTATTCCCGGAAAATGAAAACACACAACGAAAATCATGGCTCTTCTAGCAACCGATAAAATCGTCAAGCGTTACTCCCAGCGGACCGTTGTTGACAAAGTTT
>CAZLGM010000013.1:0-26946 GCA_964558875.1 uncultured Desulfocapsaceae bacterium
TGATCGACTTTGCGGAAAAGACTTATCCTGAAGAACAGATCACCGGTAAATTCAAGGCAAAGACCTCCCGTGGCCGGGCTATGGAAAAAGCGCTGGCCATCATTCAATTCAAGCTTGAAGAAAAAACCATCGAACAACACCCCGAGTATGAGATGGAATCGCGCCTGTGGCTTGACAGGCTGGCTGAGATGCTGTCATCCGAAAATACTGACGGTCTCAATGACACCCATTTTCCTACAATCGATTTAAACGATCCAACCCGTTTGACTGATGAGGAGCAGCAAGTAATCGACGACCTGGTCATCCAGTTTCAAACCAACAGGAAATTCAAACGAATTCTCGGTTACTTCTTCGAGTATGGCGAGACCTATAATATCCATAATAATGCTCTGTCTATCCATGCCCTGGTCCCTTCCACCGAGGACGGCGAATTTCAGTCGTTTCTAGGCAAAAAAGGCCGGGAACTGCTCGACTACATTCAACAGACCATCAAACGTGTCGGCAAAAACTACCTTGAAGGACGTGAACAAAAAGAAGAGGATCAGGCACTGTTTTTCTACCTCTGGTGTGGTCCCCGATCACCCTTCTTCGGCAAGCACGCAATGAAAACCTTTGAACGCTACTTTCTTTTCGATAAACAAACCCATAAGGAACGTACCCTTTTCTGGAACCAGAATCTGCAGACCGAAGCGTTTAAACAGAAATTAAAGGATGAGTTCGGAGTCAAACGGGTGATCTTCGGTCATACACCTGTTAATTACATGAAGGGCAAGCAGATGGCCAGTGAAGACGGGGTTGCCATCAATGTCGACGGCGGTTTCGCAGCAGCCTATTATCATCGCGGTCACGCGCTGGTTCACACCCCATACCAGCTTTACGGCATTATTTTACCGACCCCGGAAGAAATTCAAGAAGCTGAGAAGAAACTGGAATCCGCCCCTCTTGACATCGAACTGATCGATGAGTTCCGACTTCCCATGAAAATAAAAGATACTATCGAAGCAGTTCCGTTAGTTGAAAAGCGGGAACAGTTGACCAAGAAACTCCGTGAATTGAATGGTGACTAAAATGAGTTGATCGTTCAGATGTATCAACCCGACTGTCAAACCGGTGAGCTACCAATAATTAAAATAAAAAATCGTATTGTATGAACCAGTCATTGATGAACATCAACTACGGTATGGAGATCGTCAGGGCGACCGAGATTGCCGCGCTGACAGTCGCCCGCTATCAGGGACTCGGAAACCGTTATGATATATTAAATCACGCCAGAAAGGTCATTATCAAGATACTGAACAGACTGCAGATCGACGGACACCTTGTCAACGACCGGTTCACAGGTCGAGGCGACATTATTCAGGTGCCTGGAGAACTCGGTCAGGGTGGTCCTGAAATGGATTTGATGGCTGTGGCACTTGAAGGGCATAATGCTGCTGCCCACGGACGCAATAATGCCACCTCCTATGTTGTAATTGGTGAAAAGGACTCCATCCGACCGGTTCCCAATATTGGTATGTATAAGATGGTTGTGGGTAAGAAAACGGGCGATGTTATTGATATCAACAAGCCGCCTACAGTTAATATCAAGCGGGTTGCCAGAGCGCTGGGTAAATATACGGATAATGTCACTGTCTGTGTCTTAAATCGTGACGTACACAAATCTCTGATTGGTGAAATACGAAACTGCGGGGCACGAATAAAGCTGCTGGAAGAAGGAGAAATCTCAGGAGCCCTGGCCGCCATAATTGGTGAAAAGGCCGATATATATATCGGAATGGGTTATGCGCCCGAAGGTGTTCTGATGGCTGCGGCAATCTGTTGCCTGGGCGGTTATTTTGAAGGCAAGCTGCAATTCGAAACAGAGCAGGAAAAGACAGAGGCCGCCAGGTTCAACCTCACCGACAGCGATCGAGTCTATACGGTGCAGGATTTTATCTTATCGAAAAATGTCTCCATAGCCGCCACCGGTATTACCGACGGTGAATTCCTGGAAGGCGTCCGTTTTACATCGGATGGTGCGATTACCTCCTCTTTTGTGGCCAGAGCAGAAACCTATACCTATCGCGAGATAGAAACCACTCACTTCTTTGATTACAAGCCTGTCTTCTAAACCGAATGTCTCATGAATAGAGCGTTTAATACAGGCAGCATATGACCCGATCCATCTTTTATTTTTGCATCTCTGTTGTATGAATCCCCAATATCAATCGATTATTTCAAAATGTTTTGTCAATGTTCCCTGGTATGAATTGAAGGAGAAATACCTGAACTTTGTCATTAGTGAACGGGTTCAACCGGAGATCGGTTTTGAAGGCAACTGCCTCTACGATGAATCGCCGGATGAATTTGAGCGGGTTGCCGCTATTCTGCGGGACAATCGCTTGGCGTGCACAATGCACGCTCCCTTCTTCGATCTTGCCCCGGGTGCACTGGACCCGGAGATACTTGAAAAAAGCCGGGTCAAACTCCGCCTGGCTTTCGAGTTGCTGGAAATCTTTCGTCCAAAAAGCATCGTCTGTCACCTGCAGTTCGAGTCATCCAAACATGACTATAAATTCGATCAGTGGTTCGAGGCGGCCGCTGCCACATGGACGGAGCTGATTGGAATGGCGGTTGAGGTGAACGTTCCGGTTATGCTGGAAAACACTTATGAGAACAGCCCTGAAGCCCACAGAAAGATACTTGAATATCTCGATTCACCCTTTTGCGGCTTCTGCCTGGATGTGGGGCACCTCATGGCTTTTGCAAAATCCGGATGGCAGCAATGGCTGCCCGAATTAAGTCCCTGGCTGGGTCAGCTTCATCTACACGACAACATGGGAGACAAGGATACCCACTTGGCACCCGGTAGAGGCAACTTCGATTTTCATTCCCTTTTTGAATATCTCAAGGTAAACGATCTGCACCCGATCATCACCCTTGAGCCACACAGTGAAAAAGATATGGAAATGTCATTTTCCTATCTGGCCGAAACCGGTCTTCTGCAAGGTATTCGGCAGACATAACACTTCAGGCTTCCTATAGTTCTCCACTTGTCGGATGCATTTGAAAAACGAATGTGTTAGAAAATGAGAAGTCTCTAGAAATAATTTTCTATTCATCTTCAAATCTGCCGCCTCCTTATTGATTCCATTACAATGAAAAACTCACCCTTCAACACCCTATGGAGAATACCAGTGTTTAATAAGAAATTTTTAATCTTTTTAGCTGCCAGCCTCCTCTTTCTGGCCGGTTGTGCTCCGATGACAGAAAACAGTATCAAGGAAAAAGGATGGATCTCCCTGTCCTCGAAACAAATCTTTGATCTGGTTGCTGGAAACTCCATGAAACTGCAGTCATCAGGCTTTAATGGCAAACTGTTTTTAAGAAAAGACGGTAAGCTGCATGCCAAAGATTACAGTGGTATTCAGGATTCGGGAATCTGGGATATCAACAAGGAAAACAGGCTCTGTTTTAAATTCACAAAATGGAATTTCGGCGACGTCAGATGCTATTCGATCTATACAAAAGAGGGCACGGGTTCCTATCGGTTTACAACCCCAAACGGTGCCATCCATTTTCAGGCCCGTATAACGGGTGGTGATCCGGCAAAACTCGGCCGCAAGCTGAAGCAATCAGGGAGTAGTCAATATCTGCGCAGCGAATTTGCCGGAGAAACAGAACCGGCTGTAAAAACTCACGTTTCTTCATCAGTTACCACATCCTATAAGGAGCAGCGCTATTCACCGCCAAAAGAGGAGATCGAACAGAGCGTTAAAAAACTGGCAAAAAACTGCCCCGGCTGCAATTTGGCCGGGCTTGATCTGACAAAGGCATCATTGATTGGCGCCATGCTCGAGGGTGCAAAGCTGAAAGGTGCCGACCTGACACGGGCCAATTTACGTCGGGCAAAGCTTAAAGGCGCTGATCTTTCCGGAGCACTGCTCATCAACACCAACATGCCCGGTGCTGATCTGAGAGATTGCGATCTGCACGGTGCCAATTTGACAGGTGCCAATCTCATTCGTGCTGATCTGACCGGGGCCGATACTGCCGGAGCCATTTTTACCGGCGCACTGCTCGAAGGAGTTAAGGGATACAGGAAGAAGCCATGAGCGCCGGTTTTGTTCATCTTCATGTTCACACCCAGTACAGCCTGCTGGACGGTGCCATCCGCATTCCTGATCTTCTGGACAAATGCCATGAATTTAAAATGGATGCGGTTGCCATTACCGATCATGGCGCCATGTTCGGTGCCCTTGATTTTTATCTGAAAGCCAAAAAAGCCGGGATCAAACCGATCATCGGCTGCGAATTCTATATCGCTCCTACCCATCGGACGGAACGCAAGCAGGTGGGCGGCACCAACGCCTTCCACATCGTTCTTTTAGCCATGAACTATACGGGCTATAAAAACCTGATGAAGCTGGCCTCAACTGCTCAGTTTGAAGGGTTTTACTATAAACCCCGTATCGACATGGAAATATTGGCCGAGCATAATGAAGGCCTCATTGCCCTTACCGCCTGCCTGCATGGACATATCCCCTGGCTGATCAAACAAAACGATATGGCTGCCGCCGAAGAAAAAGCACGTGAATACCTCAATATCTTCGGTGACCGGCTCTATTTTGAACTGCAGGAAAACTCCATTCCAGAGCAGAAGATCGTTAATCAGGGATTGGTCAGCCTGGGGAAAAAGATGGGAGTCAAGGTTGTCGCTACCAACGACTGCCATTACCTGAACCAGGATGAGTCTCACGCCCATGAAGTCCTGCTCTGTATACAGACTCAAAGAACTATCAACGATCCAAGTCGCTTCCGCTTTTCAGCCGACGAGTTCTTTTTCAAATCGCCTGAATTGATGAATGAAATGTTTGCCGAACATCCGGAAGCCATTGCCACAAGTGTTGAAATCGCTGAGAGATGCAATCTGGAAATCGAGTTGGACAACTACTATTTCCCGATCTTTCCGGTACCCGAATCCGAGACCCTGGAATCGATGTTCGGTAAAGCCTGCCGGGATGGGCTGGCGGAACGTTTCGAAGCAATGCGCGCAGCCGGCACCTTCAGCGTTGAAAAGGAAAGGCAGTATAAAGAGCGGTTGGAGATGGAAATCGGGGTGATCATCGAAATGGGATTTTCCGGCTATTTCCTTATCGTTGCAGACTTTATCAACTGGGCCCATAGCCGTAATATTCCTGTTGGCCCGGGACGCGGCTCCGGCGCCGGCAGTCTTGCCGCCTACTGTATGCGAATTACCAATATCGATCCTATTCCCTATGGTCTCATCTTTGAGCGTTTCCTTAATATCGAACGTAAATCAATGCCGGATTTCGATATCGATTTCTGCCAGGACCGACGCGGTGAAGTGATCGATTATGTCCGCGACAAATACGGTGGGGCGGAGCACGTCGCCCAGATAATTACTTACGGCACCATGAAGGCCCGAGGTGTGATCCGTGATGTGGGCCGCGCTCTTGACATTCCCTTTGCCGACGTGGACAAGATTGCCAAGCTGGTCCCGGAACAGCTCGGTATGACGCTGCAGAAAGCGTTAAGAGATGAACCCCGGCTCCAGGATCAGGCGGACAAGGACTCGAAGATTGATGAACTGCTGCGGGTCTCCAAAACCCTGGAAGGACTGGCGAGGCACACATCAACCCATGCCGCCGGTGTCGTCATCTCTCCTGAACCGCTGGTCGAATATCTTCCCACCTTCAAGGGTTCCAATGATGAGACCATCACTCAGTATGATATGAAGCATACGGAGATGACTGGTCTTATTAAGTTTGACTTTCTGGGTTTGAAGACCCTCACCGTAATCGACAAGGCCATTAAACATATCAAAACCGACATCGGGATCGACCTGGATATCAATACCATCCCCATGGACGATTTAAAAACATTCAAGCTGCTCTGTTCCGGCGATGGTCTTGGCGTTTTCCAGCTTGAATCAAGCGGTATGCGCGAGCTGCTGGTGAAGATGGCGCCCGAGCAGTTCAGTGACCTCATAGCTCTGGTGGCCCTGTATCGGCCCGGTCCGCTTGATTCTGGCATGGTTGATACGTTCGTCAACACCAAACATGGCCGAGCTACCGCCAATTATCCCCTTCCCCAGATCAAATCTGTGCTTGAAGAGACTTATGGCGTCATTGTCTATCAGGAACAGGTCATGAAAATTGCCAATATCCTGGCTAGCTACTCCCTGGGAGATGCCGATATCCTCCGACGGGCCATGGGGAAAAAGCAGCCGGAAGTCATGGAAAAAGAAAAAGAAAAATTCATGGCCGGTGCCAGGGATAACAAGATCGATGAAAAGAAAGCCGAGGCTATTTTCGATCTGATGGCAAAATTTGCGGGATACGGATTTAACAAATCCCACTCAGCAGCGTACGCTCTGATCGCCTACCAGACTGCTTTTTTAAAGGCCCATTATCCATCCCAATTCATGACCGCTCTGCTCTCCTGTGATATGTCCAACACCGATAAAGTCGTTGTCTATATTAACGAGTGCCGCGAACATGATATCCAGGTGCTACCGCCCGACATCAATGAATCCATGAAAGACTTTGCCGTTTTTAACGACCAGATCCGTTTCGGTCTGGCGGCAGTAAAAAATGTGGGTGACTCTGCCATTGACTCGATCATTGAAGAACGTGGGAAGGACGGCCCTTACAGCTCCCTGTCAGATTTCTGCAATCGCATCGACTCAAGAAGGGTCAACTCAAGGGTCATCGAAAGCCTGATAAAATCCGGCTGTTTTGACTCACTCGGCCATAACCGCTCACAACTTATGGCAGTGGTCGATGTCGCCATCGAACAGGCCAAGGCTGTGCAGCGCGATAAACAGTCCGGCCAGATGTCTCTGTTTGGTGTTGCCCCGGAAAGCAATGAAACGGAAGTGAACAATATCAACCTGCCCGATATATCCGAGTGGGAAGAGAGGAAAAAACTTCGCTTTGAGAAAGAGACCGTTGGTTTTTATATCACAGGCCATCCACTAGACGATTCCATCGATGAAATCCGGACAATCATCGATTGTGATATTCATGGCTTAAGTGAATGTGGTGAAGGTCAGACCGTTCGGATTGGCGGGCTGTTCCGGTCCCATCGGCAACTGAAATCAAAAAACGGCGTAATGGCCTTTACAGTGGTTGAAGATCTGCTTGATGCCGTTGAGGTGGTTATCTTTCCAGAGACCTATTCAGACTGTTCCAGCCTGCTCGACTCAACAGATCCAATCATCGTGCAAGGGTCCGTACAGAGGGATGAGCGAGGGGTGAAAATCATTGCCGATTCCGTAGATCCTCTGGGTGAAGCACGGCAGAAGTACACCGAGTCGATCAAAATCCGGCTTGATTCGGACAAAATCAGCAGGAACCGGCTGATGAATGTGAAAAAGCTGTTTTATCAGTTCCATGGCGACTGTCCGGTTCTGGTCACCATGCACTTCACTGGAAAGGGCGAGGTCGATATCGACATGCCCAAAGAGGTTACCCTGAGACCATGTCGTGCACTCAGCGACAGGGTAAAGGAAATTCTGGGTTATCAGGCCCTGTCATTTACCAAAAAGCCGATATCACCAAAAGCCCGGAAACCCTGGGCAAATAAGCGACAGGCTACAGCCGGTTAACCGGTTACAGAATTTTTCTTATCGCCTCCCCCAGCTCTCTGATTGAGTAGGGTTTTTTCACAAAGACCGTAACACCGAGGTCCCGGATCTTTTTCATTTCCTCAGGGAATGAAAAACCGGAGACCATGATCGTCTTCTGCTCTGGATTATCGGCAATAATCCGTTCATAGGTCTGTCTGCCGTTCAATCCCGGCTCCATGACCATGTCGAGCAGCACCAGATCGACAGAATGCTTCTGTAAATAATCAATGGCTCCTTCACCGGATGAAACGGCTATACAATCATATTTAAGAGATTTAAGCAGGTTAATGCCGATTTCCCTTTGCAAAAGTTCGTCGTCTACAACAAGAATTTTCTCGCCGTTTCCAAATAGTTCCCTGATGTCCACTTTGGTTTTCTTGCGTATAAACGCTTTTTCTTTTGTTGCTGGAAAGTAGAGTTCAAAAACCGTCCCGTCCGAATCCGATTTGACCACAATAGTGCCTTTATGCTGCTGAACACTGTTCCATACAACTGCCAACCCTAAGCCAGAACCACTTTTTCCCATCACTTTTCTGGTATAAAACGGTTCAAATATATTCTCTAAATCCTTCTCTTTAATTCCCGATCCTGTATCCGAGACAATGAGCACAACATAATCACCCGGAGCGGCTTCTAAATTGTTCGATAATAGTCCCTGAAGCGTCTCATTTCTACATGATATGGTGACCCGGCCTCCCGACTTAGTGGCTTCACATCCATTCAGCACAAGATTCATCAGACATTTCCTGATATGCATCGGTGAACAGTTCATGTTCCAAAGCGCCGGATTGAGATGGTCAACAATCTCCACTCCCTGGTGATCATTCTGTATTTTTTTACATTCCGGCGTCCGTAGAAACTCATCAACCAGGGAATTAAGATCACAGATTCTCTTGGCTGTAGAGGCATCGCGGGAAATCGTCAGCAGATTATCGACAACTTCAGCCGCCCGTTTACCTGAATCCCTGATAAGCTTGACCGATTCCCGCAAACCGCTGTCTTTTGGTAATTGCGATAATAAGAGTTCAGGGTAGGTGACGATACCGGAGAGGATATTATTGAGGTCGTGGGCGACTCCACCGGCCATAAGACCGACTGTTTTCATTTTAGTATCTTTCTGCAGTTTCTCCTGCAATACTTTTTGTTCTTGCTGCGCTTCTTTACGTTGCCTGATCTCATTTTGCAGGAGCACATGCTCACGTGACAACTGCTCGATAGCCATGCGTTCTTTCTCAATATTGGTTGTCAGTCGATCAACCAATATGGCGATGGCTGATGCTACAATGGAGTTAAGAAGTAAAAAATTAAGCGAGATAATTATCCAGCCAAGCGTTTCATGGGTACCAGTGGGATCCCATACAATTCTGCCATTGTAGATAAAAATTCCTGCAACAACCAACGTAAGAAAATTACAGCCTAGAGCCAGACAGGCAGCCCTGAAACCGAAAAGAAGCGAGGCAATGATGGAAAAACAGAACAGCCATATCAGTGCATAATTAGGATTAACGGTTAAAAGGAGTGTGATGCCGATGCAGTAGACGATCAGCAGGAGGACAAAGGCCCGAATTCTAAATGTGCATTGCTTTGAAAAGAAACAATAGAGAAATCCGAGATAGCTCAGGACATTGACAAGGGCAATCCATATCTCACCTGTCATTATCGACACCCATATACAGGCAATACAGACAAACAGGCCTATAACGACAAAAATCAGATAAATCGTCAATACGATTCTTTCCCGCCAGTAGTCTAATCCTTTGGACACGACCTCCTTATGGCCGATCTTTGAGAAGATAGCTCCGAGAGCTTTTAAGAAAAACTGTTCCAGTCGGTTGAGATTCATCCGTTCTACAGGGTAATCAATAACGCATTAGTGTGTTGTTACTGTCTTGTTGTTACTGTCTTCGTCGAAAAAAATTGATTTACAATACTCATCATCCATATATGCCAACAGTATATATCCGGTTAGTTTCTGCGTTCTCTTCAGAATCCCCGGTCCTGATGATGGTCAGGTTCTTTTAACGGAACCTGACGAAAAGGACGACGATTAAACGCTGGAAACTACAAATCACTTCTTTGCCATGGAAAGTATTTACATCTTGCATCTAAAGACTTGTATCATCAGGTTTTGTCAAGAGCAAGTAAAACGTAATGGAGGGGTTAGAATAAAACTGAAAATCAAGAATCATCCGAAGCACAAACCACAATCAGGACAGGTCATTGTAGTCGGAGTGAACTGACATCCGCAGGCCGGACAGGTCGCCTTGCCGGCATTATTGTCATACACAACCTGGGTATTGGACAGATCGTGACTGTGCAGCGCTGTCGATTTGTGGAAATCATGGGCGAGAACAGCCAGGGCATCCTGGGCGTCCTGTTCTCTGATTTGAAGAAAAAACGTCGACCCGCAGCAGCTCTTTGAGCAACCGCCATCCTCACTGACCAGCAGTGACGGGATGTGTTCGGCAGCCAGTAAGGAGCGGAGTTGCTTCATGTCCTGTAAGGAACCGCTGCGCAAGCTGACCAGATCATCTTCTGTTGATAGCTCTGTTGGTCGTTCCAGCTTTTTTTCAACATGACCTTTCTGAATTTCAATAAACATCGCCCCCGAAATGAGTTGAACGTCACAGGAGGCGCAATGGTCAAAATCAGCGCGGTATTCATCTTGGCAATCAGGGCAATAATTCAATTCAGGATCGATATCAGTCATGGTTCTATTTATTTCGTTATTTAAAATGCTTTCAAAAGTTACGGACCAGGCAAACACTTGATAGTGCTGGAGCTTTAGTCGATTGAGTTGACCGATTATAGTAGGCTATATCGGTCAACTCAATCGGCTAAAGATGCAGTGCTAGCAAGTGTTTGACCTACAATATAAAGCGGCTTAGATCCTGATCCTTCACAATATCAGAAAGCTGACTTCTCACATACTCACCGGTCACAACAAACTCACCGCTGCCTCGTTCGGAAGCGTCAAACGAGAGTTCATCAAGGACCCTTTCCATAATGGTATGCAGTCGCCTGGCACCGATCTCTTCCGTTTTTTCATTGACCTCAACCCCGATGGAACTGATTGCCTCAATGGCCTCATCATCAAATCGCAGGTCAATTCCTTCTGTTTTCATAAGGGCGATATACTGCTTAACCAGAGCATTTTCCGGTTCGGTCAGAATGCGTATGAACTCCTCTTTGCCCAAAGAGTTCAGTTCCACCCGGATGGGAAACCGCCCCTGCAATTCAGGAATCAAATCAGAGGGCTTGGCAGTGTGAAAGGCCCCACTGGCTATAAACAGGATGTGATCGGTCTGGACCATGCCATATTTTGTGGTCACAGTTGCCCCTTCGACAATGGGCAGCAGATCTCTCTGGACCCCTTCCCGTGAGACCTCCGGTCCGTGGGAACCGGATGAGCCGCCTCGGGAGGCAATCTTATCGATCTCGTCAAGAAAGATGATCCCGGTCTCCTGGGTCCGCTTCAAGGCATCTTTGACAACCTTGTCCATATCGACCAGGTTTTCCATTTCTTCTTTGGTCAATGCTTCAAAGGCATCCGGTATTTTCATCCGCCGATTCTGTTTTTTCTTGGAAAATATCCTGGAAAAGGCATCCTGCAGATTTGATTGCATTTCCTCCATTCCGGAAGTGGACATGATCTCAACCATCGGCGCACTGTGGGATTCCTCGACAGAAAGCTCTATTTCCCGGTTATCAAGTTTGCCGTCCCGCAACATCTGCCTGAACTTTTCACGGGTAGATGAGCTTTCTTCCTTCTGTTCAGCGGGCAGGGTGACATTATCCATAGTGGCAACGAAATCGGTCCTGGAAGAGGTGGAACTCTCAGGCGCTCGGTTCGGCGGCAGCAGAATGTCGAGGATCCTGTCTTCGGCATTGGCCTCGGCAAATCCCTTGATTCGTTCCTTTTCCTCTTTTTTTACCATGTTGATCGCTAATTCGACCAGATCACGGATCATCGACTCCACATCGCGGCCCACATACCCGACTTCGGTAAATTTTGACGCCTCAACCTTTAAAAAGGGCGAATTGGCCAGCAGGGCCAGTCGTCTGGCTATTTCCGTTTTGCCCACGCCGGTTGGTCCGATCATAATGATGTTTTTCGGAGCAATCTCTTCTCTTAGAGGCGGGTCAACCTGGCGACGGCGCCAGCGGTTTCGAAGGGCAATCGCCACTGACCGCTTTGCCTCATCCTGGCCCACAATATATTTGTCCAGTTTCTTTACCGTTTCTCGCGGTGTATCGGATTGAATACTCATATTTTTTCTAAAACAATTGAATGGTTGGTATACACACAGATGGAGGCGGCTATCTCCAGGGATTTGCGGCAGATCTCCTCAGCATCCAGGTTGCTGTTTTCCACCAGTGCCAGGGCCGCAGCCTGGGCGTACGGACCACCGGAACCGATAGCCAGGACGTTGTTGTCCGGTTCGATCACATCACCGGTACCGGTCAGCAGCAGGGAGTGATCCTTGTCCACCGCTATCAGCATAGCCTCGAGCCGTCTAAGAATCTTGTCCATACGCCAATCCTTGGCAAGCTCGACTGAAGAACGCATCAGATTACCGTTATACTGTTCAAGTTTTTGCTCAAGTCTATCGAAAAGAGTGAAGGCATCGGCTGTTGCACCGGCAAATCCTGTAATCACGTTGCCATTGTAAAGGCGTCTTACCTTCCTTGCCTCATGCTTCATCACGGTATTGCCCAGGGAAACCTGGCCGTCACCGCCGACCACCACTTCTCCGTTATGCCGTACCGTAAGAATTGTCGTTGCTCGTACTTTCATTTCCGCCCTCATCCGGGTTTTATCCACCCTGCCCGGTTATTCTTTTGCTTTTTTCCGATTTCCCAAGCCCGCCATCGGGTGAGCTTTGTCATACACTTCGGCCAAACGATCAAGGGTTACATGAGTATAGCGCTGGGTTGTCGACAGACTGGCATGACCAAGCAACTCCTGAACCGACCTGAGATCCGCTCCCATCTCCAACAGATGAGTAGCAAAGGAATGTCTCAAGGCATGGGGAGTGACCGTTTGGGCGATCCCAGCCCTCTCGCCATAGGACTTTACCATCCTCTCCACACTCCTTGTTGACAACCTGCCGCCCCTGCCGTTTAAAAACATGGCCTCTTTTTCCACCTGGCGTCCACGCTCACCTCTGGCGATAATGAGCTGTTCTCTTTTAGGCAGCCAGGCACCAATTGCCTCCATTGCCGGACGTCCGACGGGAACCAACCGCTCCTTGTCTCCTTTGCCCCTCACCCTAAGCATTTCAGTATCAAAATCAAGGTCTGCCAGATTTCTTGAAACAAGTTCTGCCACCCGCATTCCCGTTGAATAGAGCAGCTCCATAATGGCTTTGTCACGGGTCATGAAGGTGTCCTGTTTTGCAGGAGTATCCAGCAGAAGAAAAACCTCATCAACGGTGAGAAACACCGGAATGTTTTTTGAGACTTTCGGCCCCCGTATCCCTTCAGACGGATCCTTACTTATTACTTCTAAACGCTGAAGATATTTAAAAAATGTCCGCAGTGCCGACAATTTCCTGGCTATAGAGGTGCTGTTATTCCTGCCGTGTAGAGAAACAACGAATTTACGAATATGGACCTGATCTATATCAGATGGCAGACAGCCGGGTTCAATCCCATCGATAAACTCCAGACAATCACGTTTATATCCCTCAATAGTGTGATTGGAGTACCCCTTTTCCGAGGCAAGCCAGTCTGTGAATTGTTGTATTAAGTCTTTCATATACCTGAATCCGTGAGGCACCAATATTATTTGCGTCGCTGTTCTTTCTGTTTAAAGTATATATTATATATCGATCGCCAACTAAGCTTTAAAATAACGTGCCAATAATTGGATTATCCACTTTGATAACACAAAGCTCATCAGACAGCCTTGTTCATTGTAATGGGCTACTGTCAGGCAATGTTTTCTTGCAACAAAAGATCGAAGTGAATATAATTGTATGTTTATAATCTAAGCCAATTCAGACGACCCAGGCAAGCGGAAACTTATCCCGCATGCCCTCACAACACCTTATAACAATGGCGAAACGCACATTTGAATCCGCCCTTTCCCGACTCGAACAGATTACCAAAGAGATGGAAGCAGGGAATCTGAGCCTTGAGGAAAGCTTGAAAAAGTTTGATGAAGGGATCAAGTTGACCAGATTCTGTAATGAGAAACTCACACAAGCACGGGCAAAAGTTGAGCTGCTGCTTGATAAGAATGGAACGCTGGAAGTGGAGCCCTTTGACGGTATAGAAAGTGACGATTAAATCCTATCTGAACGAGCGGAAAACTCTTATTGAAATCGCACTTGAGAACCATATGGTGGCGGCAAATGAAGTGTTTCGTCGCCATATTGAGGCAATGCGCTACTCTCTTTTCGTCGGTGGTAAAAGAATACGACCCATCCTTTGCCTGGCTGCCGGAGACGCCGTCCAATCAAGCAGTGTTATCCGTGAGAGGTTGCTGCCGGTCTGCTGTGCCCTGGAATGTATCCATACTTACTCACTGATTCACGATGATCTCCCCGCCATGGATGATGATACATTGAGAAGGGGAAAACCGACAAATCATGTCGTTTACGGAGAGGCCCACGCTATTCTGGCGGGAGACGGACTGCACACACTGGCTTTTGAGATGATTTCAAACCCTGAACACGGGACACTGTCAGCCGAAAAACGACTGCAAATCATCCATGTTATTGCAAAGGCGGCAGGTCCGCTGGGGATGGTCGGCGGACAGGCTCTGGATATTGACAACGAGAACAGCGATGTAACATTTGAGACACTCAGATCGATCCACTCGGCAAAAACAGGTGCCTTGATCACTGCGGCGGTTCATGCGGGCGGAATCGGTGCCGGAGCAGGTGAAACACAGTTGAACGCGCTTGTTGAATACGGCAATCAGATAGGTCTTGCTTTTCAAATCGTCGATGATCTGTTAAATGTTACCGCCACCACCGAACAACTTGGGAAAACAGCCGGCAGCGATGCCGAACAGGGAAAAGCAACATATCCTATGTTCTTCGGTATACAAGAAACAAAGAACAAAGCCCATGAGGCTGTTGAAGCCGCAAAAACGGCAATCGGTGATTTAGGCCCGGATGCGGAACCGCTGCGGGATCTGGCCGACTACATATATGGTCGAACCCATTGACCTTGCCGAGTAAACTAAGACGTTATACTAATATATGCTGACAACTCATACAGACCACTCAATGGATAAACAATCGGTCAAATTACAAGATATTCGTTCGCCCGAGGACATCAGAAACCTGACGATCTCTGAGCTTGAACAGTTAGCTGCAGAATTGCGCGACACCATTATTCAAACCGTTTCCAAAACCGGTGGCCACCTGGCCCCCGGCCTTGGTGTTGTTGAGTTAACTCTGGCCCTCCACTATGTATTCAACACACCCCATGACAAACTGATCTGGGATGTCGGTCATCAGAGTTATGCCCATAAATTGCTTACCGGCAGACAGGAATCGTTTTTGACTCTTCGTCAATACGAAGGTATGAGCGGTTTTCCCAAGCTCGATGAGTCGGAGTACGACGCCTTTGAAACCGGGCATGCTTCAACCTCCATTTCCGCAGCTCTTGGCATGGCAATGGCCAAGGAGTTAAAAAAAGAAAACAACCGGGCCATCGCCGTTATCGGAGACGGATCCATGACCGGTGGCCTCGCCTTTGAAGCGCTTAATCATGCCGGTCATCTCGACAAAAACCTGATCGTCATACTCAATGACAATGAAATGTCGATTTCACCCAATGTTGGGGCCATGTCCTCATTTTTAAGCCGCAAGCTTACCGGAAAAACTATTCGAAGCATCAAGAACCATATCGAAGAAAAGCTGACATCTCTTTCCAATGTTGGTGAAAACATCCTGTCGATTCTCAAGCGCAGTGAAGAGTCTATCAAGGCATTTTTTACTCCCGGCATGTTGTTTGAAGCCCTGAAATTCTCCTATGTGGGACCTATCCCCGGACATCAGCTGGACGACCTGATCGAAACCCTGAAAAACGTCCGCGATAACAGCCTCGGTCCGGTCTTGATCCACGTTATCACCAAAAAAGGCAAAGGCTATGAGCCTGCTGAAAAAAACCCAGGCGCCTATCATGGTCTGGGGCCATTTGATGTCGACACCGGCCTTTCCCAGCCCTCAAAAGGGCCGATCAGCTACACCGAGGTTTTCGGTAAAACCATGACCTCCCTGGCAGAGGCGGACGAGAGGATCACCGCTATTACCGCTGCCATGCCATCCGGTACCGGGCTGACCGAATTCATGTCCAGATTTCCAGGAAGATGTTTTGATGTCGGCATCGCAGAGGGTCATGCCGTCACCTTTGCGGCCGGTCTGGCCATAGAGGGTATCAAGCCGGTTGTTGCTGTCTATTCGACCTTCCTGCAACGCTCGCTTGATCAAATCATCCATGATGTCTGTATCCCCAATCTACCGGTCACCTTTGCCATCGACCGGGGCGGAGTTGTCGGCGACGACGGCCCCACCCATCACGGAGTCTTTGATCTCTCCTACCTGCGCTTCATTCCCAATATGGTTCTTATGGCGCCCAAGGACGAAAATGAGCTGCAGCATATGCTCTATACCGCAATCAATTACAATGGACCTGCAGCTGTCCGTTACCCAAGAGGTGCAGGAGAAGATGCAGCTCTTGATGACGAGTGGAAAAATCTGCCAATCGGTCGCGGAGAACTGCTGCGGAAGGGTAAGGATGTTCTGCTGCTGCCTGTCGGCAACCGGGTCTACCCGTCCCTTGAAGCGGCAAAAGGGTTAACCAAAGTCGGAATTGATGCAGCAGTGATTAATCCCCGTTTCATCAAACCACTGGACGAGGACCTGCTCTGCCAATGGATATCTCAGACCGGCAGGGTGATCACTATAGAAGATAATGCCCGTCACGGAGGTTTTGGCAGCTCAATCCTGGAGATGCTTACCAGAAACAAACTCGATTCCGTCAAGAGTTGTCTGCTTGGCTATCCTGACCACTTCATCGAACACGGACCACAATCGGTCCTCTGGAAAAACAGCCGTATCGACCCTCCGGCTATCATCACCGCAGCAATTAAACTGATGGGCCGGTAACGGCTGTAACAGAAATCTTCAGATTATGGGCAGAGTGTTTTTCTCCCCATAATCTGAAAGCGGCTGTTTTCCGTCAATATTCAGTTGAGAGTAGAAACACTGGCAGATTTTCCTGCCAACCTCCTGAATAATGCCATTGCATCTCCCCTATTCATCTTCAACCCTGTTGCGAAATTCGGCCAGTGAGCCGGGATGGTGGAACTCTTCATCCATTTCAACAGTATGGCAGACCGCGCATCCGTGATCAGCAGCGATGGGATAGAGACTCTTCTGATACTGCATCGGCTGCAGACCACCTTTTTCCAATCCATATGCATGGATCGCTGGATAGAGCGAGTGGGGCGGACCATGGCATGAGATGCATAGAATGATCTCCTCTTCACCTGTGCGATTATGAAATAAGGAGTTTTCGTCCTCTGTCCAGCGATTGAAACCATCATCACTGTCAGGCGCTTCAAACTCTTCGTGACAGTTCAAACAGTCCGGTTCCATAACCCAGGGTTTGCGCGGTGAGATCTCGCTTTGAGCAACGCTTCCCAGTCCTTCAACGTGCTTGAGCAACACAGCTGCTTTTTTCTTACCGGCAGCCGATTCGCTTTTCAGCAGGCTGACCGCGTGATCGACGATATTTCCATGGCAGTTGGAACAATCCAGTTCAATGCTTTTGTGGATGCCATCAAAGCTTCTTGTTGCACCCTCATCAGCCGATGTATGGCAGAGAATGCAACTCGAACCGTCCTCCAGTTTATGGAGATGAGCACTATGGAAGCCATGTATGGCTGCGGAGAGATTGAGAACACCTGGATCACCCGATGATCCGCGCACAGAATCACCGTGACAGGAAGAGCAGACGACGGTCTTGCCCGCCTGAAAACCGACCAACAGATCGGTCTTACTGTGTTTATCGTGCATCTCAAGGATATTGGCGGCTGTTTGCCGGGACAGACCATAGTTGCCGTCCTGCTCCAAGCCACCGCCATGGCAGTTATGACAGCCGGTCTCCGCAGATACGCCTATTTTCACCCTGGTTTCCGCCACTGTTTCCCCGTCGATCTGAGCAGTGAGAGTAGCGATAACATAGGGTTTGAACTCGCCGGCTGCACGAGGAATGATATCAAGCAATGCCTGGAAGTAACCTTCCGACAGGGCCAAGTCACCACGGTTTTCACCTTCGGCCCCTTCAAAAACATAGCTGAGTTCGGCCTCCTCGCCAATCAACTCAGGCGTTTCACCTCTTCTGAACAACTGGGCTCGAATCGTAGGCGGCGCAAAAGAAAAATCGATACCGGATACCTCAGGGTTTGAAGACAAAGCCATCCCCAATGTGGTTGAGGCCAACAGGATAAATTCGCTACCCTCGGGATCAAAAGAAGCCGCTTGAACAACTTCACCTTGATATTGGTGCTCTTTAACTGCACCACTGGAAGTCAAGGTTGTGGTGAGAAAATCGGCCAGCACCGAAGCATCTTCATCATTGCCCGGAAAAGGCGGCATATATGGATTGGCAACCCCCATGGACAAGAGAAAACCTTTCATACCCTCCGGAGTGTACGGTTCAATCCTTGGAATAATATTGTTGAGCGGCCCTCCGATCGAATGGCAATGCAGACAAAGCAGATTAAAGAGTTCTCTACCGGCAGCCGCTCTGTTCTCGGGTATGACTTCCCGGTTTTTCACCCATCTTGCCGTTTTCAGGACGCCGTTTTGCTGGTATTTGGCCAGGTCTTTTTTCAAGATGGTGTTTGAGTACATATAATCGTAAATGATATAGGGTCTGCGTCCACCCTCCCGGATAAACTCAAAGCAACCCATATAGATAAAGCCGATAATCAGAAGAATCCAGCCAATTGGCTTTCTCACGGCCTGAGGCCGGAAAAAGGCCATAGCCAGACCACCGAGAATCAGAAGCGGAGAAGAATACATGAAACCGGCAAGATATCGCTTCAGTTCCGGCATCATTACAAAAATCGCCTGCTGCTGTGCCGGGGGCAAAGCCTCCTTATACCACCAGGCCGAACCCAGCAGCAGAAACAGAGGCACCAGCAGCCAGATCCCGCAATAGCGTACCATTGTGTGACGCAGCTCTTCCTCCCTGATCCTCACACTGGTCAGAAAACCGAACAGACCGGCTATCAACAGAGCCATAAATGTCCTGAAAAAGAGCGCCGGCCAGAAGGTCGGGTTGAAAAATCCGGCCCAGAAATCACGATTCTCCAGCCATGTTCCCGGGGTAAGCATAAAATCGATCACCCCGTTGATAATGAAAAGCGACAACCAGGCAAAGATAAAGTAGAGCCAACCCAGGAAGAGGTGATTGCGGGAACTGATTTTGTTAAAGGTGTAATAGTACAGAAGCAGAGACAGGACCTCTAAGAAGAAAAAGACCCACTCAATAGCCCAGGCGAAAACAAAGGTGTGAATAAGCGATGAGGTTGCTGCCGGATTCAGAAGAGCAATGGTGAACCAGATTCCCACCCCGGTCATGCCGCCAAAAACCATTGTCAGCAGAAGAAAAAACTTGGTGTGCTTTTTGGTATAGTCGATGATTGCTCTGTTCTTTTCGCGTAATCCCTTCATCTCCACCAGTACCAGGAAAAGCCCGCCACCGACGGCGAAATGGGAGACAAACACGTGAACAACGGCAACGACTGCAATCAGAAATCCACCACCGAAAATATCGAGTTGCCAGACAGGATAATTCATGAACTCACCTCCTTATCCCGAATCACAAGCCGTATCATGTACCAGGCCATCCAGAGACCGAAAATAAAGACCAGGAGAAAAGCAATGAATGGCGAGTATTGAGGGACAACTTCAACATCTTTTACTGAGAACCAGGGCGACAGAGCTGATATCCTGGCAACTTCCCGTGTAAAAGTCATGAACATAATGGTGACCAGCAGTGTCCAGGCTGCTGGCCGAACCTTCTTTTTCCAGCCAAGAACAAGCACAAGCAGCGCCAGTAGAATCGAAGGCGTCAATCCGCAGATAAACAGTATTCCCAAATCTCCGGTCATGGGTCTGGCCTGTTTCGGCAGCGACAGGAAGAACCAGAAACCGATACCGATATTGGCCAGTGTGGTAATGGTAAATCTTTTCATGGCTGGTGCGACATGAAGTGCTGCATCGCTCTCCCCCTTCCTATGCCTGAAATCATAATAGAGGGCCAGAATAAGTGAACCGACTGCAACGGAGGCCAGCACAAAATGCAGGAAACGCGGAATAAGAGTCGGATCACCCAGATTGAGCAGTAATCCTTCAGGTCTGTCAAAATACTCAACCCAGCCGTCAACCCTGAGCATAAACGACATGTTCACTGACGTAATGAAGGCGATTGCCAACAATATACAGGCAACAAGTCCACTGAGCATAACCCGGTAGCGCCCGAGCCGTTCAAACCGCATATCGTAAATATAGGCACCGTAGTAACCGACCAGCAGCATAATAATAATAGAAAACGACCAGACAGCCATAAGCACCTGGGTTGCGTACATGAAATGGCCATAGAGCACTTGAAGAAAAAGCAGGGGAGCAATGCCTATGTTGACAGTGAATGCGATCAAAATAGGCAGTTTGGAGCCGATCAGACGGTTTTCAGCCTCAACACCCATTCCTCTGAAATGATTTGTAAAGGCAATAATGGCAAAACCGAGCATACAGTTCATCACCAGGAAGTGAAGAAGACCCGTTGCCGATAAAAAAAGCTGAAACCAGCCCCAGGGAACCTGCAGTGGGTCCGGAGCGGGAATGAGTTGAGCGGCTGTCATATGTCCTCCTTTCAACATCTGCAACCTGTTGTTTCAATTTGCAGTCATCCAATGGAGACCACAGCAATCTGGGTTACTCACACGTTACCCTGATATATGGGCAACGGAAAATCGAAAGCTATTTTAGCAAATACTTAAAAGAATAGCCAAGATTATCGATATTTTTTCAGGCTGGATTTTACGAGTTGTTTCAATAAAAAATCTGATTACCAATAAAGTTCAGCCTAATACGAGGTATTGTCGGTTTGACAGTCTAGCCTCCGGTCAAGGATCATGACTTTTCGGATGGTACCACTCTGCATTCTATTAGCATTTTATGGTCTATAGCAAAAACTTGGTCGCGATACATGATCCTTGAAATACGTCTGTCAAACCGACAATACCTCTTTCCAGTCAAGGCTGAGAATCATTGGTAATCAAAAAAAAAGCAAATTTTTTTCATTTTTTTTAAAAAAACTGCTCGTTTGTCAGAAGAATGTCAGAACAGACCTGTATATTTCCTGACAACAATAACGCTTCTTTTTTTAAGAAAACGTACAACCTTTTTATTCAACTCAATTCAAAAGGAGAATTACTATGAAAACCAAGACGATTGTAACCAGTACCACTCTTCTGTTAACCATGCTGTTCTTCCTTGTTTCGGGTCCTTATGTTATGGGTAAAACCAAGAAAACAACATCGGGTACAGCGCAAAACATATCGCAAAACCTGACACAAAAGATTGACATCAACTCTGCCGATCAGGATACCCTGATCCAGGTGAAAGGGATCGGTGAGAAAACCGCCCAGTCCATTATCGACTATCGAGAAAAAAACGGAGCATTTAAAGATGTGGAAGAATTGATGAACGTCAAAGGGATCGGCGAGAAGAAACTGAAAAAACTGAAAAAATATCTTACAGCTTCCTGATATTCTACCCTACCCTCGGTATATTTCCAGCACAGCCGGAAACCACAACTCCTGTCCTTTGGTTTCCGGCTGTTTCCTTTTCAATCTGATTACCTATAGTTTTCAATCTAACACGAGGTGTTGTCGTTTTATCAGCCTAGTCTTTTATCAAGGCTGCGAATCATTAGTAATCAGATTTTTCAATACAACTGGAGAGCGTCAATTCATCAGCTACATTGCCCGGATGAGTCATTAGTGGTATGAACTACTTACAATTCTTTAATATAAGGAGTATCCAGCTGCCATTTCATCCATGACTGAACAACGGAAATTCATATGAGTATAAAGAGAAGCGAACAGATAAACGACTATATTCAGCAAGACCCTTACAGCCGTTTTCTTGGAGCGGAAATTGACATTATCAGGCCGGGCCACAGCCGGGTAAGGCTTACCGTCAGTGAAGAGATGACCAATTTCCACGGGATGACCCATGGAGGAGTTATTTTTTCACTTGGAGATATTGCCTTTGCTGCTGCCGGCAATTCCCGTGGTCAGACCGCGGTCGCTTTAAACGTTGCCATTAACTTTCTACGAGCTACCAAGCCGGGAGATAGACTGGTTGCCGAGGCCATTGAACGAAACGAGTCCGGCCCCACCGCCCTGTATGATATCACCGTTAAAAATGAGCGTACGGGAGAGTTGGTAGCTACCAGTCAGGATCTTGTTTACAGAAAAAAAGAGTGGTTTGTTCCAAAGGAAGACAATAATGAAGAAAAAAAATAATCTATTCTGGGATATTGGTGGAAAGTTTCTAAAAAAACAGAACATCTCTGAGGGAACCCTGATGGGATTTCCCTGCTTACGCGCTGATAAAGCCTTTATAGCAATGGCAGACCATCGCACCGGTGACCTGATTGTCAAATTACCGGGAGACCTGGTCCAAGAACTCATTCAGGAAGGAATCGGGCAACCATTTGCTCCAGCCGGACGCACGTTTAAAGAATGGGTGCGGATTGAACGCAGGGACAGACAATTATGGGAGAAACTGATGGAAGAAGCAGAAAATTTTACAACAGTAGGGTGCTAACCTCAACCTTACACTGAATAGTAGTCTTTATACCACTCGACAAATTTCCTCACTCCGTACTCTAACGTGGTATCGGGTTTGTAGTTAAAATCCTTGACCAGATCATCAACATTGGCATAGGTGGCCGGAACGTCTCCAGGCTGCATGGGCATAAAATTCTTCTCTGCCTTCTTCCCTAAACACTCTTCCAGCACCTCGATATAGTGCATCAGTTTTTCTTTGTTATTATTACCGATATTATAGACCCGATACGGGCAGTACGAGGTGGCGGGATCAGGGGCGTCTCCCGACCAATCCGGATTTCCTTGCGGTACCTTGTGGATGACCCGGTAGACCCCTTCAACGATATCATCAACATAGGTAAAATCTCGTTCCATATTGCCGTTATTGAATACATTGATCGGTCTGTCTTCCAGGATGGCCTTGGTAAACAGAAACAGAGCCATATCCGGCCGGCCCCATGGACCATATACTGTAAAAAATCTGAGTCCCGTGGTCGGCAAGTTGAAAAGGTGGCTGTAGGTGTGAGCCATCAGCTCATTTGCCTTTTTCGAAGCAGCATAGAGAGAAACCGGATGATCAATATTGTCGTGAACGGTAAACGGCATTTTGGTGTTAGCACCATAGACGGAACTCGAAGAGGCATAGACGAAATGTTTGACCTTGGAATGTCTGCAGCCCTCAAGCAGATTGACAAAACCGACCAGGTTGGTGTCCACATAGGAATGCGGATTAACAAGCGAATAGCGTACACCGGCCTGAGCGGCCAGATTCATCACTGCATCAAATGAATAATCACTAAACAGTTTTTCCATCTGAGAACGATTGGAAAGATCCGCGTTCACGTGGGTAAAACCTTCACCTTCAGCCAGGGTAGCCATCCGATCCATTTTTAATTGCGGATCGTAATAATCGCTGAGATTATCCAAGCCGATAACTTCGGCACCTCCCTCGATCAACTTCTTACTCAGATGAGCGCCGATAAAACCGGCTGCGCCGGTCACCAAAATTTTTTTCATGGTCTTTATTTAAATCCGTTTATCTTTAACCTGAATGCGTGACAGAGAATGCCATTTTATTTGATATCACCTTGATATATCATAAAATTAATGGACTATACAATTTTCATCCTAAAGGATATTTTGCCCTTCGGGGCATCCGCTAGTACTGCATCTTTGCTTGATTTAACTCCCCGATATAGTTCACTATTATTGGCCCACCAAATCAAGCAAAGCTACAGCACTATCGAATGCACTCCAAGAGCACTTCATTAAGGGCGCTCACGGATTCAGGTTCAATCAAAAAAACAACGAGAAAAAAGTCACCTTTCTTCCCGTTGTTTCATATATCAGATGTCAGCAGGAACTGCTAATCGTCCCAATCGCCCTCAGGCCCCTTATCAACATCAAGAGTCTGGGCTCGTTCAATAATTTGTTCAGTAGTCCAGTCGGCGGGGTCCTCGATCCGGTCAACCTTGGGACCAAGATCATGGGAATCTGCTTTGATCAGTAACTCGCGTGCAATAGTCGCCGTACCTTCGGCGTTGAACACATTGACGAACATGTTATAGGCAAAATCCTCAACCCGTTTGCACATTCTTTCTCTCACCTCGCGGGACTGCCCCTGAAGTTTGTTCTCAAAGGGAAGGTTGAGCTTTTTATAATTACCACCCTTCCATCCCTGACTGTCGGCATAAGCGGTCATCTGCTCCCACATTTCTTCACTCATCCCTTCTCCGGCCACCTTTTTAAAATTGCCGTCTTCATCCATGATGGCATTACCGAAATCGTTGACCTCAACGCCCCAGGATACCATCTGCAAAGCGGTTGCCACATTGGCCTTGGTTGTATGCGTCCTGGCAGCAATATCACGTAATCTGTCAGAGTTATTACCCGAGGTTCCATGTTGAGCGCCGGACACTTTGTACGGTTCAAGTGCCGTATGAATTTCCGCGGTCAAGTCAACCTGTATTCCCTGATCACTGGCTTCAATTCCATGGGTGGAACCGTTATTTAATGCTATCCAGTCGGCTGATATCGAGTGAGCGTTCAGTCCTTTAATGAGAAAGGAGGCGTCATCAACGGTGGATAACCCCTGATTTCCTTTAATCTCACCAACTTCAGTCTCAAGACCCGCCCAGTCCGGTACAAACTCATTCAACTCAAGATTGGCCAGAAGGTTTTTGTCATCCGGCATATGTGAGGCATCTATGGCAATAGAGGTCACACCGGCATCGAAGATTGATGGAATTTCTATTTTGGCCGGAGCGACATCTTCCGAGCTTTTAATACCGTAATGGTCGGCATGGATGGCAACGGGTATGGTTATCCCCAACTCGTTGCAAACAGCATTCACCTGTCGGGCAATATTCCAGAAATTGACCGCGCAATAGGCATTGGCACCCCCCTCAGATCTTGCAATCTCAATGATGAGTGCCGCATCAGCCCGTTGAGCTGCCTGAAGCACTCCCCGTATCACAAAGATAGAACGACCGTTTGCCGCCATGGTCATAGCACTCTTTTTGGCGATCATTGCCCGATCAATCACTTTGCCGGAAACAAGCAGTGCCTTGGAATTGGGGAACAACTTCTTTACATTGGGCGGTCGACCTACCGATAACGCTCGTTCAAAATCAGCATTCACACTCATATAGACTCTCCACAAGCTGTTTGTGTCCGCCCATTCGGGACAAACGGACACGGATTCAGATTATTGATTAAAACATGGAAATTCATACAGACATTTCATTTTACCGCACAACCGAAATTTTGAAAAGATAAAGTCACACCCTTTTTGATGAGCAACATGCGGTTTTCCAACAGGGCAAATAGACAGCAACATCATTTATTTTTCAGCACTTTCACCCTGATCTATGGTTTCATTTTCTTCGTTGTAGCCGATAAACGGTTTTTTACCAAACATCCAGACTGCGAGCAGACTCAGTTCATACAGAACCATCATCGGTACGCCCATCATCAGCTGATTGACGATATCCGGAGTGGGCGTCAGGATTGCCGCAATAACAAAGATGATCAAAATGGCGTATTTTCTGTTCCTGTTTAAGAAACTGACATCAATAATCCCCATTTTAGCCAGGAATACCATGACAATCGGCATTTCAAAAACCACACCAAAGGCGATCAGCAACCTTAAAGCCAGGGAGAAATACTCGCTCACCGAAGGAAGGGATGTGAGAAAATCGTTGGAATAGCCGACTAGAAACCGAAAAGCTGGAGGAAAAACGACAAAGTAACCAAACATCGCTCCCCCGACAAAGCAGATCGTTGACAGCATTGTGAACGGCACAAGAATCCGTTTTTCATGCCGGTACAGGCCCGGCGCAATAAACTGCCATGCCTGGTAAAAAATCACAGGGCTGGCTAGCAGGATTCCACTCACCAGGGCAAGTTTTAGATAAAAAAAAACCCTTCCTGGTAGGCGCTGAAAATAAGAGAAGATTGTTCCGGCATCACCTCGAGTAGAGGCTTAAAAAAATAGTGGGATATCTGATCGATGACCAGATATGAAAGGACAAAACCAACAACCACAGCCCCAAAGGACTTGACAAGACAACCCCGCAGGTCTCTTAAATGTTCGGTTAATGCCTGATCGGCAAATTTGTCATTTCCACTCATCGGTCCAACACAGTCATTTTTTTAGTTTTCTACATCATTTATTTGAGTCGGCACACGTTACTCTATTCCGACTTGACCATCAACCACAAATCTCTTCCTGTGTTTGTCCGGACTACCAGCCCGGGTTCACTCACCAGTTAATGATGGTCTCAAACTGAAAAAAATGATATCGTATTTTTCACGTTTCGTTTCTTTACCAGTCCGCAAATAGTCATTGGTTCATGTAACTTGGGGTGCTCCATATGTCCTGGTTTGTTTATATCGTCCAATGCGCTGATCAAACCTTATATACAGGTGTGACCACCGATCTAACACGGCGGCTCAGGGAGCATAATGGTGATGGTCCAAACGGATCCAGATACACTCGCTCGCGACGTCCTGTTGTTCTCATGTATCAGGAACAGTACGGTTCCCGCTCGGATGCCTGTAAGCGAGAATATCAGATAAAACAGATGACTGCCCGGAAAAAAACCGATCTTATCAAGGGTACTTTTAAAAATTAGATATTTTGTTTGAGGACAAGGAACAGAATAGAATAAAAGCGGAGCATATTCGACATATGTGAGCATTTTATTCTATTCTGTGACGCAGTAATCGGGCAAAATAGCAGTTTTTAAAGGTGCCCTTAACAAACAACCGCCTGATAATTGTACTCGTTTTTTTCCTTTGACGAAAACGATTCACATTCATAGACGGTTCACCTGTCGGGAACCGTGTAACTCGTTGCCGGCGATAGACAGGTACAATAATAACAGCTCAGTATTGATAAAAGGTTCACCTATATTGTAAAGTGATATAGGCTTGTTAG
>CAZLGM010000014.1:0-14526 GCA_964558875.1 uncultured Desulfocapsaceae bacterium
CATATTGCCTGTTATCATCCGATGGATTTTGTACAGGCTATGCACAATGCTTATCTCAGGGAAGAGAGTCCTTCGGCAAAAGATGCCATCGCTCAGATCCTTGTCAATTCACGTCTTGCTGCAGCCAGCCACCGGCCTATCTGCCAGGACACCGGAATCGTCATCGCCTTTGTTAAAATTGGTGCGGATTGTCTTTTTGACTCCAGCCGTACCATTCAACAGATGGTCAATGAGGGTGTAAGGCAGGCCTACACCGATCCGATCAATCCTCTTCGCAAGTCGATATTGCACAACCCCTTCAGCAGCCGAAAAAACAGCGGCGACAACACCCCGGCCATCGTATATACCGAGATTATCCCCGGTAACACAATAGATGTAAAAATCGCAGCCAAGGGAGGTGGGTCTGAAAACAAATCAAAAGGAGTCATGCTCAATCCCAGCGATTCCGTGGTCGACTGGGTCACAACTACCGTACCTACAATGGGTGGCGGCTGGTGTCCTCCGGGAATACTTGGCATCGGTATTGGCGGAACGCTGGATAAAGCCGCCGTGATGGCCAAAGAGTCTCTCATGGAACCGTTGAATATTGAAACAATCATGGAGACCGGACCTCAGAACGAAACTGAAGAACTACGTTTAGAGATATTCAACAGTGTCAATGACCTTGGCATTGGTGCCCAGGGAGTCGGCGGACTCACTACAGTGCTTGATGTAAAGATCAAAACGTATCCGACCCATGCTGTTTCCCTTCCTGTGGTCATGATTCCCAATTGTGCCGCAACCCGTCACACACACTTCCGTCTTGATGGGAGTGGTCCTGCCAAATTTCCAAAACCGGACATCGATCAGTGGCCGAAAATTGAATTAAAAGGTGGTTCAGAATCCAGACGTGTTCATTTGGATGATATCAGCCGTGAAGAGATCAATAGCTGGCAGGCAGGCGAAACGCTTCTGTTAAGTGGAAAAATCCTCACCGGCCGTGATGCCGCCCACCGCCGTATTCAGGAATATATCGATCAAGGCAGATCATTGCCCGAGGGTGTCGATTTCAACAACCGCTTTATCTATTATGTCGGCCCCGTCGATCCCGTCGGCGATGAAGTCGTCGGTCCGGCCGGACCGACCACCGCAACTCGGATGGATAAATATACCAAAATGATGCTGACCACCTGCGGGCTACTGGGAATGATCGGCAAAGCCGAGCGAGGAGATGAGACAATCGGGCTGATCAAAAAGCATCAGGGAGTTTACCTGATGGCTGTCGGTGGAGCCGCCTGCCTGGTATCCCAGGCAATAAAACAATCACGGATTGTTGCCTTTGAAGACTTGGGTATGGAAGCCATCTATGAATTTGAAGTGGTCGACATGCCGGTTACCGTTGCCGTTGACTCAAATGGTTCGGCAATCCATAAAACGGGGCCGCAAACATGGCGAAAGACAGGGTAGCGGAGTAGCGGTTGATAAAAAAACTCTTCCAACAGCTTTCCTACAAAGTCTTCGCTCCAGGATTTGTTCTTCGGAATAAATATGAGGCCTTTAAAGAGTTACTTACTCACGACTCCAGTTGTCATGAACTGATGGCCTGGATCCAGGACGCCTACCATGGTCCATCCAAAATGGATCTGGCCGGTGTAGCCCATCTTTGTGAGATCTTTTCACAGAAAGTTGCGTTGATGATCGACTGCCTCAATCGGTTGGCTCCCGGTGATTATGTTACCCTGGCAGATTATCATCGTAAATTCGATTTTTATATCCGTTTTTTGCTGGCCCCTCCCCCTTTTGACACCTCTCCCCCGTTCACACTCGGGCTCGATCAGGTCCAACCCAAGACCGATACCATCGGCAATAAAGGAAAAAATCTGGGACTGATTGAAAACCGGCTGAATGGACCCGTCCCACCCGGTTTTATAATCACAACCAACAGCTATCACTATTTCATCGAATATAACGATCTGCGGGAACCGATCAGAGATTTGCTGACCGGTCTTGATATCGAGGTTCCCGATTCTCTTCGCCGAACATCTGAGAGAATAAAGAGGCGGATTCTTAATGGTGAAGTCCCTGAACCTATTGAAACAGAAATACTGCACTCATTTCAGAACCTTCAGGAGAAATATGATGAACCGCTACGTGTCGCTGTCCGTTCCAGCGCCGCCTGTGAAGACGGAGAGTTCTCCTTTGCCGGCCAATATCTGACCCGTATCAATGTTGATAAAAGCGACCTGATCGACAGCTACCGGCAGGTTCTTGCTTCGAAATACAGTCCCGAGGCTCTTTTTTACCGGGTCAGCTATGGGCTGTTCGATGAAGAAACCCCTATGTCGGTGCTTGTGCTGAAGATGGTCGACTCAGTTGCATCAGGTGTTCTTTATACCCAGTCACCTGTCAATCATGGCGGTGTGGATGAATTTCAGCACCTCCATGTTATCTCCGGTCTGGGAGAAATGCTGGTCAGCGGCCGAACAAAACCTGATATATATACGTTGTCAAGGTCAGCAGAACCGGAATTGATCGATATCAGCGGAGCGGAGCAGATCAGTCTCAAGACAGTTTCGATCATCAGTGATGAAATAGCCAGGTCTCTTGGTCGATGGGGACACCGTTTGGAACAGTTTTTCGGCGCCCCCCAGGACATTGAGTGGGCCGTTGATGATGACGGTAAACTTTTTCTTCTCCAGACAAGGCCACTACAGGTTGAAACAGAAATACACCAAGTGGACCCCCCCCCTGAGGTAGATCAGGATCTACACCCGATCATTCTGGCAGAAGGCAGACAGGGAGCCAAAGGCTGTGGCAGTGGTCCTGTCTACCTGGTTTCGCCGGACAATCCGGTCGATAAAGTTCCCCAGGGCGCTATCCTGGTAACTGAAAACACGCCTCCCGAATATGTGCGGGTCATGAACCGGCTCAGCGGAGTGGTTGCCGAAAAATCCAGTACTGCCTGTCATTTTGCCACAATTGCCCGCGAATTCGGTGTCCCGCTGCTGGTTGGCTGCCCGGATGCCGCACGAATACTGAAAAACAGGCAACAGGTGACTATTGATGCAAATCAGGTCAAGGTCTATGAGGGCAACGTGGAAGCACTGACCCAGGCAGACGGATCACATCCTTTGGAAGAATCTCATTATCATCAGCGGCTGGGCCCAATGCTCAGTTTTATAGCACCGCTTAAACTTGTTGATCCCACATCCAAACAATTTGTACCCGAATCGTGCCGATCCATGCATGACATTATCCGTTTTGTCCATGAAAAAGGAGTACAGTCGATGTTCATGGAAGCAAAACCGGGAACCGGCCGGGGAGCCATTAAATTATCCTCCGACCTGCCGTTGGAAATGTATCTTTTTAATGTGGGTGGCGGATTTTTAAGGATTCCTCAAAAAGGTCAAGCTCTCACCCTTGATCTGATCACCTGTACTCCATTTCTCGCTGTCTGGAAAGGGCTGAGCCACCCGGATGTCCGCTGGAAAAACAAACCGTTCGATTGGGATAGCTACGATAAGATTGTTATGAGCGGTGGTATAGCTCCCAAACAGGATGACTTTCAGTTCAGCAGTTACGGGGTTGTCAGCACCGATTACCTCCATTTGAATATGCGTTTTGGCTACCACTTTACCATTCTCGATATACTTTGTGGAGATGTTGCCTCCGCCAATTACTGTATGTTACGATTTGCAGGCGGTGGTGCTGATTTTGAAGGACGATCATTGAGGCTGGAGTTCTTAAGCCGCGTTTTTTTGCAACTTGGCTTTACTGTTCAGAAAAAAGCCGACCTGCTCGAAGCCCGACTTGCTGATATGGATGAACCTTCTCTTGCTAAAAAACTCGATATGGTCGGCAGACTGCTGGGCGCTACCAAAATTATGGATATGGTTTTACACAATGAGGAAATGGTCGATAAATGTGTGCATGAGTTCTTTAATGGACGATACCATTTCTCCGGAGAAGAGTAAGGGATTATCCGGAATCCGTGAGCATTGATAGTGCTGTAGCTTCGCTTCATTGAACTGTCTAATTATAGTAAACTATATCAGGCGGTTCAATGAAGCGAAGATGCAGTGCTAGCGGATGCCCCAAAGGGCAGAACATTATTTAAGGTTAAAACTGAATAACCCATTAATTTTGTATTATATCAATATGTTAATTGCTAAAAAAACAATTTCAGTCACGGATTCAGGATTATGAGTTATCAAGTGACCTGGTTAACAAGTCAGCTCGGTGTTGGGCATGCACCGATGTCCTATGATGATCTGGATCTGATAAGAGATCAAGGTGTGGATGCCATTGTCAATCTTTGCGGTGAATTCTGTGACCTGCATGAAATTGAGGAACAATCGGGCTTTGAAGTGTATTACCTGCCAATCCCGGATGAGTGTGCTCCGGACATGGAAAAAATGGAGAAGGCTCTGGAATGGTTGGACGAGGCATTTTATCTGGGCAAAAAGGTACTCGTTCACTGTCGACACGGGATGGGCAGAACCGGAACATTTGTTTCCGCCTATATGCTGCGTCGAGGTCTTGCCTCCAAACATGCGGAAAAGAAGCTCAAAGGCACCCGAGCCCACCCAACCAACTACCAGCAGTGGAAACTGTTAAGAAAATACGGAAAAAAAGAAAAGCGGCTGACCATTCAGGAGCCGACCCTGGCAGACCGCTCCGGAAACGGTTTTGAACCCTTTTACGACGAATACTGTTCCATTCTGTTATCCATAGATAACACGGCCCGCAAATCCGCTCACAAAGAGTTCTGCGGCCAGGGAGATCTGCCATGCTGTTATGAGTATTTCGAGCTTCACCTGGTAGAATCGATGTATCTCAGTCACTGCGTCAACAAGATGTTGCCAGCCAGTGAACGTAATACAATCATCGACATCGCTCTGGAAAATGTAGAGGTCATTCACAGAGTGCAGCAGGAGAGTCCAGGACTGAACCGCTTAGGCTTGCAGGAGAACTACCGGCATTTTCAGAAAAAATGCCCGCTATTCAGGGAGAACAACTGTCTTCTTTTTGAGCAGAGACCGCTGAGATGCCGCTGCTACTATTTTGACGACAGCTATTACAGGGAGATCGATTCCATGCTGTCCAACCTGTCGAGGAATGTGTATTTTCACCTTGTCGGAGAGTTTCCACCCTCAGAAGAAATGCTGTTTTCCATTATGGATACACTCTCCGGGAAATTTGTCCAGACCTACTTCCAGATCATCACCGGCAAACACCACAAGCAGCAGGCCTGAAACAGGCCCCGAATCTTCAAGAGGCTCACCGACGTCCAGATGTGCAACAAGTTTATTGCACTGTTTTCAGGAACGTGGTTAAGTATATAGTGCTGACCACATGATACAACCCCAACCTCTTTAAAACATACAGAATTATTGGAGATAATGACGGATGGTCGAACAGGAGGCCCAGAAAAAAATTCTCATTGTCGACGATGAGCCTGAGATGCTTGCCGTTCTTGAGAAAGTCCTTTACCAAAATCTGGAATGTCGCATCGAGTTGGCAACTTCCGGTATGGCTGCCCTGCAGAAACTGGATCAATTTAAACCCGATGTTCTGCTGACCGACATTAAAATGCCTGACTTGGATGGTCTGCAACTTCTGAAAAAAACTAGAGAGATCGACCCGACCATCACAACAATTATCATGACCGGATACGGTACCATCGAAATGGCTGTTCAGGCAATCAAGGATGGGGCCTATGAATTCTTTGAAAAGCCGTTTGACAATAATAGGATTGTACGTGCTGTAAAACGGGCTCTGGAATGGACTATTCTGATACGTGAAAACCGTCAGTTGCAGCACCGGTTAAGCAAGGATACCTCCCTTGACAGCATGATCGGCCGCTCCCCTCGGATGATGCAGACAAAAGATCTGCTTTCCCGTTTTGCAGGTAGTGATGCCACTGTTCTCATCCGTGGGCAGTCCGGAACCGGCAAAGAAGTTGCAGCCCGGACAATCCACGCTTTGAGCAGCAGAAAATCAAAAAAGATGGTTACCGTTAACTGTCCCGCCTTGCCTGAACAGATTCTGGAGAGTGAACTGTTTGGTTATAAAAAAGGGGCATTTACAGGTGCGGAAACGGATAAGGATGGACTGTTTATTGAAGCTGACGGCTCAACAATCCTGCTCGATGAAATTGGTGATATTCCCATTTCAATCCAGACGAAGCTGCTGCGGGTTCTTCAGGAAAAGGAAATCCAACCGCTCGGTCAGACAAAAAGCTTCAAGGTCGATGTCCGGGTCATCGCCAGCACCAATCAGGATCTTGAAGCAAAGATGAAATCCGGCGATTTCCGTGAAGACCTGTTTTATCGTCTCAATGTTATGTCCATCACCCTGCCGTCTTTGGATGAAATCGCCGAAGACATTCCCCGCCTTGCTGCCCACTTTCTCTCTATGTTCAGACGGGAATATGACAAACAGGGTCTTGAATTCACCCCGGAATCTCTCCAATGGCTCATGAACCATCACTGGCAGGGAAATATCCGTGAACTGCAAAACGTCATCAACCGGGCCGTGCTGCTGACTTCCGGTAAAGCGATGCGTGTAGAGGATCTTGCCGATACCCTGGAGGTAAAAAAAGAATTTTCCACAACCGATTTTGAACATCGAAACAGCGATCTTTTTGAGAAGCTGCCCTACAATAAGGCCAAAAAAGAATTCCTTTCCCGTTTTACCTCCATCTACCTGACATCTGCTCTCAAGAAAACCAACGGCAATGTCACTGCCGCAGCGAAACTGAGCGGCATCGAACGCCAGGCATTTCAACGGCTTATGCGCCAGGAGAGCATCCTCTCCAAAGATTTCCGTTCCTGATTAACCAGCCACCTCCATGCATCACTTCTGCTGCATGCAACTTATTTGATGCGTCTAATGTGCCTTTAAACTGCAAAGGCTATTTCAAAACTCAACTCCGTCCGAATCCCTTTCTCCTGCATTTACTGGCAACACGGATAGGCATCTTCAATTATTCCAGATATGGCACAATTAGTGCTTATTGAAGGTTGATAGTGCGAAATATGCGATCGGGCATGCTCAATTAGCAATATGGGGAGTATTGAGCCGCAGCGAAAAATAGTCTTACCTTAAGCCGGACAGGGCATCTTTAAGACAACCGGCCAAAATCGATAAAGGTGGAAAATTGAAGCTGGACGGGATTCACCAAAAACCCATAAAGTTATTGCAACAATTTTGTTGCATTGGTGTGCTGATCGCCAAAACTCAAGGGATTGGTAAATCACTGTTTATCCGAAACCGGTTGTTCACTGTCCTTCTTTCTTCTCTTTGCTTCATTCTTTTTTTCAGCCCGGACAGCGCCTGGGCCCTCCAAACCCACGGTCCTCCCGAAGGATTATATGTTCACCAGATGGCACACGTCCTTTTTATGGGCGCCTTGATCTATCTGTTCTGGGATATTCGACGCAGCTCGTTTCAGCAACGGGGTTGGGTATATCTTCAACTTTTTTGTCTGTTGATGTTCCTATGGAATTTTATCGCTTTCACTGGACATGAAGCTCATCATCACATGAAACCTACGGATTTCTTCTACGGTGACAGCTATTTTCAGACAAAACTTATCTTTCCTCTCACCTCGCTGAAGCTCACCTATTACTTAACTAAACTTGACCATCTGATTTCTGTGCCGGCCCTGTTCTTCCTTTACCTTGCCCTGCGTGCCTTCTATCGCACAACTATTGAACAGAATAAGAAGGAGTCTTAATGGATTCGGTGACTTTTCAGACAACCGGTCTTTCAATGGCTCCGGCAATTCTCACCGACATTTTCGGGTCCTTTTTAATCATTATTCTCTCGTTTCTATCCCTGAATTATTCCTATCTGCTCACCCGGCATCAACCGGAAAACTTATTATGGGGTTTTCTTTTTTACCTTTGCCTGGTAATGGCCGCCTTCTCCATCTCCCGTGCCGTTGGTCATATCGTCAAACAATTTCTGCTGATGACTGATCATAAAGCAGTATGGAAGGCCCTTTCCGCCTACTCCGGTGGTTTCAATACCATGATGATCGTATCGGTCTCTGCGGTCATGATTTACTACCACAAAGGTGTCCAAGCATTCAGGATTGTTGAGGCCAATGCCGAGAAGCTGCGGGTTGCCAACCGCCAGCGTGCCAATGCGGCGGAAGAGATGATGCGAATGAATCTTCACCTTGAAGAGATAGTCGAAGAGCGCACATCTGAACTCTCCAAATCGGAGAAAAAGTTCCGACACCTGTTTTCCAACTCCAGAGACATGGTGTACTTCTGCGACGAAGGTCAGGTGATGGCCGACATCAATGATTCCGGCCTTGAGATGCTCGGCTACGACAAAAAAAACCGAACCCATCTGGAGCCGCTGAACCTCGATCAGATATTCAATAGCGACGATGAGTTGAACATCTACCTGGAGACTCTCTACGAGCAGGGATTTATCAAAGACATGGAGGTAGTGTTTAAAAAGGCCGATGGCTCCGTCATCAACGTTCTGCTGTCGGCAGCAGCCATCTATGACGATAATAAAAGGATGATCGGCTGCGAAGGCATCGTCAAAGATCTGACCGGTGTGAAAGACATGATGCAGCAGATGGCCGGCAGTGAAAAAATGGCGTCCATCGGGCAGATGGCTGCCGGTGTTGCCCATGAAATCAATACGCCGCTTGGTATCATTCTCGGCTATTCCCAATTGATGATGGATGATTTTGAAAAGGAAGAGGAAAACTATCAAAACCTCGAAGTCATCGAAAGACAAACCAAGACCTGCCGGAAAATCGTCGCCGACCTGTTGAAATTTTCCAGACAGTCGGAGAGTTCGAAACAGAATATCGACCTGAACAAAGTGGCCGGAGATGTTCTCACCATTACCGAGCACTCACTCAGTATCGACCATATCGAGATTGAAATGCATTTTGAAGAACACCTGCCGACCATAGTGGGGGATGTGGAAAAAATCCGTCAGGTCTTTCTCAACCTGATCAACAACGCGCACCATGCCATGGAAAATGGCGGCATGCTGTCCGTTTACACACGTTTTGACAGCAACAAAAAACAGGCCTCAATCACTTTCCAGGATACTGGCGAAGGAATACCGAAAGAAATACAGGACAGAGTTTTTGATCCTTTTTTCACGACAAAAGCCGTAGGAAAAGGAACAGGGCTCGGCATGTCGGTTTCATACGGCATCGTCCAGGACCACGGCGGCACAATCACCATTAAAAGTCCGGTAAATGATGATAAGGAACAACCCGGAACCGCCATCACAGTGAGTTTACCGACCGACAATGAAATACCGGCAGTAACGGATTTTACCAAAAAGGTTCATGAATCAAAAGATGTTGGAAATGGAGGTGTCAATGGCTGAAATACTGATCCTGGATGATGTTTTGGATGCTGGAGTGTTAATCGGCAAAATGTTGACAAAATGCGGCTACACGACCCACACGTTCACCGAAGAGGAAGAGGCGGTACAGTTTGCCAGAAAGAATCAGATCGACCTGGCCATACTCGATATCAAGCTTAAAAAAATGAGTGGTATCGAAGTATTGACCATCCTGAAGCAAATCCAACCATCCATGCGGGCAATCATGTTAACCGGCTACCCTACTGTCGAAACGGCAAGAGAAGCTCTCAGCCGGGGTGCAGATGAATATTGCGTCAAACCCATCGACCGGGATGAACTTGAATCAAAAGTACAAATCGTACTGGAAAGAAACGAGGTGACCCATGAGTAATCTCAGGTTGGAAGTAGACAGTAACAGTTCATTCTGCAACGGGGAGCAATCCATGTTGAACACACCCATCATAAAATTTATTCACTCAATCGGTATCGGCGCCATCGGTGCCATACTCCTTCTGCTGTTCGGCACGATGATCGTTCCAGGTGAACGGCTACTGGATCTTTTGCCGATAATAGTCGGGTTTAATGGGCTGGTCACCGGCTATTCGCTTATTGACAAAACAAAGGGCCAAATAAGGGCCAAGTATCTCTGGCTGGCAGCAGCCGGACTGCTTTTTGTTCTACCGATTTATTTTGTTGTCAACACTACCACTCTTGTTGTTTTTGAAGTTCAGCCGTCTCAACTGGTCAAGCTGCTGATAATTGGTGTTGCAGGAGTCACGGCGGGTGGATGGCTGTCCAACAGATATTTACAGATTAAGGCTTCAAAGAAGGATAATTGATCAACATGAGTAGGTTATCTCAATCAATATTCTTTTCGATCACAGGGGGATGTTCTGTAGCCAATTTTAATAAGGAGGTTTTAAAAACGTTTGTTGTTGCAACAAGGTATGTGGAAACAAAGGTGTTTTCACAAAATATTAATCACATGTGAGGAGGAAAAAATGAAGAAACTGTTTTGGCCATCAATGACATTGATGTTCATCACTATTTTTATGTTGGCTACCGGCTCTACTGCCCTGGCTGAGGTAAAAATTTCAGGAGCCGACAAAGTGGGGGACACCGTTACCTTTGAAGGCACCATTGCTCCCGGGGCTGAACTGTATATTGCTGTTGCCCAGCAAGATGAGTTCAAACCTTCAGATGCAACACTGCCCCATGAGACAAAGAGATTTAAAAAAGACTCAAAGAAGAAGAAATTCGGACTGGATACTTCCATCCCGCCTCTTTACTACATGATTACCAGTAATCCCAACGCGTTTGGTAAAAAGGCAGACACCAAGTTCGGTGGACCGTCCATTATCTTTAAAAAGGGCCAGGGACTCTACAGTACGACCGAATATGCCCTGAAAAAGAAATTTGACGATATTGATCCTACCGCCAAAGCCGCGCTCGGTCCCATCAACAGCACGGATAAGTGGAATTTCTTCAAGTATGCCCATGAGGGGAAATACGGTATCAACACCATCGTTAAAGAGGGCAGCCGTGTCGGTAAGATCGTTATCTTCGCAAGATCTGTCCTCGCCGATGAGTCCAGCGGTAACTACTGGGATAAGGGAACCTCGGTCAAACTCGACAAGGCGACCGGTAAATATACAGCTTCTTTCAAGTCTTTCCGACATACCGCACCCGATACCGGTTTTGATGTCTATGTCAACGGTGCAAAAGCCGGTTCTTATAAATTGAAAGGAAAAGGTTTCTGGCTGAAAAAAGGTTACCGCTATATGAATCCGATCTGGATTACCATCGGCGCCATTGCTGTCGGTACCTACTTTTCCATGATCGGTGCTGCGGGTGGTATGCTGATGGCTGCCTTCCAGGTACTGGTTGTTAACACCATGGGTCCTGTCGGTGTTAACGCCGCCAACGTTCTCAAACCTTCCAACATGGCACTCACCCTGTTCTCCCCGCTGGGCGCTTTCTACCGTTTTGCCGTTGTTGAGAGACGTGTCGCCTGGCCGGTCGGTATCTCCTTTGGTGTCGGTATTTTCATCGGCTCCATCTGGCTTGGTAAATATGTTTCCGCTCTCCTGCCTATGAAGGCGTATAAAGAATGGCTGGCGGTTCTCGTTGTCATCATGGGTATCAAGACCCTGATGGAGATGACTCCAAAGGCCATGGAGAAGCGGAAAAACATCAAGGCAATGGTTCAGAAGTTCAACGCGGCCGTTAAAAAGGCCAAAGAAACAGGGACAGCTGTTGAAATGGGTTCCATTGAGCCTGTTAAAACCGGCCTGACCGATTATCGCTTTAAGTTCTGGGGCGAAGAGTTCAAAATCAATCCGCTGCTGTTTGCTATCCTCGGTCTTGGTATCGGTGTTGTTTCCCGTGCCTTTGGTATCGGCGGCGGTTTCCTGCTGGTACCCGCGATGACTACCCTGGGCGCGTTGCCCATGTACGTTGCCGTACCGATCTCCCTGATCGGCACCTGCTTCTCATCCGTCGGTGCCTTCCTGGGTTATGTCATGATCGGCTATTGGCCTGACTGGGTATTGGCCGGCGCTATCATCATCGGTGGTTTTGTCGGTGGTACTTTGGGTAGCCGTGCTCAGAAGATGTTCTCTGAGATGCAGCTCAAGGTCGTTCTGGCGATCACCCTGTTCTTCCTGTTCTTCCGTTTCTTCAAGATCGAGTACTGGATCTAAGAGAATAGAACTGCGTAGAACGATGAGTTAGACATTTTCGGGGGGAGGGACGTTCCTTCCCCCGAAACCTGAAGTACTAGCATTTTTCAAGCAACAAGAGAGGGACTAAATGGAAGACTTACTCGATGCACTCTGGGATAAAATCGCCGTTTTTTTTCAACTGGTGGCGGACGGTCTCTTTACGATCCTATCTCCTTTGCATATTTTCGGCCCAATTTTTGTTATCACCTTGATCGGAATCGTCACGGTTCTATTCACAAAACTGATGAACCGGCTGATCATTACCAAGCGGTATATCGAGCTGGAAAATAATTTCCAGTACTGGCTCAACATTCGCGAAGAAGCAATGAAATGCAAAGACCATGACAAGGCAAAACGTCTTGCCCGCAATATTGACCAGTCCCTGTTGAACCGGGCCTATTATGACTATTTTTTTGAAGGCCTTATGTTGGGCCTTGTCCGTAAAGTCATACCAATCTTTTTTATGTTCGCCTTTATTAATGAGTTTTACCGAACTGAAGAATTAACAAGGCTTTTTAATAAAGGCTATCTCTTTACCATACCGACAACCAGCGGTGAACCACTTCTGGTCGGAGCTGTCTTTTACTACTTCATGGTCCTGCTTAGCTGTTACATATGCTGGGCTATCGGTAAGAGACTGATAAAGAAACAAAAATCCACTGTTTCAGACACTGTGAAAATCGACAACACATTGGCTGCCGAAACCGGTAATAACCTGAACAGTGTGAAAGCATAACGTCGTCCTGCATCAACCATTAATACTAAATACAATCTGTAACACCGGCTGATCATAACCCGGTTGTTCAGTACTAATAGATGTGATACGCCACCTGCCGGGGGAACATGGCACTGTGAGAAATCCCCTGCCAGGTCAACGAAATCAAACGAATACGAGGAGGTAAAACTGATGAAAAAATCTGTGTACTCCATCTGCGGAATGTGTGCCGTACGATGCCCACTGAGAGTAGAGGTGGAGGATGGCAAGGTTACCTGGGTTGAAGGAAACCCCAATGACGGCGGCATGGGCACGTCTATCTGTGCAAAAGCGGCCGCCTCTATTCCTTTTCAATATGACAACCAACGTCCCCAGTCCCCCATGATTCGTGTAGGTGAGCGAGGCAGCGGTGAATGGAAGAACATATCGTGGAATGAGGCTTTTGACTATATCACCGACAAGCTGGGTGGAATCATCGATGAACACGGCGCTAAAGCAATCATGCTCACCGACCGCGGAGGCCCATTTGCAGATCTGCGTAAAGCTTTCATGAAGGCGATCGGCTCTCCCAACTATATTAATCATGACTGCACATGTGGCCGTAATGCCAACCATGCCAGTAAATCGACCTTTGGCATGGGACGTACCGCGTTTGCCTATGATTTAAAAAACGCCAAGCATATCGTCCTGTTCGGCCGTAATATTACCGAGTCCTTCAAGGTCAAAGAAGTAAAAAGCTTTATGAAAGCGGTAAAAAACGGTTGCCATGTAACCTATGTTGACCCACGAGTTACCAATACCGCCGCCAAAGCGACCAGATATTGGCAGAACAAGCCCGGCACCGACTATGCCCTGCTGCTAGGCATCACCAACTATGTTGTTAACAACAAACTGTATGACGAAGAATTTGTTTCCAAATGGTGTTCTGGCCTGCCGGAATTACAGAATTTCCTTCAACCTTACACACCCGAATGGGCAGAAGAGGAAACCGGCATTTCCGCCGAAGAGATCAAGGCCTTCTGTCATGAAATCAATGCGGACAGACCAGGGGTCATCTTCCATATAGGCTGGCTCTACGCCCGCTATCGCGACACCTTTTACGCCAGCCGTATGCTCAATATCCTCAATGCCCTGATGGGCAATGTCGAGCAAAAAGGCGGCCAGATCTATCCGAAAACTCCGGGAGATGCCGGAGCCAAAGGACTTAAAAGCCTCGGCGCCGACATACCAGGTGTTAAAGAACCACGATGTGATGAACTGGATACAGAGAAATTTAATCACTTCGATACCGGAGCAGGAATGCTGCAGCTGGCCTATAGAGCCATCGATACCGGCAAACCCTATCCCGTAAAGGCATATTTTGTTCACCGACATAACCCGTTTATTGCGCTTCCCGATACCGAGGAACAAAAACGCATCCTGAACAAGCTCGATCTTCTTGTGGTAACCGAGGTGAATTACAGCGAAACCGCCTGGTTTGCCGATGTAATCCTGCCGGAATCCACCTTCCTGGAACGCGATACTATGCTGCGCACCGAAAAAGGACCAAAACCGGGATTCGGTATGAGAAGAAAAGCAGTCGAGCCATATTATGACTCCAAGCCCGGTTGGGAGATATACACAGAGATTGCCAAACGTCTTGGCAAAGAAGAGTATTTCCCCTATGAGACCATCGAAGATATCTGGAATTACCAGCTCCAGAACACTGATGTGAAGATTGAAGACTTTGACGCCAAAGGTTTTGTGAAGCTGACC
>CAZLGM010000014.1:14626-26311 GCA_964558875.1 uncultured Desulfocapsaceae bacterium
GGAGATATGGTCGAAATCACCAACGGTAGTGCCAAAGGTACCATAGAAGCTGAAGTAACCGACTTTATCCATCCTGAAGCGGTCTTTATGCTGCATGGCTTTGGAAAGGATATCCCGGCCCAGGCCAGAGCTTACGGAAAAGGTCTGGCCGACCAGGTATTTATGGTTGGCAAACTGTTCGATTTCGATCAAGCCGGAGGCGGTATCAACCTCAATGAAAGCTTTATTACAGTCAAACGCGCTTCTTAATGGGAGGAAATAACAATGAGCAAATATTACGTTACCCAGGATGTTGAATCGTGCATCGGCTGTAAAGCCTGCGAGGTTCACTGTAAAACCAAAAACAATTCCGGCAAAGGTGCCTTTTTCTGCAAAATCATGCAGGTGGGACCGAAGATGAAGGGGAACCTGCCGGTGCTGGACTTTGTGTATATGGCTTGCTTTCACTGTGAAAAGCCCTGGTGTGTGGACGTCTGTCCGACAGGCGCCATGCAGCGGCGGGCCAAAGACGGCATCGTTTTTGTCGAAGAATCTCTCTGCGTCGGCTGCAAGGCCTGTATGACAGCCTGCCCATGGGGCGTTCCCCAGTGGGATTCCGGCACGGGCAAGGTTGACAAATGCAACCTATGCATGGACCGCATCGATGAAGGTAAAGAGCCTGCCTGTGTTTCAAAATGTACCACCGGCTGTCTTTCTTTCGGCACACCGGATGCGGCATCCGACCAAAAACGGCAGGATTTCGCTGAGTTAATGATGACTAACAAAGGATAAGGAGAGCAAGATGTCCGGTTCTTATCTTCCTTCCGAATATCTCGCAATACTGGTTTTTCTCATTATTGGTATCGGGTTTGGAGCGATCACTCTATGGATAGGCCGTTTTTTCCGAATGACACGGCCTTATAAAGAAAAACTGGTCGCTTATGAATCGGGCAATCCACCGACGGAAGAACCGCGTATGCGGTTCTCCGTCAAGTTTTACATGGTTGCCATCCTTTTTATCGTTTTCGATGTCGAAGCGATCTATCTCTATTCATGGGCATTGGTGTACGACAAGTTAGGACTTTTTGCATTAATTGAGATGTTCATTTTCATCTTCCTGTTGCTTGTCGGATTTGTCTATGCGTGGAAAAAGGAGGCATTCCAATGGGAAAAATGAACAACAATCTTGTCCAAATCCAGGAAGGTATCAAGTTCATTCCCGGTGCCAGTACGATTATCGCACCGCTCAACAAACTGATCAATTGGGGACGGGCCGGTTCCATCTGGCCCGCCACCTTTGGCCTTGCCTGCTGCGCTATTGAAATGATGGTGGCGGGCGCCTCAACCAACGATCTTGATCGTTTCGGCATTCTGTTTCGTGCCAGTCCCCGTCAGGCCGACTGTTTAATCCTGGCCGGTACCATCACTAAAAAAATGGCCCCTGTCGTCCGCCGGGTCTATGACCAGATGCCCGAGCCCAGATACGTGGTTGCCATGGGGTCGTGTGCCTGTACCGGCGGCGTGTTCGACACCTATTCCGTCGTTCAGGGTGCTGATGAATTTCTTCCTGTGGACGTCTATATTCCCGGCTGTCCACCCAGGCCGGAAGCGTTGCTGGAAGGATTGATGAGATTACAGGAAAAAATTATGCAGGAGCAGGGACGATGGAGTCAATTGGCGTAGCGAAACAGCTGGATGAACAATTCCCAGGTTCGATTCTTGAAATCCTGGAACATCGTGGCCAGGTCACTGTTCTGGTCGATCGGGATGTGATTTTCGGGATCTGTCAGCTCCTCAAAGAGGCGTTTGGCATGAATCACCTCAACTGCCTCTGCGGAGTCGATAATTCCACCAGAAAAGGTAGTGGTTTTATCGAACGGTTTGAGGTCGTTTATCAGTTGTATTCAATCGACAATCGTGTCGGTCTCCGTATAAAAGCCCAGATTCCCGAATCCGACCCCTCAATCGATTCGGTAACCTCTTTGTGGACAGGTGCCAACTGGCTGGAACGGGAGACCTTTGATCTGGTCGGCATCTCATTCAACTCTCATCCCAACCTCAGACGGATTCTCACAACCGACGACTGGCCGGGACATCCCCTGCAAAAAGACTATCCATTACGGGGTGATACCGAATGGGCCGGATTCACGGAACTGAAAAAGAAGAGTGCTCAGCTGAGCAAATACGATTTCTACAGCCGGGAGGCTGAGCAGGAGCAAACAGATGACTGAAACAACCATTCATGTGCCGGTTTCTGAGGGTGACGAGGATCGTTATCGTATCAAGATGGGGCCTCAACATCCTGCAACCCATGGTGTTTTACGGGTTGACCTTGAGCTGGACGGTGAAACCATAATGGAATGTGACCCCAGGGTCGGCTATCTGCATCGCGGCTTTGAAAAGCTGGCTGAACATCGAACCTATGCGCAAAATCTGGTCTTGACCGACCGTTTGGATTATATCGCCGCCATGGCCAACAACGTTGGCTATTGTGAAGCAGTAGAAAAACTTCTCGATATCGAAGTCCCCGAACGGGCAAAATATTTACGGGTCATGGTCTGCGAGATGTCCCGTATTACCGGGCATCTTCTCTGGCTGGCAACCCATGCCCTGGATATCGGCGCCATGACGGTATTCCTCTACTGCTTCCGTGAGCGTGAAGTTCTGCTCGAACTCTTTGCTGAGCTTTGCGGGGCAAGGTTGACAACCACTTATCCACGGATCGGCGGTGTTCGTCAGGATACCACCCACGAAATCATGATGAAGCTTGAGAAATTCGTCGACAATTTTCCAGCCTGTATCGAGGAATACGAAACGCTCATCGATACCAATCGAATCTGGCTCAAGCGAACCATCGATGTGGGTAGTGTTTCAGCGGAAAAAGCGGTGGGTCTCTGTCTGACCGGCCCCTCTCTGCGAGGTTCCGGTGTTGATTACGACATCCGTAAACATATGCCGTACGCGGCTTATGATCAGATGGATTTCCAGGTTCCTGTCGGTGAAACCGGAGACACCTATGCCAGGTACCGCTGCCGTATGGAGGAACTCAGACAGTCAAACTACATCCTCAAACAGTGCATTGAAAAAATGCCGCCAGGCCCCATTGTCGGCGATGACTCACCTGATCTGATAATGCCGGTCAAACCTGGAAGAAAAGTTGAAGTAGATGCCCCGGCCAAACACGCTCTTGTCAAACTGGTTGAAGACCGGGATGTCTACATGGAAGGTGATCTGTATATGGCCACCGAAGCGCCCAAAGGAGAGCTTGGCTTCTATTTCATCAGCGACGGTATGGGAAGACCGTATCGGATGCATATCCGGTCTCCGTCCTACATTCATATCGGTGCTCTGGCTACCATGTGTAAAGGTGTGATGGTCGCCGATCTGATTGCCATTATCGGAACCCTGGATGTAGTCCTTGGAGAATGTGATCGATAACAGAGAAGCTTGATATGGGGAACAATATATTAAATCTCAGATATCTCCTGGAACAGGATAGTTGGCTTGAACATGTCAGTGAGAGCAAGGTTGAAATTGGATCCAGTACCGATATTACCATTTTGCGCCAACAGCTCCTCAATTTAGCCTATTACAACACTATACTCACTCTTGGGCAAAGAGATGACGAGCCTCATCCCTTGGACAGATAAAGGTAAACACTGAATACTGAACCCGGATGAAACAATGCAGATCTTAATTATCATTTTACAAATCGCCATTCTCCTGGCAATCGTTCTTCTGCACGTGGCATACGCCACTTACTTTGAACGAAAGATCATAGGACATATGCAGGTGCGTATGGGACCGATGCGCGTCGGCTGGCATGGCCTTCTACAGCCTATTGCCGACGGCATCAAATCCTTTTTTAAAGAAGATATCGTTCCTGAACAGGCGGATAAGCCTCTGTTTCTGATGGCGCCCATTGTCTGCCTGGTAGCAATGCTTGTCTCCCTGGCTGTACTGCCGTTTGCCAAGGGCTGGGTACTTGCCGACATCAGCATTGGTCTGCTCTTTGTATTCGCCATGAGTTCGCTGGCCAGTTACGGTATCATACTCGCCGGCTGGGCCTCCAACTCCAAGTACACTTTCTTAGGCGGCTTGCGTTCAATGGCACAGGTTATCAGTTACGAGATTGCCATGGGTTTAAGTCTGGTCGGTATCATGATGATTTCAGGCTCCCTGAACCTGAGCGAGATTGTAGAGGCTCAGGGCTCTTCTTTCTTCGGTATGTACATCTTCCCGCAGATCATCGGTTTCTTCGTGTTTTTTATCGCCATGCTGGCGGAAACCAACCGTGTCCCTTTCGATCTGCCGGAAGCGGAAACCGAACTGGTTTCAGGGTATTGCACCGAATACTCGGGGATTCGATACGCTATGTTCTTCATGGCGGAATATATCGGCATGATGGTGATGGCATCCATCGGCACTATCTGTTTTCTGGGCGGGTGGAACGGCCCCTTCGACGTGCCCTTGTTCCCACCGCTCTGGTTTATCCTGAAAGTGTACGGTTTCATGTTCGTCTTTATCTGGATTAGGGCCACTCTGCCAAGATACCGTTATGACCAGTTGATGAGTCTGGGCTGGAAGCTGCTCATTCCTCTTGCCCTTGCCAACATCCTGTTAACAGGCCTATTCAAAATTCTTGTCAATTAGCTGGAAAGGATTTTCCATGATGAAAGTACAGTATAAGCCGAAACGAAATCTGCTGGAGACCATCTTCCACGTTGAGATTCTCCAAGGGTTATCGCTTACCTTAAAAAAGCTTTTTTCAAAGCCGATTACCAGACAGTATCCGGAAGAAAAACCTCAGATGTTTGCTGGTTTCAGGGGCCAACACGCCCTGGTTCGTCACCCGGAGACAGGCCGGTCAAAGTGTGTCGCCTGCATGCGCTGCGTCACCGTCTGTCCGTCACGCTGCATCCATATCAAGTATCACAGTGATGACGACAATCAACGGATCGTGGAAGACTACTGTATCGAAGCTCTGCGCTGTGTGTTCTGCGGATATTGTGTTGAAGTGTGTCCTGTCGGTGCCATAACAATGACAGAGGAATTCGAATACTCGACCTATGAACTGGACTCCCTCTATTTCAACCAGGAAGCTCTGCTGGCAAACTGGGACAGCTTTACATCACGGCCTGAATACAGTGAAGACTACGTTAATCCGTTCTGGCGACCAAGGGGCGCTAATGAAATGAATCTGGCGGCGGCTCAACGGCTTGCCGTTCCAGACGACTGGAGACCGAAAGGACAATATGTCGGTCCCAAGGCCGGACAGTCTGAAGAAGCAGTAACTGAACGGGAGGCTGACAATGTTTAGCAAACTGTTTTTTCTCTACTGTGCGCTGATGATTGTAACCACAGCCCTGCTTGCGGTTCGATTCAGAAACCCTGTTTACAGCGTGCTTTCGGTGCTTGTTATGTTCTTTCACGTGGGCGCGCTGTACCTGATGCTCAATGCCGAGTTTCTGGCTGCCATCCAGATCATTGTGTATGCAGGAGCAATTCTGGTTCTCTACCTGTTCGTTCTTTTCCTGGTCAGTCTCAAGAAGGAGATAAAAATCGAGCAATTTGTCGCCAACAACGCCTTCGGTACGGTGATCAGCATTTGTTTGGGAGCCTGCCTGCTCTATATTATTCCGTCATTCAAACTGGGTGCAAAAGGTGGTTATCCTGTTGAAAAGATAAAAGAACTCGGTCACACAAAGGCCATGGGATTTGAGATGTATACAACCTACATTTTACCCTTTGAGATTGCCGGTCTGATTCTGCTCATTGCCGTAATCGGTGGTCTGGTGCTGGCCAGGAAAGACAAACAGCCACAGGACGAGTCGCTTGCTGCCGGAACTTGTCCCAGTGAGGTGAAAAAATGATCCCGTTATCATGGTATATGGCGCTTGCCGCCATCCTTTTCTCCATTGGAACATACGGTTTCCTTGTCCGGCGCAACATCATCATCATGTTTCTCTCCATTGAGCTGATGCTTAATGCGGTCAACCTCAACCTGGTTGCCATGAGCCACTACCTGGAAAGCCTGCGGGGACACACCCTTACCTTTTTCATTATCACCGTTGCCGCGGCCGAAGCGGCCATAGGCCTTGGTCTGGTTATTGTCCTCTTTCGCAACAGAAAGTCGGTCTATGTTGAAACAATTCAATCATTAAAGGAATAGTCATGCCTACTTACTTACTTCTCATTCCTTTTTTGCCGCTTATCGCCTTTATTTTCACCTTTCTTTTCGGTAAGCGGATTGGAACAAACAGCCATTGGCTGCCCATTGCCGCGGTAGTGATCTCATTCTGCTGTTCCGTCTATGCCTTTTTCCAGGTCAAGAGCGGCCATCATGTCAATGCTGATCTCTATACCTTGATTTCATCAGGATTAATGAAAGTTTCGGTCGGCTTCCTGCTTGATGAATTAACCTCGGTAATGCTGATTGTCGTCACCTCTGTCAGTTCACTGGTCCATATCTATTCGGTCGGCTATATGAAAGGAGAGGACGGCTATTACCGATTCTTTTCTTACCTGAGCCTGTTTACCTTTTCCATGCTTATGCTGGTACTGGGTAACAACTTCATCCAGCTCTTTTTCGGTTGGGAGGCTGTTGGTCTGTCATCGTATCTACTGATCGGCTTTTACTACGAAAAGGTATCAGCTGCTGATGCAGGCAAGAAGGCATTTATCGTTAACCGGTTTGGTGATTTTGGTTTCATCCTGGGTCTGTTTCTTATCTATGCTTCATTTGGCACCCTGCACTATGACCCTATATTTTCCAATGTAAGCGAAATCTCCTCCAAAACATTTACACTGCTCGGTATAACTCTCAATCTGCCTACCGCCATCGCCCTGCTGCTGTTCTGCGGTGCGGTCGGAAAATCAGCCCAGATCCCGCTCCATGTCTGGTTGCCCGATGCCATGGAAGGCCCGACTCCTGTCAGTGCACTTATCCATGCGGCAACTATGGTTACTGCCGGTGTCTTTCTGGTTGCCAGGTGCAATCCGATTTTTGAACTGTCCCATACCGCTTTAAACGTTGTAACGATTGTCGGGGCTGTCACCTGCCTGTTTGCAGCCACTATCGCTCTTACCCAGACCGACATTAAACGGGTTGTGGCCTATTCGACGGTTTCACAGCTCGCCTACATGTTTGTCGGTTGCGGGGTCGGCGCCTACGGCGCTGGGATCTTTCACCTGTTCACCCATGCCTTTTTTAAAGCTCTGCTCTTTCTGGGCTGCGGTTCAATCATTCTCGGTATGCATCATGAGCAGGATGTCAAATATATGGGCGGTCTGAAGAAGTACATGCCGATTACCTACTGGACCTTCCTGCTGGCAACCTTGTCGATATCCGGTATTCCGGGACTGGCCGGTTTCTTCTCCAAAGACGAGATCCTGGCCATGGCTTTTACCTCCCATATCGGTTCAGGTAAATTCGCCTGGTTTATCGGAACGTTGGTCGCTGGCATTACTGCCTTTTACTCATTCAGGCTCTTTTTCCTCATTTTCCATGGCAAGTTCAGGGGAACTGATGAACAGCGACACCACCTCAAAGAATCGCCACCGGTGGTTACCATTCCCTTGATACTACTGGCTATAGGCGCTGTTGCCTCAGGTTGGGTCGGTATTCCGGCTGTTCTTGGCGGCGGAGCCCACTGGGCCCACTTTCTCGAACCGGTGCTCGGTCATCCCCATCCTCCGTCCCACACCACTGAAATCATTCTGATGGTCATCTCGGTGGCAGTCGGTCTCATCGGTATCGCACTGGCCTGGTACATGTATATGGCCAAACCCCGTTTGCCCCAACAGGTTCGCGAGAGTTATCCCAAGCTCTACGATATCTCGCTGAACAAGTATTGGGTGGACGAGCTGTATGACGCCTCAATAGTGAAACCGATGCTCACTTTCAGCAAACGGGTCATTTTGCAGTTCTTTGATCTTTCCATCATTGAAAAGATCGTCAACGGACTGCCGGCCGTCATTGGTCGAATCAGCGGTGCTATGCGAAAAATACAGGACGGACTTGTCTCCCATTACCTCGCTTATATGGGTGGTGGAGTAATTGTTGTTCTTATTCTGATGGTTGCGAGGTTCTAATATGTCAATTCCAATTCTCACATTGTTGATCTTTTTTCCTTTTTTCGGTGGAATCGGATTGCTGTTCATCCACCGGAAAAAAGTACAGGCCATCAAGCAGGCTGCTCTTGCTATCAGTCTGATCGAGTTTGTCCTCTGCCTGCCGCTCTGGTTTATGTTCGACAAGACCACCCATCTGATGCAGTTTGTGGAGCGTCATAGTTGGATACAACTGTTCAACACCGAATACTACCTGGGTATCGACGGCATCTCCGTTCTGTTCGTGCTGCTGTCGGCATTGATCACCATTCTCTGCATCCTTGTCTCCTGGGAATCCATTGAAACCAAGGTCAAGGAATTTTTCGTTTCCCTGCTGCTGCTTGAAGGAGCCATGATCGGTGTGTTCTGCGCCCTGGATTTCTTCCTGTTTTACATCTTCTGGGAAGCGATGCTGATTCCAATGTTCCTGCTCATCGGTGTCTGGGGAGGCCCGAACCGCATCTATGCCGCCATTAAATTTTTCCTCTATACGCTGGTCGGTTCTTTATTGATGCTGGTCGGTATCATCACCCTGTATATGAAAGGCGGTCAAACCTTTGATATCCTGGCCCTTGCCGGCAACAGCTATCCCATTAAAATGCAGCTTATCCTGTTCTGGGCCTTTTTTGCCGCTTTTGCCGTCAAGGTTCCCATGTGGCCGGTTCATACCTGGCTGCCCGATGCCCACACCGAAGCGCCGGCCGCGGGCTCAGTTGTTCTTGCCGGCATCCTGATTAAGATGGGAGCATACGGTTTCTTACGTTTCTCCATGCCGATGTTCCCCGATGCCACTACCCAGATGATGATTCCCATGATAGTGCTCTCGCTGATCGGCATTGTCTACGGCGGTATTATCTGTCTGGCTCAGACCGATCTCAAACGACTGATTGCCTATAGTTCAGTCAGCCATATGGGGTTTGTCACCCTTGGCATCTTCGCCCTCAACACCCAGTCCGTCGAGGGTGGCATCCTGCAAATGATCAACCACGGAGTGGTGACTGGAGCGCTCTTCCTTGCCATCGGTATGGTGTATGAGCGAACGCACACCAGGGTAATCAGTGACTATGGAGGGTTGGCTACCAATATGCCGGTGTTTGCCTCATTTTTCCTGCTGTTCACCCTGGCCTCGGTTGGACTGCCCGGGACCAACGGGTTTATCGGTGAATTCATGATCCTGCTTGGGTCATTTATGACCAGACCATGGGCGGCGCTTATCGCGGCATCCGGTCTCATCATCGGTGCCTGGTATATGCTATGGCTCTATCAGCGAATTTTCTTCAATCCGGTCAATGACAGATGGAACAACATCAAACCCTTAAACAATCGAGAGATCATTACCCTTATGCCAATGGTTATTCTCATTTTCTGGATCGGGCTCTTTCCCAACACCATGTTGAGTTTCATGCATGTTTCTGTGGCCCATCTGCTCGATCAGGTCACAGGCAACGCGGAGGGAGTGGCAAACGGTGTCCAGATAGCGGTCTCCCAGGTCATCGACTCTGCTTCTCACGGAGCATCGCATGGTGCATCTGCAAGTCATTAATGAAATATGAAGAGTTTATGTAATCAATCACAGGATTTGACATGGATATGACATTTACCCTGCCTCCTCTCGGCCCGATTCTCCCGGAAATACTGCTGGTCTGCATGGGCCTTGTTCTGATTGGGGTTGACCTCTTTGCAAAAGAACAAAAATCATTGCTTTCCCAACTCACATTGATTGCCGGGATTGGCATGATTGTTCTGATCATCAGTCAAAAACCTGCGGTTACATTCGGTTCCATGTTTGTGGTCGATCCCTATTCCACCTTTTTCAAAACGGTTTGTCTGTTCGGCCTGATCATCACAGTGCTGCTCTCCGAACAATATCTGAAGGTGGAAAACCTCCGACAGGGGGAATATTACTCTCTGATGCTCTTTTCCGTTGTAGGGATGATGATCATGGTTTCCGCAGCTGATCTGATTGTTGTTTATCTCGGACTGGAATTGATGGCCCTGTCAATCTACTGCCTGGTGGGTCTTTTGAAGAGCGATCCTCGGGCCAATGAGGCATCGCTCAAGTACTTTCTCATGGGCGGCTTCTCCTCGGCACTGCTGCTTTTTGGTATTTCACTATTGTACGGTATGACCGGTACCACCGATCTAGGCACTATTGCCGATTTCAGTATGAAGAACAGCCTCATTGCCAATCCGGCATTGATCGTTGGATTTTCTTTAGTACTTTGCGGCTTCTGTTTCAAGGTTGCCGCGGCCCCTTTTCACTTCTGGACACCGGACATCTATCAGGGTGCCCCCACATCTATTACCGCCTTTATGTCTGTTGCCCCGAAGGCTGCCGGTTTCGCCGTGTTCGGTCGTTTCTTGATGACCGGTTTTCCCGGCTCCCAGGAACAATGGGGAATAATTATCGCCTTAATCGCCCTGCTTTCCATGGCGGTCGGTAATATAATCGCCCTCTCCCAGTTTAATATAAAACGCATGCTTGCCTACTCATCCATAGCCCATGCCGGATACGCCTTGCTGGGTCTGTTGACCGGTACACAGGAAGGGTATTCCGCGACCATGTGCTATCTGATCATTTACGGTTTCATGAATATGGGCGCTTTCGGCATTGTCATCCTGCTCAATTCCAAGGGCAACCGAAGGGAATCGCTTGAAGACTACAAAGGTCTTGCCAAATCCAATCCCGTTGCGGCTCTGCTCATGCTGATTTTCATGTTTTCGTTAACGGGTATTCCACCCACCGCAGGATTTATCGGCAAATTTTATCTGCTCAAAGCAGCCCTGACAGCAGGTTATACCTATACTGTTATTGCTGCTGTGCTGTTCAGTGCTATTTCAGCGTTCTTTTACCTGCGATTGGTTCGTTACATGTATATGGAAGAACCACTTGAACAATTTACAGCCTGCTACTCCCCTGGTTTGAAAGCGGCACTGGCTGTGTCCGCCTTTGGAGTACTTGGAATCGGCATTCTTCCGGGATCGATTCTGGGCTGGGCGGCCAGATCGTTGATCGGGTTTTAATAGATTAATCTTTAAACAATGGAGAAAATATTGAAAATGGATCATTCCACCGTGATGAAGCTCTCCCCGTCTCACCGGCACAGGATGGTTCATTTTCTTTTTGCATGGAGCCGGGAAGCTGATATCGGTATCATCTACTTACTCAACCGCTCATATAAGGATATCGATACTCCTCCTGTTTTATAGCTTCCCGGCACTGTGTTTAACATTTCCAAACATCGTATTGCCTGGCACTTATCTCTCATCTTTTCCAAGATGAAGAGAAAGGGGTGTCGTGCACCCTGCCAATAGGCCTAACCCATTAAAAAAACTAGACAATTACCACATTGTACTATTGCACAAAATTTATACCTGGAATAAAATAGCCGTTGTTTGTGGCAGGTGACTTTCAGCTTTTTTCAAGTCTATCCCTTCCAAAGAGAATTAGAGGTTTACAACTTGGAGCAAGAGATCTGTCGATCTCTGTGTTTCAGTATTTGATGTCATACTTTCAAAAAAAGGGGGTAAAGTATGGGAAAATCAGTTTACTCGATGTGCGGAATGTGCACTGTCCGCTGTCCCATCCGTGTT
>CAZLGM010000015.1:0-26270 GCA_964558875.1 uncultured Desulfocapsaceae bacterium
CCAAGGAAATGAGCGTTAAAGACCAGATCGATGAAATGAATCTGGTTGTCAACAGGGATAAACACCTCCTTGTGGAAGCAGAACGCCATGCTGCTTTGGGCCGCATCTCCGCCCAGGTCTTTCACGAAATCCGTAACCCCATTGTCTCGATCAGCGGTTTATCCAAGCGTCTATTGGAAAAAGGGTTGTTTTCCGATCCCAGGATGTACCTGGAAGTTATCGCCAAAGAAGCCAAGCGACTGGAAGACATCCTCGGCAACCTTTTCCAGTATACAAGGGAGGTAAAACTCCGTCCGGAACCACTTGACCCGGTTAGACTGATAAAGCATCTTATCGACCTCGTACGCTCGGATATCGATCAGTTTAATATCAAGCTCACCCTGAAAACGGACCCGGAACTCCCTCAGGTCAGGGCAGACCGCAGACAAATACAGACGGCGCTATTGCAGATCATTAACAATAGTATTGAAGCGCTGGATGAGGGAGGAGAACTGTCCATAACAATAGCGGAAAAAGACGATTACCTGATTTTTTCCATTCTCGATTCGGGTATCGGCTTCAGACCTTCTCACCGGAAGAAGCTGGCTGAACCGTTTTTTTCCACCAAGGTCTATGGAACCGGACTCGGACTGAGCCTAGCCCAAAAAGCCATAAAACTGCACAATGGCCATCTCGTTATCGATCGGCTGGATTCCGGTTCAACCCTGGTTACTGTTACCCTGCCGATTGAGTGATTTGCTATATTGTCCATTGTACTGTAACAAGAGCCGCAAACAGTTTGTTTTTTCTTCACAACCGATTACCTGATCAACAAGTATGAATCACAGATTCAGTCGATTGATCTGCTCTTTGTGCTGCTTTCTCACCACATTTCTTCTATCGTCCAATACAACCGACATGTTCCCTCATGTCTGTATGTCACGACTCAACACCCATTTGAACCAACAGATCACGGCAATGGCCGGCCCGTATATCATGTATGACAATAATACTGTTGTAGACCGTGAATCGGGTCTGATGTGGGCCGGAACGGATAATGGCCTGGATATCGACTGGAATGACAGCCGAACATTCTGTCGTTCCTATTCGGTCGGTGGTTTTACCAATTGGCGGATGCCTTCAATCGAGGAGCTGCAAACACTGTATACCCCCAAGGTCATCAATCCGTCTCCCTCGCATCCTGATTGTGACGGTTTTTTTCATATAAACCACCTCTTCACCTTGAGCTGTGAAAATATCTGGGCAGCCGACACTCACTGGCAAAGCGTTTCCTTTTTTAATTTCAGTCACGGAGTGACCATGAGAGGATTCAAAAATGATGAAGAACTGTCCAGGGTCCTCCCGGTCCGTTCTATTAACGCCGAACCCCTATTTTTCAGGATCTATAATTGACATATACACACAATGTCTGTATGATCATATGCAGCATATGTTGGTAACTTCCTATTTAAGCCAAACAGGTGGGAGGAATAAAGAAAAAAACTCTCACATAGTAACCAGTCAAATCAAAGAATATCAGCACTATCTGATGTTGAAGCTTTTTTGAGAGATGAGGGGATGGCAGGTGTCCACGTTACTGGAGAGATACGTTCTGCGGCGGGAACCAGCAACGGCTGTTGTTGTATCACATCTATTGCAGTCCATTCCTTCTCTTGTGCCAGAAGCTGCAGACAGTCTATCTACGGACACTCCCCTCAGCTCTCGAAAGGAAATAGAACCGCCATCTAAAAAATTCCACCCCACACACAGAAGCCGATACCAGTTAGCGGCTTTTTCTGTTTATTGATATCTGGATTGTAAAGTTAGTCGGTGTCCGTATCTCCAAGCACATCCTCAATCACGAGCCGGATCTCGTCGATATCAAACGGCTTGGTGAGAACAGCACTGAAGCCATAGCTACCATAATCCGCCATGATCGGATCGTTGGAATACCCACTGGCCACGACAACCTTTGCCTTGGGGTCAATCTCAAGCAGTTCATTTATGGTTTCTCGCCCACCCTTGCCTCCTGGTATAGTCAGGTCCAAAATCACCATCTTAAATCGCCGGTTTGAAATAGCCGCCTTTTGATAAAGAGTAATCGCTTCATCACCGTCGGCGGCAAAGACCGGATCAAACCCCAGGTGCACAAGGATGTTGCCCACCACTTTTCTGATCATCTCTTCATCATCGACAACGAGAATATGGCCGCTTGTCAACGGCTTTTTACGCTCTGCCCGCTCCTTCACACCTTCCTGTATCTTACCGTCCGGCAGAGCGGGTAAATAGATGAAGAAACGTGTACCAAGTCCAACTTCGCTGTCAAGAATGATGCAACCACCATGATTTTGAACAATAGAATAACTGATTGCCAATCCAAGACCACTGCCCTTTTCTTTTGTTGAAAAATAAGGGTCAAACACTTTGGATTGGTACTTCTCGTGTATGCCGATCCCTTCATCCTGGACAGCAATCCTGACATAATCTCCCTTGACCAGGGAAAGGCCTGAGCCCGACAACACAACACTATTTTCAGCCCGTATTCGGATGATTCCACCCTCCGGCATTGCCTGGTCACCGTTAATGACCAGGTTGTTGATGACCTGAACAAACTGTCCCTCATCGACCTCTACAGGCCAGAGATCCGGGGCAATATCGAATTCACATTTCACATTGGAACCCCTGAGCACAAACAGGGCTGAATTGACAATCAGCTCGTTCAAAGAAGCCGCCTTCTTAACCGGCAGGCCACCCTTTGAAAAAGTAAGCAACTGCTGGGTCAGTCCCTTGGCCCGGCAACAAGCCTCATGAGCTTCTTCCAGCCACTGGGCATTGGTATCCTCTTTGGGTGTACTGATTTTCGCCAAAGTGATATTGCCCAGGATTCCTGTCAACAGGTTGTTAAAATCATGGGCAATCCCACCGGCAAAGACGCCGATGGACTCCAGCTTTCTGACTTTTAAAATCTCTTCCTCCATTTTCTTACGTTCGGACATGTCGGAAATGATCAACTGAACGGCCGACCTACCGCTGTATATTATCTTTCTGGCATACAGCTCAGCTGGAAATCTGGTACCGATTGAGGTCTTTAACGTGGCGTAATAATGATCAGGGGCATCATCCCTGCCCGAAATCCTTTCCAATATATAATGACCCAACCGGTCCCTTTCCGATTCACGAACCAGGTTCATGATATCGATTTCCGAAATATCATCCGTTTCACTGAAACCGAAAATCTCAAGGGCCAGTTTATTGGCAAAAACCGGTTTACGCCCCTGAATGATGACAATGGCCTGGGGCATGATCTCAATGAGCATTCGATACTTTTCTTCGCTTTCCCGAAGTGTCTGTTCGCCCTTTTTTCTCTCATTAATCTCTATCTTGAGCTCTTCGTTAAGCTCCTCTGCCTTCTGTTTCGCCTCAGAAAGTATGGAAACCAGATCGACATTTTCAAAACGCAGGTTGAGCGAGTCTCTTAACGTATCATGCATTGATCCGGCTATTCGCAACAACAGGAACAGATAGACGGTTGCCAGGACCCCAATGGCGAAATGAAGTTTGTCAGCAAGAAAATAAAAATGAAAGGTTGTTGGCAACAGAACCAGAAGAAGGTGCAGGGTGTAAACCAGTCTCACCATGGATAAAGTAGCCACACCGCCGGCGGCAATCCCTGCCAGGACATAAATCAGGAAGGTCTGGTGTGTCAGAGAGTCATAAGAAAACAGCAGCAGACCGCTGCTTCCCCAGCCCAAAGCGGAAAATCCGGTTGACAGAATGTAACCTTTTTTCCAGTACTGTGTGCGGTTGATCTGCTGTGGGTCTCGATGATACCAATAACTCTGTGCTATCCTGTATAAGGAAACCGCTGTGATAAAGCCAAGCCAACCAACAAGAATCGTATGGGAAATGACCTGCCATTGGACAAAAACAAGAACAGCAGCTGCCAACAGAGTACTGATATTGGCGTTTCTTGCATGGGAATATAGTAGATGCACGGTCTCATGGTCGACCAACTCGTCCCGGCTTCTTCTGATATTCTGTCTGTTCGTCTTGTCCATAATGGCAAACTGTACATGCTGGAACGTAGAATGTCTATCCTTACGCCTCCAATTGAACTTTCTTCAGCTGTTTTTGAACATATCCGCCAGTTGATCGGCATAGGGTTGTACAATTGGTCAGCAGAAAACAGGCAACGAGTTTTTGCTGCTCTTTTCCAGTGCTCATCTTCGACTGGCCGACTCTTAGTTGAGGACACTTCAGCATACTTTGTAGAAGCTCTACATTATGCTTCGCCATACAACCGATGATTTGCTCATGATAAAATGATGGCTCATTTTCCAATTTGCCAAATCGGCTGCCAATGACTACCCTGTCATGTAATCCGGTTTAAACCATCCCATTTTGAGTCCTTTAACTTTAATGATACCAGACAGCATCCCCCCTGAAACAGACCCCATCTTGGTTACTTTAAACCATGAACTCTCTCAAACTTGTTCCCTGGTCCTGAGCGCCGTCGGTATCCATCATATCACAATCGAGAGTGGCAACGGTTTTGAGCTATTTGTTCAGCCGGGTGCAGAGGAACAGGCCAGGGCTGAACTTGACAGTTATTTTGCGGAAAATCGTAATTGGCCGCCTCAGGTTCCGACTCGAGATGATTTTCAACCATTCTTTCATCCCCCATCTCTGCTGATGATGGGAGCACTGTTTCTTTTTTTTACCGTAACCGGCCCCTGGCAAAGCAAGTCTATCTGGTTTCTGGGCGGTGCCGGAGAGACAACCGCAATGCTTGAGGGACTTCAATGGTGGCGTCTGGTGACCGCACTGACCCTGCACGCTGATCTCACTCACGTTCTTGGAAACTGTTTATTCGGCTTTGTCCTGATCCACTTCTTTTTCAAGATGACAGGTAACGGGCTCGGATCATTTGCTCTTCTGACCTCGGCAGTCGGGGGAAACCTGATCAATACGATCGCTAAAGGGGTAGGATACTCGTTTATCGGGTTTTCAACGGCAACATTTTCTGTTGTCGGCATGCTGGCCATGCTCAGCTACCATGAAAGAAAACAACTTCGTCATGTTCATTTCCTGATGCCGTTGATGGCCGGCCTTGCCTTTCTGGCCATGCTCGGCAGTTCAGGAGAACGGACGGATCTGGGTGGGCACTTTTTCGGTCTGGTCTGCGGTCTGGCGGCCGGGCGGTTACTGGCAACCCAATATGTACAGAAACTTCGTCACTCTCTTGTTTTTCAATGCACCTTATTTGTTCTATTTATCTCAGTTATATCAATAAGTTGGTATTTGGCACTTACCGTGACCCATTGAAAAGTAAAAATTTATTTGCATTCATAGCTTTCAGTACTTACTCTTGTCTAGTGTCATGTTGAAAAGGCCAAATCGTTTTTGTCGGCCTTAAAAATCTAAATGTAATCAAGTAATTAATAATCCATCTACCCAATCTCGCACGACTACCCGAGGAGAACTCACGATGCCCAACCATGATCAGCAACCACCATGGGGCCAGAAGAAAAAGCCCCAGTCGCCGGAGGAAATGGTTGCCGGGATTATAAAAAAACTCCAAGACTTTTTTTCAGAAAGTAAAAAGAAAAAGGAAGAGCCACTCGGCCCCGGAGAAAAACCGCCAACCAAGTCCAACCCCTTTGCTCTTTTGGGCAAACTTATCCCGGTCTTTCTAATACTGGCTGTACTGCTGACTGCTAATTCCGCCGTGTATAAGATTGCGCCCAGTGAAGTCGGGGTTATTCTGCGACTCGGGAAATATTCCGATACTACCCCTTCGGGTCTACATTTTAAAATCCCTTATATTGACACACTGTATAAGGTCAATGTGAAGAAGATCAGGAAGCAGGAATTTGGTTTTCGCAGTCGTTATCCCGGCCAGCAGACCACCTTTGACCGTTCCGGCTACACCAAAGAATCGTTGATGTTGACTGCCGATAAAAACGTTATCAATGTGGCTTGGATTGTTCAGTACATTGTCAATGAGCCCAACCTGTTCCTGTTTAAGGTTAAAGATGTCTCCCAGGCCGTCCGGGACCTGTCCGAATCCGTCACCAGGCGGGTCGTCGGTAATATGGATTTCGACTATGTCCTCTCTAACCGTGATCTCCTGGCCGCCTCTGTTAAGAAGGAACTGCAGAGCGAGCTCAACAACCTGGAAGCCGGGGTTGGACTGGTTACCGTCCAGTTCCAGGACATCAATCCGCCCGATAAGGTTAAACCGGCCTTCAACGAGGTCAACGAGGCGGATCAGGACATGAAGCGTCTGGTCAATGAAGCCGAGGAAACCTACAACAGGGTGATTCCCAAAGCAAAGGGTAGCGCCAAGAAGATCATCGAAGAGTCACACGGCTACGCGGTTGCCAGAGTGAACGATGCCAAAGGACAGACAGGCCGTTTTCTCGATATTCTCAAGGAATATAATAATGCCAAGGATGTTACCAGGGCCAGGATGTACCTGGAAACCATGCAGGAGATTCTGCCCGGTGTCACCTCGATTTACGTGATGGATGAAGATCAGAAGAGCCCCCTGCCCTTTCTGAATCTGACTCCGAATAAAGCAACAATGCCTCAGATAAAAGAAGCAGGACGGTAACAGTCCATAAAATAGAAGAGGATCAGCAATGAAACAATTCGCACAAATAGCCGTTGCCGCAATAATTATTCTTGCGGGTGCTATGGTTTATGATGGTTTTTATATTCTCAAGGAAGGTGAACAATCGGTGATCACCTACTTCGGCGCCCCGGTGGGCAAACCCCAAACGGAGGCCGGACTCCATCTCAAGATGCCGTTTCTGCATCTAGTCAATCTCTTTGATAAAAAAATCCAGATCTGGGACGGTGACCCAAACCAGATTCCGACAAACGATAAAACGTATGTTTACCTTGATGTGACCGCACGCTGGCGTATTTCCGACGCCTTGAGATACATGCAGGCCGTCGGCTCCGAATCTAGAGCCCAATCGCTGCTCGATGACATTATCGACGGAACCATCCGCGATATGGTGAACAAAAACAACCTGATTGAGATCATCCGCTCATCGGACTGGTCGACGGCGACAATGTCACCGGAAAACACCCAGCCCGGAGAAAAACCAACCATGGGTCGTGACAAAATTGCCGAGATAGTATTGGAAATAGCTGCCAAGGCGACTCCTCAGTACGGTATCACCTTAGAGGATGTGATGTTCAAGCGGGTCAACTATATTGAAACGGTCCGTCTTAAAGTGTATGACCGGATGATTTCCGAGAGGAAACGAATTGCTGCCGAGAAACGTTCATTCGGTGAAGGAAAGAAGGCGGAAATCCTCGGTAAGGTTGAACGGGAACTCAAAGAAATCATATCAGGAGCAAACAGAGAAGCAGTTACAATCAAGGGTAAGGCGGATGCGGAAGCAACCCGCATTTACGGTCTGGCCTATAACCAGGACCCTGAATTCTATCAGTTTCAGAGAACCCTGGAAAGCTACAAGGATTTTGTCGGCAACAACACATCCCTGATCCTGTCATCCGACTCCGATCTCTTTCAATATCTTAAATCGATTAAAGGGAAATAACAATAGAGCAAACAGCAGCCTGTTTCAGGCTCCCGCAAGCGTGAACATACAACCGGTTATCAGTCATTGATCTGACTGATAACCGGTTTTTTTGGGGGAGACTGATCAATGAAACTGGAAAAAGATCTCCATTGCGATATTATGTTCGATGTCCTCATCGTCAAAGAGATAGAGCGGTTCATAACCAATGGCGAACCCGGCATTATCGGTAAAATAGATGTTGACACCAACCTTGACACCAGCAACCGATTGTCCCTCATCCCCCATGGTGGCACCAGCCTGCAACCCGACAAAGGGTTCCCAGAAGCTGCTCTTCGGGGTTGGGAAGTGGTATAGAACATACACATCCGCAATACCGAAAGTATCGGTATTATTATCTACGCCCTCCGTTCCGGTAATGTAGAATTCCAGACCGACCTGGAATGTATCGGTCAGGAAGTAACCACCATTTACACCGATATTCCAATTGGTCTCATTGCTGGAGGTGAAATATCCGGAAAACGATATTTCTTTATCCCCGGCATGGGTACGCATTTGGGCCATGGCCACTGCAGTGATAAGAAATAATAGAAGAGTGGCCAGAGAGATAATCAACAAATATCTATTCTTTTTCATTTTTTCTCCTCCTTTCGTTTCCTGGTTCAAAGAAGTCTTACAGGATTCTCTACCCGATTCCTTACCCTCTTCGGTCTGAAGGATATGACAACCCCTGCTCCTTTTTATACGGAATTCTCCCTTTTTCATTGAGCAGTTCAAACAGGCTCCTGAGCTGTTCCTCATTCACTATCTCATCAACCCCAAGCTTATCAAACCGGCAGTTGCAATGGGTCAGCTGGCCGTCACACCATGGACAGATCTCCAGGGGACAGCCGAATTCATGGACCTCACCGATAACAGCCAGACAGACCGGACATCCGGAGGATGCCTCCTTTTGTTTTGGCTGATTGTGACTCGTCGAGCTTTTGAGTTCTTTAATCATCTCATTTGAATCCGGATACTCGAAATAGTCGAGAATCTCCTGTTCATCGACCTTTTCGCCAACACGACAAATAAAAACGGCCCGTTTTTTATCAGCAAAATAGACATATTCGTTTTCTTCCGTTGAAACAGCCACCAGACTGCTTCCACGTCGACGGCGGATAGTGGTAACCTGCAGGACAGGCTCTTCAATTCCCTCGGGCAGGGCTGAGTAAAACTCTTTGAGCAATGACAGGTACAGAGGGTCATTTCGATGTTTTTGCAGAAAAGCAACAGCTTTGTCTCTGTCCTTTCTATTCACACTGTATCGGATCAGGTGGGTGATCTCATCCACTTCCTTCTGGACTTCTTCTTGTGTTATCATGCCGTTTAACTCCCAGCTCTACGTATCGCTTCCAACCATTTCCGGGTTTCAAGGTCCATATCATTCGCCTGGCTGATGGCGGTAACAACAGCAATCCGCCGGGCGCCGGCTTCCACCAACTCACCAATATGACCAAGCTTAATCCCACCCATCACCGTAAACGGCAGTGGACACATTGAAGAAAAGCGTTTTATCGCCTGCGGTCCAAGAAAGGTCTGCAATCCATCCTTGGTTCCGGTCTCATAGAGAGGACCAATATTAAAATATGAGAGAACATTCTCTCCTTTTTCTATCTGACTGCCCAACTCACGGGCCTGTTCTTCACTGTTACAGGATAATCCAATGAGAATATCGGGACAGAGTTTTCTGATTTCTACAGGAGGAATATCTTTGGTACCAACGTGGATTCCATCAGCTTCAGAAAGCAGAGCAATATCCAATCGGTCATTAATAAGAAACAGGGCGCCCGCCTCTTTGGTCTTCTCTCTGAAATACCTTGCCTTTTCAAGCAGGACTCTGTCATCACTCCATTTATCACGGAGCTGGACGATCTTGGCTCCGCCGCTCAGTACCGCCTCAAGCCACTGTTGATCCGAACGGTTATTGCTTAGTTTTTCACATGAAACAGGATAGAGGGTCACCTCATCTTCAAACTGCTTCAATCTTCTGATATATAACTGGGTATTCATCTTATCCGTCATTCAATTCTTCACTTTCATGGTTGCCATTTATTATTCCTGTTTCATTGTACCATATGTGCAACACATATTGCTCCTTTCCATGTTCTGAAAAAACCACCTGCTGTCTGTGAGCTGATATTTCCAAAGATTAGTTTTTCTTTGCCCTGAATCCGTGAGCATTCGATAGTGCTGTAGCTTTGTTTGATTTATCCGCTCAATAATAGTGAACTATATCGAGCGGTTAAATCAAACAAAGATGCAGTGCTAGCGGATGCCCCAAAGGGCGAGCTATATTTTGGGGTTACAGCAGCATAACTCAACAATACAGTATTATATTGGCATATTATCAAACAAAACAACGATCTTCGCCACGGAGTCAGGGTTACAATTTCCTTCGCAGGAAGGGATTATTTGCCTTTTTCACTAAATTATATTAGAAAGGGAGACTTGTTCAAGGAGTATGGATTACCTCTTCAGGTCTGTTTTCATACCGGATGACCGGCTTTACAGCTGCCAGATTTTCCAGGAAGAAAACCGATAATCATCATTTCCAAGGATGGACTTCCGTGGTCTTTTAAGACCTGTTGCAAACTGTCGTAATTATCATCTGATAAATAAACAACAAGGATATACAGATGTCGAACGGTACAGCTATTATTAAACTGGATAACAAAGAATATGAGTTTCCCGTTATTGCGGGAAGTATGGGTGAGAAAGCTATTGATATTCGCCGGCTGTTACGGGATACGGGTTATATTACACTCGATTCTGGTTACGGCAATACCGGTTCCTGCACATCTACAATTACCTATATGGACGGTAATGAGGGAATTCTCAGCCACAGGGGTTACAGCATTGAGGAACTCGCCAATAACTGTACGTTTGTTGAAGTGGCTTATCTTCTTCTCCACGGTGATCTGCCGACCCATGAAGAGCTGAAGGAATTCAGATGGCTGATGGCCAGATTTGCCCTGATCCACGAGGATATGATCCATTTCTTCGACAAGTTTCCATCCAATGCATCTCCCATGTCGATTCTGTCGGTGATGGTCAATTCACTGCACAACTTCTACCCAGAACTCGATTCGCCGGACCCTCATGAAAGTTACATGAAAACGGCTGCCAGGCTACTGGCCAAGATCAGGACCATTGCCGCTTTCTCCTACAAAAAATCGGTTGGCCATCCACTGGTCTACCCCCGTCACGATCTTTGTTATTGCGGTAATTTTCTCAATATGATGTTCGACAAACCGATCAAGCCCTATATTATTCAGCCGGCAGTGATCGCTACCTTGAACAAGCTGTTGATCCTGCATGCCGACCACGAGCAGAACTGTTCAACTTCAACGGTCAGGCTGGTCGGCAGTTCCGGCGCAAACCTGTATGCCTCAATTTCCGCCGGGATCTCAGCGCTCTGGGGTCCACTCCACGGTGGTGCCAACGAAGCTGTTATTAAGATGCTGACCGCCATTTATGAAGACGGTAATGATTATAAAAAATATATCGAAAAAGCCAAAGATCCTAATGATCCGTTCCGGCTGAGCGGTTTCGGCCACCGCGTCTATAAAACATTTGACCCTCGGGCAAAAATCATCAAAGAGGCCTGTGAAGACACGTTAAAGACATTGAATGTCACGGATCCGCTGCTGGAGATCGCCATGAACCTGGAAGAGATCGCCCGAAAAGACGAGTATTTCATCAAGCGTAATCTCTACCCCAACGTGGACTTCTATTCGGGTATCATTTACCGGGCCATCGGCATTCCTACCAATATGTTCACCGTCATGTTCGCCATGGGACGGCTGCCCGGCTGGATAGCACAGTGGCGGGAGATGCTCGAAGACAAAGACAACAGACGAATCGGTCGGCCAAGACAGATTTACACCGGCCATCTCAAACGCAATTTCGTCCATATTGACGACAGATAGATCGCTTCAACCCTTAAAATCAGCTATCTGCCAAAAGGCAGATAGCTGATTACTATCTTCTTTAATAGCTCGTGTCTTTCCAGAAATAAAGGGATTGCACTTGTATCCTGGTTACGGCTCTACTGTTGCCTACCACCTTCGACTAAATCCTTCGCTTTACGCTTTTGCTCCTTTTTTCTCAAAAAAGGAATCCATCTGAGTCCCGGGTCCATCTCTCGCGTTCTGCTGAACCAGAATAAACTGAAAGACCAGACACCAATTGTTTCAATCCAGAATGTTGCCTTTAAACCGTCACAGACCGTAAGAGCCCAGCTCTTTGGAAGCACCGTCTTATACAGTACGGCAAACAATATGGTTCCCAACATCACCGCTGAACAGAAACGATAAATCTTGATGTACTTTAGCTTTCTGCTTATTTCTTTTGAATCCTGCCGTCTTTTATTATCTTTAATGATCAACATCGTTTTAGAAATACAGAACAGAGCAATACAGAAAAAGAAAATAATAGCGGAGTAGGTATGGTATGTCTTGACCGTCACCCCACAGTCATTACCCTCATACATGGGAAAAAGGCCGGTAACAATTGCTGCTAATCCTGCCAGGTCAAGAAGACGATCTTCAATTAACGTCTCACCTTTATAAAACATGAGCGAGGTACCCACTGCACAGAGAATTCCGATAAAGATATTTCTCTCTAATTCGAGACTATAGTAATAAGCGCTCATCGATAGCTCAAACTCTGTACGGCCGAACAAAGAGGAGAGAAAAAGGATGACAGGAAGTAAAAAGCCCATGGCAGCCATACCGATCCGTTGAATAAGATAAGACCGTTTAATATCGGGAAGATCATCCTTGAACTCCGGGCGTCGGAGGTAATAAAGCTGCATCTTATCAATAAAGGATTGCATAGTTCGTATCTCCTGCAAAATGTGCTGTTTTAAATCAAAGAACAGCACAGGAAAAACAGAAAGGGTCAGTCTTTAGCAAGAGAATGGGCTACAGTAATATTCACTTCAAGCGGAACATCGAGCGTCATGGCCGATTCCATGGCATGACCGATCAGCTCTTTAGCATGCTCGACTTCAGAGTCCGGCAATTCAAAAACCAGTTCATCATGAATCTGCAGCAGCATCCGAGCACCAAGGTTCTCCTGAATAAGGACGCGCTCAACCTCGATCATTGCCAACTTGATAATATCGGCAGCCGTTCCCTGAATGGGTGAGTTGATTGCCGTGCGTTCGGCAAATCCCCGGCGGGTCTTGTTGGCTGAATGGATATCGGGTACATCGCGGCGTCGATTCAAAAGCGTTGTCACATACCCGTCTTTTGTCGCCTGTTCGACGATTTCGTTCATATAACGTTTGACACCACTATAGTGATCAAAATATCGGTCAATGAACGTCTGCGCCTGCTTTCTGCTGATCTCCAGCTGGTTTGCCAGACCAAAGCTTGACATACCGTAGACAATACCGAAGTTTATCGATTTTGCTGCCCGCCGCATATCCGAGGTCACCAGCTGCTCGGACACCGAGAAGACCTCAGCCGCTGTACGGTTATGAATATCCTGGCCGTTTTTAAAGGCGTACAGCAGTGTTTCATCCTGGGAATAGTGGGCCAGGACCCGCAGATCGATCTGTGAATAATCGGCGGAAAGAAAAACCAGTCCTGTTGCGGGAACAAAGGCCCCCCTGATCCGGTTGCCGTCTTCAGTTCGGATGGGAATATTCTGCAGATTGGGGTTTGAGCTTGAAAGCCTACCTGTGGCCGTAACCGTCTGATTGAACGACGTATGGACCCGTCCTGTTTCAGGATCCATCAGTGTGGAGAGCTTATCCACATAGGTTGACAGCAGCTTGGTCAGATTCCGGTACCGCATGATTCTGGCCGGCAGATCATGCCTGGTGGCCAGTTTCTCCAATACCTTCATGTCGGTGGAATAGCCGGTCTTGGTCTTCCGGCCATAAGGAAGGCGCAGCTTGTCAAACAGGATATGGCCAAGCTGCTTGGGTGAGTTGATATTGAACTGCTCACCGGCGAGCTCATAAATCTCCTGCTCCAATAAAGAGAGTTTGGTCTGAAATTCTTTAGACAATTCATCTAAGACCTGGGGATCGACACAGATTCCTCGAACCTCCATGTCGGCAAGGATGGGGACAAGGGCCATTTCCGTCTGCTTAAACAGCTCCACCATTCCCATCTCTTCAATAATCGGCTCATAGTACTGATAGAGCTTCAATGTGCCGTACACATCTTCACAACTGTAATGGCAGGCTGTTTCCAGATCCACATGGGCAAAACATCCTTCTTCTTTCGGATTTTTAACAAGCGCCGAAAACGGGGTCAACTGCAGACCAAGGAGTTCCAGACAAAGATCATCAAGCTTCAGTGTCCGTTTTGTCGGTTGCACCAGATATGCTGCTATCATGGTGTCTATAAGCTGACCGGCCAGTGTGATACCGCAATTCTGCTTGAGAACGGTATAGTCATATTTAATATTATGGGCCAGCTTGACACTCTCTTCTGATTCAAGGAAGGGACGAAGAGTTTTGACAACATCGTCAAGTAGAAGTTGACCATCAACCAGTCTGCCCTGATCATCGACATGGGCTACGGGAATATAATAACAGCCATCCGGGTTGGTACAGATGGAGATACCGATCAACTTTGCCGTTCTGCCGTCTGTTGAACTGGTTTCCGTATCCAGCACAATCATCGTGGCTTCTGTAAGCTCCTTTTCCAAATTGCGAAGGCCCTCTTGGTCCTGCACCAGAATAAAACCATCGGTTGGAACTGGGGAAACGCTTTTCAGATTTTTAAGTAGACTGGTGAACTCCAGCTCTTCATAGATTGGTTGCAGACTGTCCACATCCGCCTGACCCAGCCGGTAGAAATCGATATCGATGGGAATTTCCACATCATCCTTTAAGGCGATCAACTGCCGTGACAGATATGCCGACTCTTTTTGGGCTTCGAGGTTCTGTTTCATCTTCGATTTCTTCATCTCACCGAGATGTTCATAAACCCCGTCGAGAGATCCGTACTGATTGATCAACTTCTCTGCGCTCTTAGGACCGATACCGCTGACACCCGGAATATTATCGGAAGAGTCACCCATCAAAGCAAAACAATCGAGCAATTTTTCCGGCTCCACGTTGTACTTGTTGACAACAGCAGAACGATCCATCAAATTGTTCTTCATCGGTTCCCACATGGTTACCTGCTCATCCACCAATTGCAGCAGATCCTTGTCCCCGGAAACAATGATCACTCTTTTGTCCTGTTCTTTTAAACGAAGGGCTGCAGTTGCGATAATATCATCCGCCTCTACTCCCTCGACCGCCAGATTGGGAATATTCAAACTGTTGACGATATCCTTAATATATGGAATTTGTACCGAGAGATCTTCCGGCATAGGGGGTCTGTTGGCCTTGTACTGGTCATACATCTGATGCCTGAAAACCGGTCCCCGACTGTCAAATGCCACCACCATATATCGAGGATTTTTCTCACGCAAAATGCGCTGGATAATATTAACAAAGCCGAATATGGCATGAGTCGGTTGTCCTGTACTTGTAGATAGAGGAGTAATGGCATGATAGGCCCTATAAATGTAGGCACTCCCATCAACAAGATAAACCTCATCCTGAAGCTTCTTTTTCATCGTTTTAGTCGGTGGAATTTGATTGAGTTGTATGTTTTTAGGGTTCGCAAATATATTCGATTGTAAACACTCGAGTGTTCAAAGAAAATATTTTTCTGTGGAAGCTTCTCACTTTTTTCCCTTCAATGAATCTTCTTCCTTGACAAAGGAAAAACACGGATGTATTGAGTTGAAAAAAATAATAAGTTGTTTTTTTCCACCAGGCGTTTGTCGTACTGAGGAAATGCATACTATTTTTACAACCGGATATGTTGAGTATCCGGCAAAAGCAATAACCGCAGGCAGTCCTTTGAGGTCAACTTCAGTTGAACACCTTAACAGAGACTGCCTTTTTATTTACCACATCAAAAAAAGAACGGCAAAACAACAGGTAAAACACTGATAGTAGCTAAAATCCAAAGGAGGATATCTGCTCAATGGCTAACTTGAAAGAGATAAAAAAAGAACTTGAAACCGTCGATACCTTAAAGATTTTCTTTCTCGACTACAACGGTAGAATAATGAGTCTACCGGTTAATCCGGATAACATTGAATCTATCTTTGAGAACGGCATCGGTTTTGACGGTAGCTCTATTGCCGGCTACGGGACTGTCGACAGTAGCGATCGCCTCCTGTTTCCAGACCCTGATAGTTTCAAAATTTTGAGATTTTCAGATGAAACTGTCGGGTTTCTCATCGCCAGTATATACAATGAAAAAGATAAACCAGCCCAGGCAGATCCAAGAGCCATACTGAAAAATATCCTGGATAAGGCGGAAAGTGAATTTGGCCTCAAATTCCTCGTGGGTCCGGAACATGAATTTTTTCTGTTAAACAATGATGAAAAACTTGAAAATCTGCATACTGACCAAGGCCTCTACTTTCAAGCAAGTCCACATGATAAAGGCGAAGCTGTCAGAAACAGAATAGTTAATATCTTAAAAGACTGTGGAATTGCATTTGAAAAAACGCACCACGAAGTTACCGCATCCCAGCATGAAATAAACCTCGAATGCACCGATCCATTAAATGGTGCCGACCGGACTGTCCTTTTTAATTATGTTACCCAGAAAACCGCGGCAGAATTCGGATATCGGGCCACTTTCATGCCAAAACCCTTTAGTGGGTTTAACCGGAATGCTTTTCACCTGCATCTCTCAGGTCAGGATCTCAACGGTAATAATGTTTTTTATGATAAAGACGCTGATAACAACATAGGAACTACCGCCAGACACTTTATAGGTGGTATCCTGAAATATGCCAGAGAAACGTCACTTATTATGGCCTCTACATTTAACTCATATAAGGCATATGTTATTGAACGGGAAGCACCCATTGTCTGCAACTGGGGCTTTAAAAACCGGAGTTCAATGGTCAGGATTCCCTACTGCCCAAATCCGCCAAGCACCAGAATTGAGCTCAGGAGCCCGGATCCGGCTGGAAATGCATACTTCCAGATAGCTATTTTGATCGCAATGGGCATGGAAGGAATCAAAAATAATATCGACTGCGGAGAACACTTAACAGGGAGTACTTACAAGAAGGATTTGTCGACAAAAGTATGGGATAAATCTTTTCTTCCAAAAAGTATGCATGAAGCACTGGTTGAGGCTGAAGGGAGCTCATTTCTAAAGCAGACTCTCGGAGACGAAACCTACCAAAACTTCATGGCATTAAAGACCCGGGAGTGGGAGGGGCATCGAACCGATATTACTCATCGTGAATTATCAATGTACCTTGATAGATAAGTTTTACAACATCCCCTTAATAAAAAAGGAAAAGACAGATGGAAGAATGGATTGAGCAACTCCAGAACAGTGTCAATACAATAGAAAGATTATCAGCGTTTATCAACATCACCCCTGAAGAGAAGGAGGCCATTGAGACGCTGAATACCAAATGGGGAACATCTCCATACTTTGCCTCTCTGATGGATCGGGATAACCCAAAATGTCCGATTCGCAGACAAGTGCTGCCATCTATACAGGAAACTGAGAATAACTACGGAATAGAGAACTACCTCATATGGAAGGAAAATAGAGACACAGACGAAGTTCGACCCGATAGTATCGCCCGGCAATACGATGACAGAGTGGCATTTACTGTAACAGATGTGTGTGTCAACTACTGCCGTCACTGCTTTAGAAAAGAACTCGTTGTCGATCGAGACCTCCAGCTCCGCATGGATGTGGATGAAGGATTAGAATGGATCCGTGAACATAAAGAAATTCGGGATGTATTGGTGACCGGTGGAGATCCGTTTATTCTTTCTGACGAAAAAATTGAGTATATTGTTCGGAAATTACGGGAAATTCCACATCTCCAGATGATTCGATTCGGCACACGGACACCCATCGTCTTACCCCATAGAATTACACCAGGCTTAAAAAGAGTATTAGGTGGATACCACAAAATCCCAATCTGGATCAATACACAGTGCAATCATCCCAATGAAATCACAGAAAAAACAGCTCAAGCAGTGTTTGATTTGCTCACCTGTGGCATCAATGTCGGCAATCAGGCGGTACTGCTGAAAGGTATTAATGATGATGTGGAAACATTTCGCGAGCTGCATCAAAAATTACTACGGGTACGAATTCGTCCGTACTATGTATTTTACTGTGAACCAGCGCCGGGCATCGATCATTTCAGGACAACCGTGGAGAAAGGTGCGGAACTCATCCGGGATGCCATCCGTGGACATACAACGGGTCTTGCTCAACCTATGTATGTAATCGCTACCAATATAGGCAAAATTCCATTAATGCCGGATTATTATATCAAAGGAAAGGATGAGAAAGAGTACACCCTCCAGAATTATAAAGGTGTGACAACAAAATGGCCAAACATGCCTGAATAGGCATTAACAACCCAAAAATAACAATTTTCTCAGGGAGTATTTCATTTTTTTTCTGTAACTGATGTTCTTGCTTGACAAAGGAAAAACACAGAAGTATTGAGTTGGGAAATAATAAATGAGAAGTTTTTTCCACCAGGTGTTTGTCGTACTGAGGAAATGGAAAATACCTTTACCTCCGGATTTGTAAGGTATCTGGAAAATAAACGATTGTTATAGGCAGACTCTTTTAAGGTTTTAAAAATTTAGAACCTAAAAAAGAGACTGCCTTTTCTATTTTCAACATCAACAAAAACACGACAAAACAACAAGTAAATAAACATTCAACAAAAAAGTGACAGGATATATAGGACAAATGAAGCTCTCGGATCATAAGGAAATCCTCTTTTCCAACTTCAATTACAACCCCAATATTTTTTATTTTTTCTATATCGGTGACCTGAAAGGGTATGGATTGAACATCTTTCTCCAGGAAGCTCTGGAAGACAAATTCGAAGGTAAAGAGGTACAGTTTGTTGCCATCATTCCCGATATATTGAGCCAATATAACTATAAAAATGTCATTGCAATCAACCCGGTTGTTCAAAACTACAGGGAAGCCCAGCAGAACCATGAAATTAGCTGCCGCATTAATTCATCTATCTTTATGACTGCTGTTTCTGAAAGTCCTGGAGTTCATCAACTAATCAAGAAGATCCTTGCAAACCAGAAGACTCTTTTCATCAATATGTACGAATCGGTCATGGAACTCACCCTTGACGAATTAGATGGTGTTGTCATCCTTGGCCCTGATAAAAACCTTGCTAAAAAATTTAACAGCAAAACTACCCAATACAAACTCTTCAGCGATATTGTACCAATGGCTGATTTTTGTCTGTGTGACTCAACCAGCTCTCTTCTGGAGATTACCGAGTCTCTAAGATTAGATTGGTCTGATGGCATATTTATCAGCTGCGAGTATTCCGCTGCAGGCTCTAACTCTACTATTACAACCAATCAACAGCATGTAATTCATTGGTCTCAAGGCAAAGGTGGTCTCTTTTTAATGACCCGCTTTATTCCTCACACTCTGGATCCAACTGTGCTTGCTGTTGTTGCCAATGAACATGATGTGTATGTAGCTGGCGTTGCCGATCAGAAAATTAAAGGTGGCAACCGTTTTGTCGGCTCAACCTACCCTTCTGTTGTCACAGATAAACAGAGGAAAAAGTTACATGATTATACCGTATTGGTTGGTCAAGCCATGGGAAAGGAAGGGTATCGAGGCATCTTCGGTTGCGATTATATCATTACAGATGAAGGCGATATTATATTTATCGAGGTCAATGCAAGGAAGCAGGGAACGACCCTGGAATTTTGTTATACGCTCGAGCAATCACTGCCTGAAGGATCACCCACCCTTCCTGAGCTGGAATATTATGCCGTTGTGGAGAACCGGTTTCCATCCAGTTCCGTTGAAATGGACAGTAATCAGAAAAACATCCATTGGGGAACGCGTAATTTCAAGCTGGACCAGGCGAAGACAACTTCTGGCTACATCCCGCAAAACTCGTATGAACGAGAGGCGTTTCAGAAAGTGGCCCAGGGTGAGTTACTTAAAGATTTTGTAGTACTTGAACACATTGGTACCAATATCACTGTAATGCCGGGAACGTTTCTGGCTCGCACGGTTTCAGTGGCGACTAACCAACACGATATGGAAGAAGGACTGAGACAGGGCATTCAGTTTATCAAACAAACCATCAATGAGGTGTAAGAGAAAATGGAAAAATGTGACGCGGGAACCAACACTTCAATCGGTAATTTTGACAGCTATACTCAAGAGCTTATCAAAGAACTCTGCTCTTCTCTCAAAAACAGCCGTCAGCCAAACAATGCCGAACGACAAGTAATAGGTGAGCTTTTTTCATTGGCCGGCAAAAAAGATCTCACTGCACCCATTGTGTCTCTGTTTGATCGTTTGCTTGAATTTCGTCGAAAGAATCATATCGACATCCATGAGTTTGGTTTCAGCTGCCGTGAATTGACAGAGTTGGCATTAAAACATCAGCAGGTCGACGAGCACATGGTATCCGTCGGTGGTCGTCTCACCCAGGCTCTCCCCATAGCCGACGACGCTAATAGCAGGGTAATCGATTATCTGGAAAAAAAAGATAGCGAAGCACCTAGCGGCATCGAAATGTGGCAACAAATCCAGGAGAACCAGGACCGGATTCGACAAGAGTTGAAGATGAGTCAGGAAGACTGGGACTCCCCTTCAGGCCAGCTGCGTAATGTAGTCGACAGTGTAGAGACTCTTGGGCGTCTGGTTCAGCTTCCCCAAAAAGCAATCGAAGCCATTACTAGAGTCACAAAATCGTATCGTATGCGGTTAACTCCGTATTATACAAGCCTCATCATGCCGGGAAAGATCAATGATCCGGTCATGCTGCAATCCATTCCCACCGGAGAAATGATCGACAATGCCGGTATTGAGATACCACCGGTTGCCGCCGATCATTCACCGGCCAGACTGGTCGATCAATTCTACCCCCGGGTTGTGACCATCAAAGCGACCAACATGTGCGCCATGTATTGCACCCACTGTCTGAGGCTGGCCCACATTGGCAGAAAAGACAAGGTTTATTCCAAAGAGGCATATGGCGAAGCCCTTGACTATATCAGAAATAACAAGCGTATCCGTGATGTCCTGATTACCGGTGGAGACGCCTTTGTTTTACCCAACAGCATGATTCGTTATATCCTGGAGGAACTGGACGCAATCGATCATGTTCAGATCAAACGTCTAGGGACCAGAGTTCCGGTAACCATGCCTATGCGGGTTGACGAGCAGCTTCTCGACATTCTAGAGGAGAGTAATGATAAAAAGCCGGTTCGCGTAGTTACCCAGATCAATACGGCCATGGAAATCACTCCGGTTTCCAGAAATACATTTAGAAGAATCTCCAAACGGGTTTTTACCGTCCTCAACCAGGCTGTTTTGTTAAAGGGCATCAACGACAGCCGGATTAAAATGTGGAAGTTGTGTGAAACAATTCAGGAGGCCTATGTCAGGCCTTATTACATTTTTAACTGCAGCTACAGAAATCCGCAGTTCAAACATTTCCGTGTACCTCTGGAAGTTGGCAGAGACATAGTTGAATCGATGTACGGCAATATTTCAGGCGATGCAATTCCCCGCTATATTGCCACTGCAGGAGGCAAGATCCCCATGCACAGAGAAAATGTGGTTCTGGCCCAGGATGGACAGTATACACTTAAAAAACCGTGGAACGATGAAGAAGTCAGTTATCCCGATGCCGATCTGGAAATCTACAATCAGGACCTGTTCGCCTTTGGGCCTTACTTCAATAAGTCATGATCGATTCGTTTCTAACAGCCATCAGTCAGCAGGAAGAAGAAATGTTCTCTTTGCTGAAAACGCTTGTCCTTCAAGAGAGTTATACCCTCGACAAACAGGGAGTCGACTCGGTGGGCAACATTATTCAAGAGGCTCTGTCTCCCTGTGGATTGATACTGGAGAAGGAACACCAGGAACAGTTTGGCGACCACCTGATTTTCAGATCAGCATCCCCGGGACCCGGTTCTCTCAAGCCCCTTCTTCTTGTCGGTCATATGGACACCGTTTATCCGCCGGAGATGGCTTTCAACTGGTACCGGGAAGACGACAATAAGGTGTATGGACCCGGTGTCATCGATATGAAAGGAGGATTGGTAACCGCGATTTATGCAATTCGGGTTCTTTTTTCCGCCGGACTGCTCGACACCATCCCCCTTACCTTTATATGCAATTCCGATGAAGAAAAAGGGTCATCCACATCCAAAGAGCTGCTGAGACGGGAGGCCAAAAGAAGCGTTGCCGCCCTCGTCTTTGAGTGTGGTGGTAAAAACGGTGAGATGGTCACCGGAAGGAAGGGGAAAGTAGGTTTTCATATCGACATTGAAGGACAGGCCGGCCATGCAGCCTTTTCCGGGGTAAATAAACCATCCAGCATACTTGAACTGGCCCATAAGATCATTGCTATAGAAGCGTTAAACAATCCTGACAAGCAACGTGTCGTCAACGTGGGTCTTATCCAGGGAGGTATTGGTCCGAACACCGTGCCCGAAAAAGCTGAGGCTGAAGTGGACTGCCGTTTTCTGACACGGGAGGATGGAGAGTACTGTCGCAAACGGATAACGCAGGTCATTGAAGAATGTCGGATCAGCGGAACATCGGCAAGCTGGTCGATTAATTCTTCAAGGGCGGTAATGGAAGCAAACGAAAAAAACCAGAGTCTGCTGCACCTGGTTCAGGAGCAGGCCGACAAATTGGATATCAAAGCCGGGGAGGAGTTACGTTCGGGAGTATCGGATGCCAACACTCTCGCCGGCTGCGACATACCGGTGCTGGATGGGTTAGGACCGATTGGCGAGTTTGATCACAGTGACAGGGAATATATGGTAAAATCGAGTCTGCCGGATCGAGTCAAACTGACTGCTGCTGCCATTTTGGAAATCCACCGGAGACAGCAAAACGGTAGTTTTTTTACTGACTGAAAAACTTTTTTGCCCCAACGTGAACTTTCAGATTGCCGATTCCTTTTAAAAAATCTTCTGAACCACCAAGATTGAGCGCGGGATGACCGGCGGCCAGACGCTTACTGTTCTGATGAAGAACTGTAACGATTTGTTGGACTGTTTCCTCATCCAGGTCGCTGGAGCCCAGCAGATACACCTTGCTGCCAAAACTGTTCACATCAGCCGAATAAGAAGGATAGGTAGAGGCAGGAATGACCATCGGTTTGAGAAAGGAATATTTGTCTGTCATCTTTTTCACCTCTGCCTGGCTCAGGCTGAGCAGCTGCCCCTTACACTGTTTCAGCAATCTCTGAGCAGATAATGACGGATGGACACCCACATGAACCGTGGCTTGAACACTGCCATGACAAAAGGCCAGGCTGTCCTGTGAATGAGATGAGGGAAGCTTTTCGAACAGTTCAAAGTCATTTTCTGTCCAGCCCTGCTGTTGCATGAGTTTTGCCATCATGTTCCCAGCCATTGACCCGGGGGCACCAGCATTAATCTTCTTCCCCTTTAAATCTGCCAGTATTTTGATTCGGCTGTTATTTCGATAAATAATGGTAAACGGCTTGTCATAGAGCGGTGACAGGATCGCCAGGCTGCCATAGTCGATATCAAGAAACTGGAAGATACCCTTTCCGGCAGCAACATTATGAATAACATTCGAATCGACAATAGCCAGATCGAGTGATCCACTGACAAGATTTGTTAATAGATCGATCTGGTCAGTGCCTGGCCGTACCGTGCATTTAATACCTGTCTGCTCGGAATTGATGGTTCGACAAAGCATTCGTCCAGAATAATTGGAGAAAGAGCCGCTTTTTTCTGTCCCCAGATAAATCTCGTATCCATTGGCTGAAAGTGGAATCGATAAAAAACAACAAAGTGCGAATGCTAAAACTGACTGCTTAAAAAACCGTTCAGACGATTTGAGATGCATATCGTTTCTCCACTTCATACTATCCTCCCTATGCCAATTTACCTCAATCAACAATTCTACCAAACCAGCCGTTCACTCCCTGCTTCCAACACGTTCATGTCATATTACATTCTTTCAGCCTTGCCGAATATTTCTTAACCGTAAAACTGAACAGGGTGCATTGTTATAGACATGATGACAACAGGAATGACTGAACATCTCATTTTGTTCCCGGCGCCTGTTATGATATAGAATAATCAGGTCTGCCTCCCACTTTTCAGCCATTTTAATGATTTCACGCCAGTTCTTTCCAGAACGAACATGGTAGCTGACGGAATCATCACAATTTTCTTTGACAAAAGCCTCCAAAGCATCCTTGAAATGGTCTGCCGCCTCATTACGTACCTGGTCTGAAATGTATGAGGCTACGATGGGCATACCAAACCCCGGCATTACGCTAAGAATCTTTATCTGGGCACCACTGTGTTTTGCAAGCTCTGCTGCACATTTATAAACAGCCTTTCCAGCAACGGGACGATCAACATCGATTGGGACGAGTATTTTCTTAAACATGGTGCTCTCCACATAAAATGATCAAATCTTCGAAGGAAAATAATTCTGTGGCCGATCCGAATCCTCACATCGACCACAGATCATCATTGAATCATTCAGACCAGGCCGATCATGCCAGGGCTGGCTTTTGTTTTCCACGGCGCCTGTTCTGGATAAACCAGATCAATCCGTACAGAAGAAGAGCAGGAATGAACATCAGCTGCTTGGGCAACCTGTCGGTCGGCACCTGCAAACTTAAAACCTCCTGATCAAAATCAATTCCCGCTTTTTCAGCTGCGCTGGAGAAGACCACATTATCGACCAGAATTTTTCCTTCCTCTTTACGCGTCTCAAAGCCGATACCTTCCAATCGTTCTTTACCTGTTTCCTGATCACCGACAGGCAGCATCACCGTTTTAGTAAATTCGGTTCCGTCCATCTTCTCCCCTTTGAGTTTCAAACGGAGTTGAGAGCCGGGTTCCATCTTTTCAACCAGCTGCACCAGCTGGGCGGGTGCCTGGTCGGAAAGCGGTGGGAAAATCTTGTCCCAGATAATACCTGGTCGGAACAGTACCAGGGCAACCAACAGCAGGCATACGGTCTCCCAAATACGGCTCCTGGTCAGGAAATAGCCTTGAGTCCCGGCAGCAAAGGCAAGCATTGCTGCAACGGCTGCCACAATAACTATAATCAACTGGAACCAGTTGACGAGACCAATCATCAAAAGCTGCGTATTGAAAATAAACATAAAAGGAAGAACCGCTGTTCTGATATCATAGATAAATCCCTGTATACCGGTCCTGATGGGATCACCCCCGGAAATCCCGGCAGCGGCAAATGCCGCCAGCCCGACCGGTGGTGTATCATCGGCCAGGATGCCGAAGTAAAAGACAAAGAGGTGAACAGCAATCAGAGGAACTATGAGACCGTTCTGGGCACCGAGATCAACGATAACCGGAGCCATCAGTGTAGAGACAACGATATAGTTGGCCGTTGTCGGCAGCCCCATACCAAGGATGAGACTGATGACCGCTGTGAACAGCAGGATCAGCATCAGGTTACCGCCGGAAATGAATTCTACGAATTCGGTCATAACCAGACCGATTCCTGTCAAGGTTACCGTTCCAACGACAATACCTGCCGCTGAAGTGGCAACACCGATGCCGATCATGTTCCTGGCGCCCGAGACCATACCACGAATCAGATCTTCAAAACCTGTTTTAAATTGAAAATCTTTTCCTTGTGCTTTGCGGAAGAACCCTTTTAGCGGTCTTTGGGTCAAAACGATAAAAATAAGCAATATTGTCGCCCAAAAGGCGGAAAGAGCAGGAGAGAGCCGCTCGACAACAAGGCACCACATGAGGACTACGATGGGCAGCAGAAAATAGTAACCCGCCTGGGCGGTTTTCCCCAGTTCCGGCAACTCTTTGATCTCATGGCTGCTTTCCAGTTCTGGTACTCTGCAGGCAAGTTGAATCAGAACGACATAGGATGCCGCCAGGAGTACGCTGACAATATAAATGGTCGCACCTCCGGCGACCCCTTTAATCCAGCCGATACCATAATAGGTGACACCCGCCATAATTATCAGAAACAGGATGGTGAACACGAATGAGAGTATCTTCTGGGTAATCGTTTTATTCAGGACTCTTTTCGCCATTCCCTCCAGCCCCAGTTTACATGCTTCGAGATGGACAATGTAGACAAGGGCGATATATGAAATGATCGCCGGTAGAAAGGCATGCTTGATAACCTCAATATAGGTGATGCCTACATATTCAACCATAAGAAAGGCTGCCGCCCCCATAACAGGCGGCATAAGTTGACCATTGGTGGAGCAGGCAACCTCAACCGCACCCGCTTTTTCCGCCTTGAAGCCTACTTTCTTCATCAACGGAATGGTGAACGTTCCAGTGGTCACCACATTGGCAATGGAAGAGCCGGAGACAAGCCCGGTAAGTCCGGATGAGACAACAGCAGCCTTAGCCGGTCCGCCTTTAAGATGACCAAGGCCTGCAAACGCCGTACGAATAAAATAGTTTCCGGCACCAGCCGATTCGAGCAGAGCGCCAAAAAGGACAAACATAAACACCATACCGGTTGAAACCCCAAGAGCAACACCGAAGACACCTTCGGTTCCTAACCAGTAATGTGACATACCTTTGGATAAACTGGCCCCTTTATGGGCGATGACATCCGGCATAAACGCCCCACCGAATGTATAGATAATAAA
>CAZLGM010000016.1:0-25971 GCA_964558875.1 uncultured Desulfocapsaceae bacterium
CTCGTATCGGGCTTTTTTGTTTTATTTCCCTGCTCCGTCTTATTATTTGTCTGGCAATAGCGAAGAGTTTCCACCCGTCCCCATTATCGAACACGGAAGTTATGCTGCACCACCTGGAATACCAGCCGCACAAACCTGTCTGAATAATAAGAACTGTGTATACGTTATCGTATGACTCAATTCCTATTATTCAGACATCTTTGCACGTCTGATATCCCGGCTGGCACAGCAACGCTCTTCCGCGCCGATGGTACTGCATGGGAATTTAGACTCCAAGGGAGAGGTGGACGTCGCCGAATTTATACATAAAAAGGCTCAATCGGAGTAATCCAATTGAGCCTTTTTCCTGTCACGCGTATCACCTCTTTTGCAGAAGGCGGGTGACTCTACAGTATCCTAGTATAGATATAGTTGACTTTACTATGCAAAAAACCTGTTTGATTATAAACAGGAAGTACCATATCCCAGAGTTTACTGACCGTTTTGCATCCGGTCGTTGAATTCCTCAGCAGTAAATGTATAATCCTGGGTTCCGTGACATTCCACCGCAAATGAAGCACATGCACTTCCCAGCCGTGCACTTTCAACAAGATCTTTACCCGCTACCAGTCCACTAATCAACCCACCTCTATATGCATCACCGCAGCCAGTCGGGTCGACAACTTTTCTGGCATGAAAAGGATCTATTTTCAATTCATTACCTTTTGAATACAGTCGTGAACCATGTTCGCCAAGTGTAACAATTGTTGAATCGGTTAGAGCAAGCAGGTCCTCTTTCTTCAATCCCGTTTTATCCAGAGTCAGATCAAATTCATAGTCATTCACAATAAAAATAAAACAACCAGATATTGCCTCTGCCAAATCTTCGGCTTGCAATGCAGGTAAAGCCTGGCCCGGATCAAATATATACTTTATACCCTTCTCTTTACACATTCTGGGATAGTTGAGCATGTCATCCAGATTGCCGGGAGAGACAATCAACAGTGTTTCATCTGGATCCAAGGCATCAAAATCCAGATCAGAGCTCCATTTCATGGCACCAGGATTGAAACCTGTTATCTGGTTATCTGCCCGATCAGTTGTAATATAAGCACCAGCGGTAAACTCATCATCAATTATTTTGATCCCTTCGACAGTTATATTATTATCGGTAAGCCAGTTGAAATATCTGCGGTTGTCTTGACCAATTGCTGCTGAGATAACCGGTGATTCTCCAAGAAGCCTCAAAGCATAGGAAATGTTTCCTGCTGTACCGCCAAAATTCTCTGTCACGCTGTTGACCTGGAAGCACACATTTAAAATATGAATCTTATCTGGTAGAATATGGTCGGAAAAATATTCTGGAAAACCCATTATTCTGTCATATGCCAAGGAACCTGAAACTATTATTTTCATTTATTCTATCTCTGCAATACTCTTGAAATTACCATTTGCGATACAATCTAACCAACCTTGTATGCTGGGATCGCCACTATCACCTCTCCCCATGCTTCCACTGTCTATGATCTTGTCCTGAGTAACCATACAGGCTATCCAGCCTGGAATTCCCGGTGGTATACCAGGATTTGGGTTAATTCTATAAACAAAGAACTTATCTTCTCCACAATAAATCTTATACTTTCTGGATCGATATTCGATCTTAAAAGACTGATTGAATATGTCATGCTTCCTGAAAAGAAGAGCAAAACGATTTAGAACCTCCTTAGAATTTTCCCCTTCAATCTCCTGAACGATCATTTTGTTAGATTCCATGCCGCTCTCCACTTCTGTGAGAAAGATAACAATTCGTTTATTTTAGTAAGTTATTCGACTGCTTCACAATTACATTGTCAAAAACTTGATGTCAAGAGGAATCCAGTTCAGACTGGCGCATTAACTGGTGTCAAGAGAAGGTTAAACCGGTGCATATAAAAGGGTCAGGTCTTGAAATGCAACATGGTTTACAGTTTGAAACTCTGACTTACTGGAATAGCTCACTTTTCTCTTAGTCTATCGGTGAAAATTTTTCGGTGACAATAGTGAGAAAGTTCCACCCGTCCCCATTATTGAACACGGAAGTTATGCTGCACCACCTGTAATACCAGCCGCACAAACCTGTTTGAATAATAAGAACTGTGTATACGTTAGTATGACTCAATTCTTATTATTCAGACATCTTTGCATGTCTGATATCCCAGCTGGCACAGCAACGCTCTTCTGCGCCGATGGTACTGCATGGGAAGCTGTGTGGGAGAGTAGGACGTCGCCGAATCTTTTATAGAAAAACCCGATACAAATTCGTTCGTATCGGTTTTTTTTGTTTTTCCGCCCTGCCCTTTCTTTAACTTCTGCAAAACAGCATTCTATATTTGTCACGTAGCTATTTCACTTTGTACGGCAACTCCTTGCCGGGTTCGATGCCGAGCAGCTTTCTGTATTCCTCATCATTGAGAACCGTATCAAAGTCCTTCATGAGCTTATTTATTCTTGAGAGCAGATCCTTACCAAACAAGCGGTTGTCTATCTCCCTGTCGCTGAAACGCATCTCGACATAGGAACGGTTCATCTTCTCTTCATCCATCTCGTCTGTCGGTACATTCCCGGCAGTGATCGTGTTTGAGGGAAAGAGATAGTCCAAAAAATTAACCAAGAACTCCTTGAGACTCGCATACTGGTCAGGGGAGATCCCGGCAGCCTCACAGAGCAGGCGGAACCGTGACAGTATAAGCAGTACTGGGTTGTCGATATACGCCATTTCATTCAATAAATATCGGTCGTTGTTGGTCTGTGCAAAGGAGGTCAGCTTTGACCGTATCTCAGATGCACGTTGCTGTATCGCCGGCATGTGTGGTGTGTAATCAAAACCGTCCGGGACGGGGATGGCTTTCTCATAGATGAGCTCGGATGCAGCGAGGTACTCCAGCCAGTTCAGACTGCCGACACCCTTTTTATAAAAGAACTTGTAAGTATTGCCGTATATCCCGTAAACGAGGTACAGGATACGCATCGCCTCTTCCGGGCAGAGCCGTGGATAACCCTCTGCACTGTACAGTATTCTGTTGGCCATCTGAAAACATACGCCTGTCAGGCCGTAGATGATACCACTAGAGTCCCCGAGCCCAAAGGTCTCACCATGCCGGTTGATGATACCGATACTGCTGTCGGCTGCTCCAAATTGCCGATAATAAAACCACCTCGTATCGTCCGGATTTCCGCAGCTGATGACACGCGCAAGGCTCAGGTCCCCACGGTCCCTGGTCACCTGTACTTTATTGGGCATCGGCAGGGGGAGGTAACAGGGAAAATAGACCTTGACGCAAGTATTGTCTCGCTTGGCATAGACATAGGCATGATCGACGATCTCCCTACCGTCTTTGGATTTGATGATTGTAGTGTAATAGCCGAGCATTTCCGCCTGTTCCGGTACCTCCTCACGCACCATCTCGGCATTGATCATTGTATTATCACCGTTCTTTAAGTCGCGGAGAGCGTCCTCGACTCGATCAGTAGTGACACAGCCCGTGAGGAGCAGGATAGAAAGACCGAGTGATGCGGCTTTTAGATATTTCATTAGGACACTCCTGTATAAAACTGGTGATAGGAAATTGCTTTCCCCCCCCTTCCCCACAATGGGAAACAGAGATTCTGAACAAGGTAATCGGAACTTGATGAGACAAAAACTATGTAAAAAATGGAGTAGAGTACTATCCAATAGTGACTCATCCACCCCCATCATTAAACACCAAATGTCTGTTAAGACCTTGAGCAAAATTACAATCCTGACAATTTATTGTCAACACGGTTCTGTGGAATATACTGAAAACCTACGGATTTGAGAGGGAATTGGTACTACCTGCTTTTCCTGCAGGAGGAGGCCACTGGCGGGTGGGATCATCCCAGAGTTTCAGGTGAACAAGTATCTTTTGAACCACCTTTTTCTTGATGATCAAATAGATAATCTTGTCGGGATGAGATGGGGATTCAAATAAAGAATTTTGCACACCATGGTCACAACTACTCGATGGTTTCAATTGGCATTGATTCATCATTTTACAACATGGCAGAAAATCTAAAATATTTTTATACATCTATTAAGTAGTTTTTATTTGACAGCAACCCCCCTTTACACGGTACATTATTCATTGTTGTTCTGTAATTATAATGGGGGTTTTACAGGTTTGTAAAGTGCGGTTACCGGATCTTCCCGGCCCTGTCGCTAAACTACCTATCTTTATCAACTTTTCTGCAAGGGAGGTCTTAAATGACAGATGTCAAGCTGAAAGATATTTATCCAGTACCTGAAGATTTCAGAAAAAAGGCTTATATCAAGAGTTATGATGAGTACAAGGCTCTTTGGGAGGAATCGATTGCTGATCCCGATACATTTTGGGCCAAAATTGCCGAAGAGCAAGTGACATGGTTTAAGAAATGGGACAAGGTTTCAGATAATAATTATGGAAAGAGCCCGGATGACCATCAAATTGCGTGGTTCCCCGGTGGCAAGCTGAACATTTCCTATAACTGTCTTGACCGTCATCTTGAAACCCGTGGAGATCAGGTGGCATTGATCTGGGAAGGCAATGATCCTGATGAGACCAAAAAATTTACTTATAAAGAACTCCATGCAGAGGTCTGCAAGTTCGCCAATGTATTGAAAGCCAACGGCATTAAAAAAGGTGACGTGGTTACCTTTTACCTGCCCATGATCCCTGAACTGGCCATGGGTATCCTTGCCTGTTCAAGAATTGGTGCCATCCATGCTGTTGTTTTCGGTGGTTTCTCTTCCGACGCGCTGGCTAACAGAATCAACAACTGTGAAAGTGTCCTGGTCGTTTCCTGTGACGGTACTTTCAGGGGCGCCAAAGCCGTTCCCCAGAAAGCCAATGCCGATGCAGCCCTTAAAGACTGTCCCACCATTAAAAAACACCTGGTTGTTGAACGGGTAGGCTCTGACAATGTTTCTGTAGACTGGAACGCAGACCTGGATGTCTGGTACCATGACGAGGTTGCCAAAGTGGATGCTGATTGTCCTGCAGAAGAGATTGATGCCTGCGATCCTCTGTTCATCCTCTACACCTCCGGTTCAACAGGAACCCCGAAAGGTGTTATGCACTCCACAGGTGGTTACCTGGTCTATACCTCCTATACCCACAAGATGATCTTTGATTATCATGATGGTGATGTCTACTGGTGCACGGCTGATATCGGCTGGGTAACCGGTCACTCCTATATTGTCTACGGTCCACTCTGTAACGGTGCTACTACGGTTATGTTTGAAGGTGTACCCAACTATCCGGATTTTGGACGGTTCTGGGCTGTTGTTGAAAAACATAAGGTCAATATCTTCTACACAGCTCCGACAGCCATCAGGGCTATTGCCAAAGAGGGCAACTCCTGGGTTGAAAAACATGATATCTCCTCCATCAAGCTTCTGGGATCCGTTGGCGAGCCTTTGAATCCTGAAGCATGGAACTGGTACTATAATGTTATCGGCCGGGGTGAATGTCCCATTGTTGACACCTGGTGGCAGACGGAAACCGGCGGTATTCTGATTACACCGCTTCCGGGCGCCATTGATATCAAACCTGCCATGGCAACGGTTCCCTTCTTTGGTGTTGAGCCTGCACTCGTGGATGAGGAAGGCAATGAAATTGAAGGAGTTGGTTCCGGCGAACTGGTCATGAAGCAATCCTGGCCAGGTCAGATGATGGGCGTTTATAAAAACCCGACCCGTTTCTTCGAGACCTATTTTGAGGAAAATATAGGCTACTACACGGCCGGTGACGGCTGTAGAAGAGATGAGGACGGTTATTATCAGATTACAGGCCGTTCAGATGATGTTATCAACGTCTCCGGTCACAGGATGGGTACTGCGGAAATTGAGTCCGCACTGGTTGGTCATCCCAGTGTTGCAGAGTCAGCTGTTGTTGGGTATCCCCATGAGATCAAGGGTCAGTCTATTTATGCCTTTGTAACGTTGAATAGCGGTGTTGAAAAGACTGATGAACTCAAGAAAGAACTGGTTATGCATGTCAGAAAGGACATTGGACCAATAGCCACACCTGAAGTTATTCAGTGGTCTGACTTCCTGCCCAAAACCCGTTCAGGTAAAATCATGAGAAGGATTTTAAAGAAAGTTGCCGCCCACGACTTTGCACCTGAATCCTTTGGTGACACTTCAACTCTGGCGGATCCGACAACTGTTGATATGGCTGTCGAAGGCGCCAAAGAACTGATGAAAAAATAGTTTGTGGTTATTGATTAAGTATTAACCAACAACCAGTTACAAAATAAAAGGGTTGGAGATCGTTTTGGATCTTCAACCCTTTTTCATTAATGGGTACTTTGAAAAATCAGATAGGCTTCTATGTCCTTTTTTTTGAATCAAACCGAACAATATCATAGAAATGAGATGAGTGATCTCATGTGGGAGGTCACAGTATGCAACAGTATCGAACCTGAAACTTCTCCTGTAAGGCAGATCCTTGCGCAAAACTGCACATATGGAGAGCAACTGGCTGCCTATCTGTTTAATTATATCCCCCAAAAGTGCTGTAATAACGTAATGGAAGTAGGCGGGGGCTACGGTTATCTGATGCGTGACCTGTTGGCAAATTCCCCAGGTAATAGAGCAACCATGGTGGATATCTCCCCTGCCATGCTGACCCGCCAGCGCCAGACCCTGACACCATTTGATGTCAGCTTTATTGAATCAGATTTTTTCGATATTGATTCCGGCCTATTCCAAGACCAAGATCTGGTGGTCATGAATGAAATTGTGGGCGATTTTCCAACAGCTTGCAACATTACCCATGACATGGTGAGCTGTGGAAATCATGACAATGAGTCCCTTGACAGGATCCATGAGTATATAACACAGTGCATAATCGATCTTCCTGAAGATGAGCCGTTTAACCTGAATACCGGGGCCATACAGGCACTTCATAAATTGTGCTCGTGTAATGTCCCATATATTTTCTTAAGTGAACACAGCTGTGAAGCAACAGTCAACGATCATATGGCAAACTATATCAAGCTTGAGCCTTCAGGAAACCCGGAAGAGATCAAGCTCATCGGCCATAGCGAATACACCATTTACTTTTCCCATCTTGAAAGCATAGCCCGCTCTTTCGGTTACAATGTTGTGCGGGGCAACTATACGGATTTTATCATAATTAATTTTTCCAATAGGATTCATCGGATTCTAAAATCTAATTCCCAAAAGGATGCCCACGAGATCATTCGACATTTTATTAAGGATCTTTACATCTATGAGTACTTACTGCTCATACGGGAACCATAAATGACAGGTTGATCTTCTGCACATTGAACGGGGGGGGGCAGGTCTTGAATGGGTGGCTGTGTGGGAGAGCAGGGGGTCGCCGATTTCTTCTAAATAAAAACCCCGACACGATTTGATTCGTGTCGGGGGTTTTATTTTACTGCCCTACTCTTTCTTATTTTTGTGCGAAGCAACGAACTGTTCTGGCTTCTGTCATCTGACTTCTGGCTTCTGATATATGCATCGGAGGCTCTGCAGGAGAACAGGATGCCGTCTATCTCATTCTATCCATACTGCATCTTTCAACTTTAGCTCTTTTTAAATAGAAATAGTATTGTGCCTCCAGATTTCAAAAAACCGTTAGAAAAATGACTGAAGTGATTATTTCTTTTGTTTTTGATCCGGTACCTTTGGGTCTTCTTCCTTATCCCCATAAGTTGCAAATATTTCAGTCGGCTTAGACGGTTTAGTTGCTGCGCCAAAAGATAAATATAGATCTTCTAGACCTGGGCCGGATAAATACCCTCCTATCTCATACACTTTTTTACTGCCGTCATTGTATAAGCCAGTACCAGTCCCGATAACTGGTATTCTTATCCCTGTTTCAGAAATTTCTTGTTTTTCCTTTTTATTGTGAAGTTTTTCTGCCTCGTACACAAACAGACTATATTCATAAAGAGTCCAGGGACCCAAGCTGTCACAATTACAGCAGACCTTACTTGAACCTATTATTTTATCATCTTTCACAAAGAATTTTGCCGGATAATTCCTGTTAACTTCAAGAGGACGGGAGCATCCGGACCATGTTCGATCAGTCAACAGACCATATTTGAATTCCATTGTGCCATATCCGATATCCCGCCCTTTGTACTTCTGTCTGTAATCAAATTTTCCATTCAACAAAAAATCGTCCAATAATTTACCTACCTGCTCACCACTTCTTGCCTGTTTAAGCTGTTGCCAGAACTCTTTCGGAGCGTTCTGCAAATGACAGGATACTAGAACTGGCAAAGCGCAAATAAATAGAACAATTGTTAACGTTCTTACCGATTTCATTGCGTCCTCCTTTCACCTGGCTGAGATAAATTCTTTCAAATGATCTATTAAAATAAATAAGAGCAAAATATCCGAATAAAACCATGTATTCACCGACACTGTACAGGATCACATCCTGCTGTGCCTGATTATTGAAATTAAAAGCCAAATAGCCATTAATCCGGCAATGATAAAGCCGACCAGACCAATTATCGGAATACCAAACCACTTTGGAGGAATACCGGCTAAAACAATAAGGGATGAGCCAATAACCAGAGACGCCAAAACAATGGCAAAGGCGATCCGGTTCGAAACCTGGTCAAAGGTTTCTCGCATAGGCTCCAGTCCCTGGTGCTCAAAACCAAACAGCATCTTCCCGGAACGTAACTGTTCCAGAATGAAGCGTATTTCTTTGGGAAGAACCTTTAGCAGTGATAAAAAATCCCCTGTAGTTTCCACAGCCTCTGCGGTTAAACGTCTTGGATTGAGTTTGGCCAGCTCAATATCTTTCATAAATGGTTCAGCCAGACGAATAACCTCCAGATCAGGGTCAAGCATCAAACCAACCCCCTCGACAGTGGAAATTGCCTTGATCATGAGATAGGTGTTTGGTTTGAAATAAATTTTGTACTGGCTGGCAAGTTCGAGCAAATCGTGGAGCATTTTCCCGGCCTCCAGATTGCCAAGTGATTGGTAGAGATAACGATCCATGAGATCTGCCAGGTCCAGACTGAGCCGCTCAGTATCGATAGAGTCATCATGCACAGTCAAGGCAAGCAAGCTGGTACACACCTTCTGCTCATTGCCGGCAACCAGTTGCACCACCAGATTGGTAAATTCTTCCCGTTCACGCAGACTGAGCCTTCCCATCTGACCAAAATCAACAAAGCAGATGACATCGTCTTTGAGAATAAAAATATTGCCAGGATGGGGATCGGCATGGAAAAATCCATGGATGAAAATCTGTTCCATGACAAGCTGAGTGCCTCTTTCTGCCACCCGTTTCAAATCGACACCTTCGGCACGGAGACTATCAATGGCTGAGGCCTTGATCCCGTCCACATACTCCATAACCAAAATGCGCTCACTACTCAGCTCAGGATAGACCCTGGCTACATGAATTTTCTGATTTCCGGCAAACTGTTTGGCAAAACGCTGAATACTGGTCAGCTCTATCGTAAAATCGATTTCCCGGGAAAGACTGCGGGCAAATTCTTCAATTATTGCCGTAGGTCGGTGCCCCTGGAGTTCTTCTATATACTGCTCCATAAGCTGTGCTATATGGGCAAGTATTTCAAGATCAACGGCTATTATCTTATCAATATCTGGACGCTGCACCTTAACCACCATCTCAAGGCCATTAGCAGTCCTTGCCCGATGTACCTGTCCGATGGAGGCTGCAGCGAACGGTTCCTCTTCAAAGTAATCAAACAGATCTCCCGGAGGATGCCCTGTTTCTCCTAAAAAGATTTTCTCAACCTCCTCAAAGGGAAACTGAGGAACATCATCCTGGAGCTTTGCCAACTCATCCAGATAGGCGATGGGGATAAAATCAGGCCGGGTTGAAAGGAGCTGGCCCAATTTGATAAAAGTAGGACCGAGCTCCTCCAGTGCCATACGAAGTCGTTCGGGTCGAGATTGTTTTTCCAGATGTTCACTTGGTTTGCGGTTGATCATCTGCAACCCGGTCTCCAGGTACTTATCAACATGAAGGAGCTCAACCAGGTCGTCAAAACCGTACTTGAAAAGAACGCGCAGAATATGATGATACCTATTCAGATGCCGATAGGTTTTTCGAATGGTACCAAGTGGTGTTATGCTGAACAGAGCCATATCTGAACAGGAGCCAAGGCTCCTGCGGGAAAATCAGTTATTGTCTTTCTTGCTGAGTAGAGCCTGCAACTCCTCTATCTGACGGTGCAGTCCAGCAATTTCATCACTGGTTGCAAGGTTGAGTTTTTTAATCTGTTCAGCTACAGCGGTATTGATTTTCATATCGATCTGATCCCTTGCCTCGCCGGATTTTTCAATCAGTTCGTCGACAAACTGTTTCCCTTCATCCTGACTTACTTTCCCTTTTTCGATCAAATCGGCAGCTATCTCCTCAATCTTTTCCTTAGTTAAAAAAGCAGCGCCAATAGATGCAAAGAGAACATTCTTCAACAGTTCTTTCATAACAGCCTCCCGTGTTTTGTAACTGCTTTGGTATTAACCTCTTTTAGTAAAGGTCACATTGCTATATGTTTTTTATTCATGATCAAGGTACCAGTAGATGGTTCCGCGTTGTTGCCGCTTCATCCACTGACGCTGACCTTTCCCGTCTGCGGATTGTAACTTTCCCTCCTTGCGACCGCCGAATAAATAACAACCGTATTTCCGTTACATGTTATCTTTGAATTACCACCGACCCAAACGTAATAGCTGCCATTGAGTTGTTGGCAGGCGGGTACGCTTGATCCGGATGAGAAGGAAGCGGAACCACCGATCTCCCCGTCTCTCTTGATAGTGCCCTTGTCGATCAATTCGCCGTTCTTATTGAACATATGATAGGCAGCGCCTGCGACAGGTTTTTGGGTCTTTTGGTTTGTAACGGTTATCGGACCCGGTTCAAAGGTCGTCAGAACACCATGGAGAAGCATTGGTTGGAACAGGAGAAGTGCGCAGATTACAGCCAGAATAACCGCCGCAGGCCGGATAAAGGAAAAGTACTGACTCATCAACATTTTCCTCCAAATTGAATATTCAAAGTGGAATACCTATCCATAACACATATCTCACCAGATTTCCATGATTCCCTGTGGTTCTTCAGGTCTAAAAGACAGGCTGAACGGAAATCCGAGGACCGGAATTCAGGGGACAATTTGCTCTTTTTTGGCTTGTATTTTTCCTATTTCAGCGGCTATCGTGGTGAGGTCCCACCCGTTTCCATTGCCGGATACTGAAGCTATACAGGCCAGTCTGGACAATAGGCGCGTAAACAAGCCCAGCATCGTTTCTCTGTACCGGTGGCACTGCATGGGAATCCATGTGGGAGAATAGGACGCCGCCGGATTATTACAGAACAAAAACCCCGACGAGCTTTATGCCGGACGGGGCTTTTTATATTTATGCGCTCTGCCTCGCAAATAGCAGGAGACCGGTACGTGAACCTCCTACGGAATTTCAGGGACAATTTACCGTTTTCCCGCTCTATTAATTCCCGATATTCATGGTAAAAGCTCCAGATGTCTCCATCACTCAATACGGGAGTTGAACTGCACCACCTGGAGTATCACACGCTCAAAGTCACCACCTATCGTTTATCTAAAAGCGTATCGGAAAAAAAAGTAACAGTTGTCTGGAGGGTATCCTGCCGCGCCACCTGGTTGAGATTCATCGTCGTCTCCAGTGAGCCGCATTGCTGGTAGAGATTTGTGATGAACTCCTGCCAGCCGAATTTGGTAGTGATGGCACCATTCAAACCTGATTCATGGCCGGTATCCTCTATATACATGCGCCCGCAATCACGAAAGGACATACAGAACTCACACTTATAGATACCGTGATCATTGAACCAGGCATGATGAGTGTCTTTATAAATTTTAACTGTGGTTGTGGCGTCTCCTGAACCGTCGATCTTTTCGCCATACTCGGTGCAGTATCGGGAAGGAACCCAGTCGTCGAGTTCCGCCGCCAGAATCAACAGCGGAGCCCCGGTGCTTTGAGGATGACGGAATCGGATTTGACAATCTGGACTTACCGGCAGATGAGCGGCAAACATTCTACCTTTGGCAAGACCCGCCGCACTCAAACGTAACTCTGAAGACAGCAATGATACTGTTCCCCCACTTGAATAACCGCTGATCCCGATCCTGTCTTCGTCGATCTCCTCAAAGGAAGCCAGCACATCCAGTGCCTGAAAGGCATCGACCAGACGAGCTGCCAGCGGCAGATACACCTGGGTGGCAACGGTATCGGGAATTTTGCGTCCGCTGAATGAATCAATAACAAATGATGCGATTCCGGCATCTGACAAGCGTGGAACCAGCTCCTTAAACCAGTGATTAAGCTCCTTTGGATGATAATTTCCATGCACTAAAACCACTGTCGGAAACGGTCCTTTACCTGGAGGAAGTGTCAGTTTTCCCGATATTTTCCTCGGGTGAACCCGCCAATTATCTTGAAAAATCTGGCGAAATGTATTTGGCGTAAAGGTGAGGAAATCAATTTTATCTTTTTCAACAAATCCATCGTTGACGGCAAAAAGCGCCCCGCCAAACACAATTCCGACCATGACCACACCAACAGCGCCAATGCGAAACGATTCTTTCTTAAGTATTTTCAGCAGCTTTTCAATCAGCCTCATTTCCCGACCATCTCCACTGCCCGTTTTTCTGAACAATTCTCATGAACGGCGGCAGACTCAAATCACCGATCAAGCTGTTTTTCACATAGCCTTCCACCAACCAATCCGCACCCAGTTTTTCTACTTTTGTTAAGTGAACCTTTCCATCTTTTTTTGCAGTGAGCGGCTGTAAATACTCCTGCAATTGAGCTTGCGTCAGACCATGAAAGTTAAAATTCTCCGAGTAGCAGCCTTTTCCTTTCTGGACATATGAGGCAGGAAAGGAACGGACGCATCGTTTCATAAACTCCTGCAGACTGTCCGGGATCTCAGCATCAAAATAGTCATCCCTGTCGAGAATATCACCATAGTCCGGAGAACCGAGCCAGAGCCAGCGACCGTTCAGCCTGATCAGATTTTCAAGCTCGAACCAGCCAAACGATCCTTCATTCATGTTCATATAGGACAATTTGAAAGACCCACGTAAGTAGGCCCTGTTGTTATCGACGCGTATTTTGCGTATATGCACCGATTCCAGGTCACCACTTCCACCGTTGAAGATCTTTCCCCAGAATTGGTATACCGATCTGAACCCGTCGTAATCACTCCAATATCCTTTAGCGTAATGGTAGGCGATTTTATGAATATCATTGGTAGCGATATCCTTTGAAAACCGAATAATAAACGCGTGAATATCCTCTGGAACAGGAGTTGTGACAATGAAATTCGGTTCATAATAGGCATGTTTTTCCGAATCGCTATACAGACCTGCCGATTCTTGTGGATCAGAGGCCTCATTGACGGAATTCATGATCAGTTTGATCAGGGTATCGTAACCGCTGATAAGGGATAATGGGAACAGGGATTCTGAGGAAATCGCAATGACAATATCAAGCTCAGGGGAAAAAATAACAAATTGTCCCCCCTCTCCTTTGGCCTTGACTATTTTAAAATTGTTAAACATTTCAACCGGCCAGACACCCAGAAACCGGAGGGAATCATTATTCAGTGATTCCATGTTCTCCAGCCACTTTTGGGAGATCAGTTGTGTGCCCTGCCAACGGCCCTGATGTAAAACCAGGTAACCGAGTTTTGCCAGATCAAGCGTTTTCAACCGAAAACCCAGGAAAGCGTCCCTATATTCGCCCTGTTCGTCCATCTGCTCATAGGTTGTTATACCCAACGGTTTAAACAGATGAATATTGGCATATTCAAAAATACTTAAAGAGGTGGCCTTCTCAATTATTTTTGCAAGAAGGAAGTTTGCCGCAAACCTGGCAGCGGACTGTGGGTTATCTTTTACGGACCGGAGGGCACCAAGTGAGGCTGAAACTTTGTCATAAGCATAAAACAGCTGCCAGTACTTGGGTATCTTATCACCCCAGATCAACTCCTCCTTGACTCTAAGAAGGTCTTCAACGGTCATCTTTTTTACATCCTGACCCACCCCCTGAAGAGAACCTGGGAAGAAGTCGGCCAGAGGCTGCCGGACATCCGCAAGTTCCTTGTTCTCAATGGCAATACCGATAAGAGCATGTAAAACTATTGTGTTGAGTGAATGGAGGTACTCTTTTTCCTGAGGCCCCCCCTTCCAATAATATTTTTCCAGAACTGTCTTTCCGTTTTTAATAATGATCAAACCTCTGGCCAGCGGCAGTCTGTTCTCTACGTAGTCGGAGGCTTGCTTGAGCCGGCCCGGATCAAGCCCCTGCTCCGAGGCCTCTGCCGGGTTCCACTGTTTTTTGGCGACATGAAGAGGTTTCTGGCCATAAAAAAGAGCGGAAAAATAGACCAGAGATCCCACCAGCACGACTAAAATAGCGTAGATCAGCAGCTTCTTTATCTGACTGGTTAATAAGGCCTTCATAAGGGATCAGAGCTGTTTTCTACCTGTGTTCATCTCTGGAGTGGCAGTTAAGATACCCACTTTCTTCACTGAATCGTTTATTTTATTGTCCTCTTTTCTGTACAATCTGCTGAGTAAAGCAGGTGCAACGAGTACATCGCCCAAAAAGGCCACAAGCAGCGAAAAGCCCATTACCAGACCGAAATCGCTGATCACCTTAAGGGGGCTGAATAATCGAAGCCAGAAACATGATACCAGTATCAAGGTTGTTGTTATCAAGGCCCTTCCGGTTGATCTCATGGTTGCTGTAACCGCAGATTCAACATTGCCGGACTGTAAATAGTAGTTTCTGAAATTGTGAAAGAAATGAATGGTATCATCAACGGCTATGCCGATGACAATGCTCCCACCGATCAGATTATAAGTGTTGAGCGGTATATCGAGATGACCCATCATTGCAAGACCAGCATAGATGGGAAATATATTTGGTATCATGGCAACCAAGCCAAGTTTTGTCTCGCCAACTGACACTATCATAAAAAAAGCGATCATCACAAAGGCGGCCAGGTAACCAACAACAAGACTGATCATCATCGTTTTAATTACACTTGAGGAGACCGGAACAACCCCGGTAACAACGACTCTGACGTCATCTCCAAACTGCTGAATTGTAAAAGCTCTCAGCCGTTCAACAAAGTCAACATCCATTGCTGCATCTTTCCAGTACATCATGACTGTGAAGCGGGCCAATCTGAAATCCCGATCAGTATACTCTAAGAGAATTTCGGGAGCTTTACGCTGCAACTCCAGCAACTGGTCTCTGATAACTTTGTCCTCCTGCGGGGTAACGAAGTGGGCCTGATCATTCCCGTGCCAGGCCTGGTTTGTCCTTCTTAAAATGCCCAAAATCGACAAGATCTTCCCTGTGATTGGCAGGCCTGAGAGGCTGTTCTGCTCCAGAGCAAACGTCTCTATTTTCTCAAAGGAATCCATCACATGGTGTTGCAAGATACCGTTTTTTCTTTTGGTATCGACAATAATTTCCAACGCCCTGAAACCACTGCTCTCTATTTCGATCAACTCTGTCTGTTTAATAAACGGGTCGTCGTCGCTGAAATAATGCAACATATTGTGGGAGAAATTCAACTTTGCAAATCCCGGCAAAAGGACGATGAAAGCGATAAGTGAGATAATATAGATATCCTTTGAGCGATAAATACCCGTACGGCCCATCCAGATCAGAGCCCGGTTATAGACCGAGTCCTCATAAAGCCGTTCGCGATCTTTCCCTGGCAGGATGTTGAGTATACTTATTACGGCTGGAAGGGATATCAGCGTCAGACATAAACAGACCCAGATGCCTATGGCTGCAAAAATTCCCATATGCGCCACAGGGGCTATATCGGTAAATGAAAAGGATAACAGGCCGGCAATTGTGGTCATACTGGTCATGCAGATAGGCAGACCTGAATGGCCAAGCGTTCGGATAATCGCCCGGATTCTGCCAACCCTTTTCTGATATTTGAAAAATACGACCATGAAATGGATGGGGGCTGTCAGTCCAACCGACAGTAAGATGGAGGGGAGCATTGACGTAGACAATGTAAAGGGAACCTTTGCCAGGGCCATCAACCCCAGCGTGGCGCCTAGTCCCATCAACACCACAAACTGCGGCAGGAAAATTCCAGACACCCTCCGAAACAGAAGCGCCATGAAGGTAAATGTCAGGGCAAATACCATGCCGGACATTGCTACCATGTTTTCCCTGATCATCGGCTCAACCTGATACTGATATACCGGTGTTCCGCTGAATACAATCCGGAAATTTTCCGTACTGTACTGTTTGACAGCTGTTTCCAGTATGCCGATGATAGCCGCGTTCTCAACCTGTGATATCGATTTTCTATTTTCACCCGTCGCAGTGGCTGGACCTTTTTTATCAGGAACACCTCTACCGTGGTTAATGATCCTCCTGCCGTCTCTGGTCAAGGCTGATACGGCCTGGGTTTTAACGATTACCAGGACAAAGTCGTTGTTTTTTGAGATATACAGATTTTTATAGAGTGGATAAGAGGTGACTTTTTCTTTGATGATCTGTGCCTCTTCACTGGTCTCAGGGAACTTCTCAAACAACCGGCTGACATGCAGTTCTCCGTTCTTGCCTTCAATATATTCGGCGTTAATGATGGATCGAACCTCGCTTAAAAGAGGCAGCGTATTTTCAAGGTCCCGGTGAAACTCTCTCAGACGAGCAAGAAAATGGGTGGAAAAAATATCCTCTGATTTGATCAACAGGATAATCTTGTCATCCCTGCCGAACATATCCCGAAATTCCTGATAGTCTTGAATGGTTGTATTGCGGCTCTTAAACGAACTTTCCAGGGTTGTGGCAATGTTAAGATCTGGGAGATGCTGACAGAGATATCCAGTGCAAACCAGTGTAAGCAGCAGGACAACATATCGGTACCGGATGACTTTCAGTCCGAGGGATTGAAGACCTTTTTGAGTGCGTTTGGTAAAGCTTATCATTTGATCGACCAGACGGTGCGATGGAAGCGGATGATACGATTCTTCACCATAAGGAAATAACAATCACTTTTGCTCATTAACATTTCTCTCCCCTGAATCCGTGGGCATCCGATGGTGCTGTAGCTTTACTTGATTTAACCGTCCTATAATAGTAGTGCACTATATCGGACGGTTAAATCAAGCAAAGATACATTGCTAGCGGTTGCCCACGGATTTAGGGTTTCGTTTTTCCATCGGGATAACAAAAAGCAACATTGCGGGAACAATAAATACCGTGCACAGTGTCGATAACGCCAGCCCTCCCAGCAGAACACTGCCCAGGCCGCGGTACATTTCCGAACCGGCTCCATTAATAAGTACAAGCGGCATCATTCCAAAGATACTGGTGGCACCACTCATATAAATCGGCCGCAACCGGCTTCGGGTAGAATCAAGAACAGCCTCTTTATAGTCCATGCCCCGCTGATGGAAATTGTTTAAGGCCTGATGGACGATAAGGATGGCATTGTTGACCACCACGCCGATCAGGATGACGAAACCGAGCATGGTCAACACATCCATTGGCTGCTGAATGATAAAAACATTCAACAGCTTAAGACCGATAAAACCTCCAGCACCTGCCAGCGGCACTGTCACCATAATGATCAAGGGATAGATAAAGTTACTAAACAGGGATGCCATCAACAGGTAGGCTATGAGTGCTGCTAGGATGAAATTCCATTGCAGGACTTTACGTGTTTCAATCAGTTTATCAGCGGCACCGCCTATGGTGACTTCAAGGCCATCAAAAAGGCCTTCACCCTTAACTGATGGTATCAATTGGTCATTAATGATTTCCAGCGCTTCCTGAAGCGGCATATCATCAGGAGGAGTCACCTGCAGGGTGATGGTCCGGGTTCTTTCCAGGTGCCGGATCTGGGTCATGCCAGTAGTGTGTTCAATGGTTGCCAGGCTCGAGGCGGACACCATTTTCCCTTGGGGAGTTGAAAGCATGGAATGATACAGATCCTCCGGCGTATCGATATTGGTGTCTGCCGATTTGAGGATCATATCGATCTTCTTCTTGCCCTCCTGCTTAAAATCGCCGACATAGGCACCGTCCATCAACACATCCAGCACCAGACCAAAATCGCGTGAATTCATGCCGTTTGCCTTCAATCTCTCCCGGTCCGGAATAATCTGTACTTCCGGATATGTCAGCTCGATCGATGGAATAGGCCGCACTTGAGCCCCATTGATATCCTCTTGTATTATGTCAAACAAAGCCGTAGCCGCCACCACGATTTTCTGCAGATCATTGCCGCTGATATCAAGCTCAATGGACCTTCCCTTGCCAATTCGTCTCGAAAAAATTCCGGGCTGCAGACTGACGCCATACATGCCGGGGATACTATAGATCATCCTGTAAAAAAGGGGGCGAAGCCGACCCGCTTTGTCCCAATGGGTGCTGAGTGCCCCAATGATGTTAAAACCCTCACGGCCGATATAGAACATATCGGCTATGCCGGGCAGTCCATCCACATCTCTGCCGAGATGCGGCTTAGCGATCTCAGTGATATGGTTGCCGATTTCAAGGAGTTCTTCGTTGGAAAGACCCGGTGGAGGCACAAGAATACTTAAGACGAAGTTACGATTGCCCTGGGGCAGATATTCCATCTTGGGAAACAGCGCCCAGACACAGATGGCGGCCAGCACAATCAACGAGCAGATGGTGATCATCCGGGTCCGCCAGTTCCGAATCGCTACTGCCACCAGACCGGTCATCCCATCGGCCAGACGGGTTCCCATATCTATCAGCATGGACTTCTGCTTGGTCTTACGTCTGTGGAGACTGTAGAACTTACTGGAGAACATCGGTATGACGGATATCGAAACAAAAAGACTCAACGACACCGAAGCGACCACAGCAATGGCAATATCACGAAACAGCTGACCGGCCTCTTCCTGAACAAATGCGATCGGCAAAAAGACGGCGATGGTGGTTATGGTTGAGGCGAAAATTGCGCCCCAAACCTCCTTGGTCCCTGCAAGCGAAGCATCAACAGCTGATTTACCCATTTTACGATGCCTGTCGATGTTCTCCATAACCACGATAGCGTTATCAACAAGCATGCCCACGGCAAAGGCGATGCCGGCCAGGCTGATAACATTGAGATTCCTGCCCATGATATCGAGTATGGTAAAGGTACCAATAATGCTTATGGGAATAGCAAGGCCGACAACAGCCGTGGCTCGTAGACTCCGCAAGAACAGGAGCAGGACGGCAATGGCAAGAAGGCCCCCAAAAACAATATTCTTCTTGATAAGGTCGATTGCCCCGCCGATATAAAACCGCTGATCATAGACCCAGTGAAAGTGCAGCTTATTTGGGCCGAGTTTAGTCTCATTGAGCCATTTAATCTTCTCTTCTAGCCGGTCCGTCATTTCCAGGACATTGGTTCCAGGTTCCGGGCGAACACCCACGGCAATACCTCCCGTGCCGTTATGAAGAGCCACGCCACTTCGTTTGGCATAACCGAAACCGACATGGGCCACATCACCGAGCAGAATCTTTTTCCGGCCATCGGAATACAGGACGATATTTCTGATTTCATCCACCGAGCTCAATTCAGCCTTGGTTCTGATCCGATACTTCTGGCTGCCGACACCCAGCGTTCCCGCAGAAATATTTATGTTTTCTCTTTGAAGAGCAGCAAATAGATCATTCACCCTCAATCCCAAGGCCGCCAGCCGGTCCGGTTTAAGAGTGATGTGCATCTCCTGCATGGTGCCCGCACCGACAAAAAGATCCGAGACTCCTTTGACACGCTCAAGATGGTAGCGAATTTCGTTTTCGAAAAAACTCCTGTAGGTTTCGATGGGACGGGGATTATTTTTTATTGTTTTCAGGATGATCCAGACAACCGGAGAAGTTGTTGCACCTGAGGCAGTGACCACAGGCTTATCGACATTGACAGGGTATGAACGGACTTCGTTGAGTTTATTCGATACTTTGGTCAAGGCCTCATCAACATCGATGCCGACCTTAAACCGCATGGTGATTGTTCCCTGGTTGTTTCTGGAATCACTCTCCATTTCAACCAGGTCTGCCAACCCTTTTAAGGTGTTTTCCTGCTCTTCGATGATTTCACGCTCGACCTCGTATGGTGTGGCACCCCGCCAGGTAGTTGTTACAGTTATCTCTGGCTCGATAACTGTTGGACTTAATTGAAATGGCAGTCGCTTCAGACTGATAAGACCAAAGAGTACAACAATAACGATCACCGAGATGACTGTTACCGGTTTCTCAATGGAATATCGAATGATGGAGTCCATAGATTTTTCTGCAGAGAACCGTAATGTTTGGGATCAGTTCTCAACAGCTCTTTTGAAACGTATCTGTTGTTCGTCTTTTACCCGCTTGGAGCCCTTAACGATGACTTTGAGACCTTTTTCCAGTCCCTCACCTGTAACCAGCGCGTTAAGACCGTCATAGCCAACAACTTTTACCGGAACCCTCCGGGCCTTTTCATCCTTTGCCAGAAATACCATAATTTCACCATACTTATTGACAACACCATCCCGGGGTACCAGAAATCCATCTGTTCTTGGCCCGCTTGGCAGTGTCAGTAAGGCTTCAAGTCCTTCTACGATTTTCGCCGGCTTATCCAGACGGAATTTAGCCGTGAAGGTCCTGGTGGCGATATCGCCCTTCGGTATGAAAGTGTAAAACCGGGCGGTCTGTCTTTCTGCACCGATGGTCAACTGAATCTGCTTTTCGTGATCCAGATTGGCTAAAATATCAACGGTCACTTCCGCAAGCACATCAATCTGGGTGTTATCGGCAATACTTGCAACCTTGCCGCCCTTTGCAAGCCACTCACCAACCTCGGATGACTTCTTTATAACGACACCGGTAAAGGGCGCCCATATTTTCTTTTTTTCTTTTTTTATGAGTAGCTTATTCAGTTTGGACTCGAGGACGATGGAACGTTTTTCAAACCGTTTTTGCCGGGAAAGGGCAGAATCATATTGTGTTTCGGAAATTGATTGTTTGGCATACAGCGTGTTGATCCGTTTGAAATCTTTTACACTCTCATCCAGATCAATCCGATTCTGTTCATATTCAGCTCTGGTGGCGATAAGGTCCTGATCGAGAAGTGCTGAATCGAGCAGAACCAGCTGGTCACCTTTTTCAACAGTGTCACCGACCTTAAATGTGACCTCTTTTACAAGACCTTCAACATCTGTGGCTACATGTGAAATCCTGGAATAGGCGGTCGTACCAACAAATTCCGTTCTTGGTTGTATCGACCCTTCAACCAGATCTGTAACGGTTACCAGAAGCGGCGGCTTTTTGTGTTTCTTGGTAAGATCTTTTTCCTGTACAGCCAGACAATAATTTATGGATACGATGAACAAAACAACCAAAAGCACTGTAACTCTCTTGGGGTGAGAGTAGACCATTTTTGCCTGTCTCCTTGATTGACTCAATACTACCACAAAGTCGTATTGATGGTTAGGGCAATTTTCACATCAGAGCCCTATTAAAATGGAAAAACAAGGAGTGAATCCTATCATTTTAGAAGCTATTGATCAATACTTCAATTCACTATCTTCTTTTTGAAAAAACAACCACTTTACACCTCTTATCCGGCTTTACCGGTAGAACAAGCCTTTCTTCAATTCATCTTTACATGTGTACCACTTTGTGGTATGCGTGAATACAAGACCAACTGCTTATAAACAGTCTTTTTTCAAAACAAATCACCTCATGCAGGAAATCTCTGCCCCACCTTCATTCGCTTTCCAAGGAGCACATTATGAATAAACATTTAATATTATTCATTATATTTCCAGCCACAACCGTGTTTCTTTTATTTTCCGACATCGCTGTATACGGTGCGAAACCATCGGGTCCAAGTTCTTCAGCCTCTTCTTCTCCACCATCATCAGCAAGCCAGGCGCAACATCCTTCTACCAGAAACACAAAAAAGGCCAAGGCCACTCGTACACAAAAAACTTCTCGCAAACCAATAGAAGCATTGGGCTGGTGCTGCCAGAAAGGATCTGTCAATAAGAAAAAGATTACAAAATCTGAATGCACAAAACAGAGAGGCACCTTCATTTCGCTGTCGTCCGATCCGGGAAACTCCTGCGGTTTTTGCAGTAAAGACGGAAAGATCACTGCTGTAACAACCAAAAACCAAAAGAACAAATGTAAGAGCAGTAAAGGTCATTTCTATACTTCCTCCAGTCTTGCCAAAAAAAATCTGGTTTGGTGCTGCACGAAAAACGCTCTCCAATATACGGATAAGAACAGCTGTAAAAGCGTCGGACAAAAATATGCTCAGAGAAAAACCCAAACTTTTATCCAGAATTGTATCGCAAAAACAGGATATTGCACCACTAACGGTCGAATCCTGTCTAATATCACCCAAAAGAAGTGTAACCGGCTGAAAGGCGCTTTTTTTACGAAGCGACTCCATGCTCAAAGAGACCTTGTCAGTAAAAAAGCCCAAGTCGGTAAAAAAAGAGGTTCGCTGAAACCAATTGGACAAAAGGATATGACCAAAGAACCACTGACTGTTGCTAAAACCAATCAGCCAAAGAAACCAGCAGACAGGAGGCTGGCGATTCAGGAAAACAGACCTGACACCTTGCGACCGCTTAATCCCAAATCGTTTCCTGAGGCTGAAATAGGTATCAAAGATCCACTCAAACCGGTTCCACCGAGATTTCAAGTCGGCGTGGACAGCTCACGATTATCTTTAAGAGAAATAGTCAAGGGAGACGGCACTGTCAGCAGTACTCCCAACAGAGGTGCGGGCAGAAAACCTAATAGCCCGGAAATAAAAATTGCACCACGTTTCACCTTTATTTCCAATTGGGTCGGTACAACCCGAGCATCTCTTCTGGTAGACACCAATTTTCCTGTAGACGAGGTACACGTCGAAGCAATTCCTGAACCAGGTGGGCCTTATACGGCCCATGTTACAGATACATTATCCGGTGCCGAATTTGCATCAGGGAAAGGCAAACTAAGACTACCCGGTCTGTCGGCCGCCACCACCTACAACTACAAAATGGTCGCCCGGAAAGGGACATCGGAAGGCTGGCATGAAGGAACCTTTTGAACAAAACGTCGTATTGTCAAGTTCATTATCGAGTCGATCCGTGCCATTGACGATGGCGATGATACAAGTGACGGGGATTTTTCATTTTCTTTCTGTGAAGTTGGAAAATGCGAATATTCCTCAAGTAACCCTCGTATGGATTTTTCACATACCATCGGTACCGGCGAAACAATTGCCGTTAATCACTACATGACTTTTAGCAGCGTCCGTGAAGATTCAATCGACATCCATCTGTCAGTTATTGAAAACGATACAAGCTATGGGAGTCGTGGCGGCAGTCTTCACCATAAGACACAGTCATTCTATTTCGATTGGGTTGATGAGGTAAAAAACAATACATCCCTAGAGAGTAAAAACATCCGTTGGGACATAAACCACAATACAGGCAGCAATCCGTTTCACGTAAAAATCAAAGGCAAGATGGTGATTTCAACAGCAATAAACTAAAATTTGTTATCTGTATTTTCTGAGTATAGTAGAACACTGACTGTAGTTTACAGTTTCACGACCCCGGCTGACTGGGGTCGTGAAACTGTAAATATGAGAGTATCAGGTTTTATTTATAGATAGTCTTCACATCCCAAAATATCACCCAAAAGAAGTGTAGTCGGCTGAAAGGCGCTTTTTTACGAAGCGACTCCATGCTCAAAGAGACCTTGTCAGCAAAAAACCCAAGTCGGGACAGACAGAGGGTCGTTGAAACCTATTGGGCAAAAAAACATAACCAATGAACTGCTGACCGGCCAGGACACTACTCTCGATATCCTATTAGCTGGAGAAAAACAGTTTATCAGTAATATCCCCTGCCGGATCGTCAATAGCACAATCAGAAACATCAATATTGAATTGTCGGTGTTAACAACCAGTAGGCTTCGAGTTCTCTTTGATGATATCGATGAGGACATGCGCGCTCAATTGGACACCATCCTGAAGCGCTATGTAGCCGGATCTGCTTAAGAACTATTCATCCAATGACTCATCAACCATATCAGAGTTCGAGGTTGTTTTCCGCCACTGCTGATAGCCCTGCATATAATCGTCAACCACCCGCTTGGAATCAAGCGACAGAAATTTGGCATAGTTGACCAGATATCCCCGTAAATATACATCGTTGGGTAAAGCGCCATATAACTCATTTTCAATATTTCTCAGGTGATTAATCTGAATATTTGAAGAAATGGCAATATCGACAAGATCGATATTAAGTGTTTCTCGTATTTTTTTGAGTGTCTTACCGTCAAACAACCCAACCGTGGAAACAATCTCGTCGATCTTTTTTTGATTGTCCAACCGTATCTCTTTGAAATATTTTTTCAGATTTTCATAGGCATCATCAATCTGTTTAATAATCTCGTTATTTCTGTCCTCCTGCATCTCCTCATTAACGGCAAGGATGGCAATCGAATCTGTGGAATAAAGATCCTTCAGATTATTATATGATTTCCTGATTTCCGCCCAGGTTGCGTCAATGGGCAGCTCAAGGACCTTATAGTATCGGGACAGGTTTTCTTGGTTTGTTGTCACAATTGTACACGCATCTGTTTGTCATTGATCAGATTATCGGCGATCCTTTCAATCTTTGCCGCACATCTCGATTTTGGATAGATCTGTAAATATGGCTGTTGCTTATTCAGTGCCAGTGGAATTGTATCGTCCTGTTCGATATATCCGACACAGTTTGCATGAAAACCCAGGTATTTTATACAGACACTTTTAATCGCGTTTCCCAGAGTGATATCTCTGTTATTCCGGGCCTGATTAATGATGATGTTTATCCTGTAACTTGCCAATTCTTTCTCTACTATCTGCTTGGCCGGCTCAGATATGGTTTTAAGGAAGGCGACAAACTGCTGCATATTGCCCAGCTCGTATTCCTGTCTGTTTTTGATGACTTCGTCCATCACATATTTCAGACGGTTTTCAATAAACGCCCGCACCAGTCTTCTAAAAAAGGAGTTTTTTAGAAAGGAGTACATGTTTTCCATTGCTGTTATCTGTGGCAATGTGACAACAATTTTCTTATCCGCCAGCAGAAAAGTATCCACAATATTGAAATGGGTCCCTGCTCCGAGGTCCATCAGGACGATATCGGCATCAATCTTTTTTACATGGTTGAGCAGCTTGACTTTCTGGACATATTTTATGCTGTCAGGCTCAAATGATCTGATAGGACCGACTATCAAGCCGAGGTTGGGTACTTTGCAACTGACAATCAACTGGTCTAACGGTATTTTTTTTCGGAAAAAATCGGTAATAGTCTGTTTCGGTTTCGGAACACCAAGTAGTGTATGGAGATTGGCTCCTCCAAAGTCGGCATCAATGAGCACCGTTCTCTTACCCTGCTGGGCAAGATACGTGGCAATATTGGAGGCAATAAAACTTTTCCCTGTTCCTCCTTTGCCTCCACCAATTGCCCAGACTTCCGGCCTATTTCGATTCATATCCGACATATGCGCCTTATTCATCCATCATTTGCTGCATCGGAATGAACAAGCAAATTGATGTGAATATCCGGATGTTCTTCCCCGCATAAAAACGGCATGGATTCAGGGAACGGTCACTATCCCCTCGCCGGGATTACCCGGAAAGTGCAAACTCTTTTATTTCCTCTCTAATCAGGATATAGTAAATAAACGTAATTTTGCAACTCTATTAATGATATAGCTTGGTTAAAACCAACTCAGTGACTAAAAAATGATCCTGCTCAGTTCTTTAATGACCTCGCCTGTTATCACGGTTTCCAAAGGAACCCGAATAACTGACGCTATCAAGATCATGGAGAAGAATCATATCAGTGCCCTGGTTATTACCAGCGGCGAACGTCCGGTTGGTATTTTTACAGAACGTTCCCTGCTGAGAA
>CAZLGM010000017.1:0-24838 GCA_964558875.1 uncultured Desulfocapsaceae bacterium
ACGGTTGTTTCTATTCAGAAAAAATTACGTTAGAGATAAACGATGGCTGAACAACTCGTAGAAGACCAATATGACGTCGATCTGACCGCCGACAGTGGCGAATATGAAACTTCTCAGGAAATTGATGCAGTTGATCTCTTCGAGTATGTCGGCGATGAGGATTCACCCATATCCCAGTTGAAATCGCTGGTACTGTCTATCGATTGGGAGATTACCGACGACATCCTTGAGCAGTTTATCGATGAGTTGAGCAACCTTAAAACCATATGGGCCGATGATAAGGTCAAGCAGGTCTATATCCAGGGGCTCGACAAAATCGCCAAGTATATCTACAAGGAGAAGGCAAACGCCAATCCTAATGCTATCAAGTTGCTCCTTACTTTTTATCATGACCTGGAGAAAATCGTTACCTCGGAATCGATGGACTATGAGGAGAAGAAGCAAATTTTACTCGAAGATGTGAAGAAGTTTGAAGTGTTAAAAAGCCAGATTTTTCATGACGGTAAACAACAGGCAGCAGAAGAATCAATGTCGGCCAGTATAACAGAAGTTGTACAACAGGAACAGCTAGTTGATCCTGATGAGATCGTTGAAACTGTTGATCTTGTTGAGTCCGATACGGATCAGGAGGAGATTGTTGAATCTACAGTAATAGAGGGTGACAAGGAGATATTACGTGGATTGAAAGCTGCCGTTCTTGGGATTGACTGGGAAATTACAGACCAGGAATTGAATCAGTTAGCCAAAGAGGTTCATAAACTCGAAGAATCCTTTGGTAATTCCAAAGCAAAACTTATTTTTCTCCAGGGTATTGGAGCTCTTGGCGCCTATATCAATCTTAAACGATCCAATGCCCATGCCGGAGCCTTCACCCTGTTGCGTTCATTCTTTGATGGAATGGAGAAAGTGGTTGTTGAAGGATTATCCGGTGAAGAAGAGAAAAGGATCCTTCTTGCCGAAGCGGAAAAGTTCAATGAGTTCAAGAAAATCATAGCTGAAACAATACCGAAATCTGCCGATAAGATTCAAGCCGAACAGGATGCTATACGTCGAGATGAGCCAGTCGATGGGGAAGATGACGACAATGAACCGATTCCTGCCCTGTCCGAGACATCTGGAGATCTGGACGATTACTCCTATACCAATGATAAAGATGAGTATGTTGACGATGTTTCATCAGAGATAGATAGCTTCTTCAATTCTGAAAACGATAACGAAAATCCAGCAGAAGATGGAGTATACGGTACTGACATAGAAGATCAGAATGATCAGTTGATGGCAGAGATTGATGAAAAACTGCAGGATTTCTTCGATGCGGAAATGGAGCAGAATCAAACGTTGTCGGTTGACTCTCAGACTGCTTTGCAGGGAGTTCATGTTGAAAGCCCTGCCGACGATGATTCGGACGAAGAGCCTTTACCGATGGATGAAAACGGTTTAGCGCCAGCTTTATCTGCTTTTGATGAAGGACAGGTTGATTATTTCGATGATGATACTGATATAAGCATGCAGCCTGATGAGGATGAACAACAACAGGAGGCCAATGAATTAACACTGGAACGTCTGATCGAAGGTGAGGACACCGACTATAGTGTTGATGAAGCACTCAAAGGTGTGGAAGTCGAGACAGAGGCAGATGACGAAACGGATGAACCGCCACTGCCAATGGTTGACGGTGAACTGGCCCCTGCGTTGCCTGGACACGACGGAAAATCCGGGTTTAGTGAAGAAGATATTATCAAAACTCGGGAAGGTGCCTCAGCCGGTGAAGACATTAAGACTCGATTGGATGAATTTTTTGCCGATGACAAGATGGCTGCTGACAGTGGTGAAGAAGCGTCTTCCATAGTTCTTGAAGATACGGACGAGATCGGCGAAGATGACGAGTCATTGGAGACAACAAAAGAGAGGCTCGATGAATTTTTTGCCCAATCGACAGATGATGATTTTGAAATGGAAATTGAACCTGTCGGGGAAGAAGTCGATTTGATTGAAGAAGATGTCGAGCAATCCTCTTCCGGAGATCTCTTCATGGAAGAGGCGACATTGATCCGGGAAGAAGCAGCTGAGGTGGAAGAAGAAGCTGAGGAAGAGGAGGAGTTTATCCATATACCGGAAGGAGAGTTAAGCGCGGTAGAGGGTGAACGTGTGGCTTTTGATGCTGCCTCGGATGCTTGGGAACCAGATGATGGTCCTGTCGTTTTCTTACCAGTTGATGATGAGGATGTCAGTGATCTCAGTTTTGAAGGCTTGGGAGCAGGCGATTCTGACCAGGATGACGATTTTCTTTTCTTCGACGATATTGAAGAGGAGTCGAAAAAATTTGATAATATCGATTTTTCAGTTCCTGGACAAGAGGATGACGATACCCTTATTCCTGAATCACTGGTTCAGGAAGGGGGGACCGAGAGCAATTTTGATCTCTTTGATCGCCAAGACTCAGCTGAAAATATAGACACCCAAGCCCCGGGTGTTATGCCTGATGAGTTACCGGCCCGGTACTCAACCGCCTCGGTTCTTTCACTTGAGAACCTGCAGGGATATATTACAACTGTGGGCATAGAAACAACCTCCAGGACTATTCGAGATTTGTTGACCGAAGTTGGTCGCTTAAGTCAACAGTTACGAGATAATCCAGTTGAAAAAGGGTTGCTCAATTTGTTGACAACAGTTGTCCAGCAAGTACAACAGGGAGGTCGAACGATACGATCAAGTGGTTATTCTCTCATACGATCAATCGTCGATAAACTTGAATATGTGGTTCAGTCCTCTCTTACAGCAGAGCAGGCACAGGATTGTTTGCTGAGTGAAACATCCAAGGTCCTCCTCTGGCAGCAGACAATCCTTGATATTCGGTCCCAGGGAGATCGGTCTGAACCGGTTTCCGTTTCTGATGATTTTGCTGTGAATGTGGATGTTGACTCTGAGGAAGATGAGGAAGAGTCGCTCTTCTTCGAAGATGATATGGAAGTGGAGAATTAAGATCGGGAAATTCTTGTTGATGATGCATAATTAAAATAGAAAAACACATTCCAACCTTTAAGTGGCAATGTGAGTAGGAGTTCGGAAGGTTACAAGCACCGTATCCATAGGGGTACGGTGCTTTTTTTTGGATTGTGCCCATTTGCAGTGATTATCAAAAACGTCCTCCAGCCCACTTTGTCATCAGTCCAGATCACGCCATCTTCTGCAGTTTTTAGCTATAAACCTAGGCAAAACTATAGTTCTTAGCTAAAAACTTTGAACCTGACGCCGTCTGAACTGATGAAAAACGCGGGCTTGTAACCTCTGTTTTATCAGCGTGAGAAGCCGATCAAGGTAACAATTGAGTATGCGATGAGCCAGAGAAGAACAAAGGTGAGCAGGTAGGGAAAGAAACGGTTTTCCTTTCTCAGAAACAAAAGAGAAAAAATAAACAGGCCGGGAAGGATGACACCGGCCAATAGGACAGGCAGGTACCTTAATAATTCCTGAAGACCGACAAAAAACCATGGGCCTGTTATATGGGAGGCGCCTGTCTGTATCTCAAGAGGAGCTGCAACTAGCCCGCACAGGATGAGCAAGATAAAGGTGATGAACAGATTGGAGCTGATGGCTACCCGGTATCGTTTGATATGTGTCCATAAAAGATAGAGCCAGAGTAGATCAAGCCCGATGACATGGTTGATATATACCCGCGACATGCCATGATCTGAAATAGAAAACAACAGGTTGTTGAGCCCTCCACCGACAACAGGAATGGCAAGTAAAATATTTTCGGCAATCATTCCGGCCGATGAACCGGTGGTGTCACCTCTTAACACATACCCGGTGAAAAGAAGTAGTAGACCAACTGGAAGAGAGAGGATGTATTTAACCCATGTAGCCTGATCGTACGATTCACTTTTCTGGTATACAACTGCCAAGTGGATGACGGAAAAAAGAAAGAACAGTTGACTTGAGTAGAAGTGAAGTGAGCGAAAGTAGGAGCCAAAAGGGATAAGCAGTTCCTGTGAACTTGACGAGAAAAGAGGAGTCTCGGGATGGTATTGAAGTCCAACAACCACTCCGGACAATAGTGAAATGTAGAGAGCTATCAGGGACCACTCACCCCAGCGGTTCTCAACAACAAATTGTTTTATCTCTCCGACCAAAAGGGACATTCTCTTTGCCTGTTTTAACTCCAGGTTACATGATTACCAGATAGGTGTTCTGATTTACCTGTTTTTCGACCTTATAAAGCGACAGATTTCTTTTTGCCGGGCCGTTGAGTACTACACCATGGTCTGAGAACCGGCTGGTATGACAGGGACATTCGAAAATCCGTTCCTGTTCGCGAAACTGGATAATGCAGCCAAGGTGGGTGCATTTCCTTGAGACGGCCCAGGAATTATCTTGACTTGTAAATAGGACGAAATCCGGTTCTATATGAAATTCTCCGGGTTTAAGCTCTAACTGGAGGCGTATAGTTTTTGGTTTTTTAGGTGTTTTAAAGCCAAGAAACGAGAGCAGCGGATACAGAAGGACAAGGGATGTGAGAAAGAGAAAAGGACGTCTTTTCAAACGCCTTTTAGTTGTTGTTTTTTTTAGCTGAGAACACATGTGAAAATGAGCCTTGGAAAACACATTGGATGAATCAAATCTTTGAGATTGCAATTATGTTTTGTTGTTCAAGGCATACTTCTCTTTCAGCATTTGTTCAACATGTACCGGGACGAGTTCACTCACATCGCCGCCGTGTTTTGCCGCATCCTTAATGATGGTTGAACTGATGAATATCCATCTGAAACCCGGCATAAGAAAAAGTGTGTCAACCTCCCGCTGGAGCTTTCTGTTCATCAGCGCGAGCTGAAATTCATAATCGAAATCGGAGACTGCCCGCAGACCGCGAATCAGGGCTTTGGCATTATGCTTTTTAGCAAAGTCAATGATAAGACCGGAAACGTCGTGTCCTTCGACCCTGGAGTAATCTTCCGGAAAACACTGTTTGATCATAGTGAGCCGTTCCTGGGTTGTAAAAAGCGTTTTTTTCATCGGATTTATGGCAACGGCAATAATGACTTTGTCAAAAATGTTCAAGGCCCGATCAACAATGTCAAGGTGGCCCATGGTGATTGGGTCAAATGTTCCCGGATAGACAGCGATGGAGCGATTGGAGTCGGTGTCGGATGTCATGGTTTTCTCTTCTTTAACAGTTATCTTATGCTGTTTGATGATTTACGATAGAACCAGAAAGCAGTGTCACCATATTTGCGTTTATCTGATAAAGTAAAGTGGGAAACAGTGGTGGGCATCTGCTCATTGCTGTTTTCTTCTACAATAATACACCCATTTGATGATATTTGTATCGAACTGCAAATTCTTTTTAGACATTGAAGGGCCAACCCCTTGGAATAAGGCGGATCAAGAAAGACCAAATCAAAACAGAACCCTGCCAGATGAATTGGTCTTCTCAGATCTCTCTTGAGTATGGTGACACGAGGGGAGTTGTTGCAGCTCATCCTCTGCCTGCTGTCATCAATGTTTTTTTGCCTAAGAGATTCTGCCTCGGTCCGATGTCCGAGGCAGAGTTCGCAATTTTTCCTGATAATTGAAAGCGCTGTCGGATTGTTGTCAATAAAAACGATCCGCTCCGCTCCCCGACTCAACGCTTCCAAGCCTAGTGCTCCGGTGCCGGCGAACAGATCAAGGACAACAGCCCCTTTTACCTGGTTTCCAATTATGTTGAACAGAGCTTCCCTGTTTTTATCGGTGGTTGGTCTGATAGAGCGGGAATGGGCTGATGGCTTAACCAGCTTTTTCCCTTTGGCCCGGCCACTGATAATTCTCAATTATATATGTTCCTCAAGGAGCTTCTCGGCTATCTGAACAGCATTGAGCGCCGCACCTTTCAGGATATTGTCGGAAACGATCCAAAGGTTGAGTCCGTTTTCAATAGATTCATCTTCACGAATTCTACCGACCAGAGTCTCGAAACGCCCGGCACAATCTATTGCCATCGGATACTGATTTGTTGAAGGATCGTCAACCAGCTGCACTCCTGGAGCATCGGCCAGCAGGTCTTTGACCTCGTTTGCACTGATTTGCTCATTGGTTTCAATATTCACCGATTCCGAATGGCCATAAAAAACAGGGACTCGGACAGTAGTAGCCGTAACACCGATATTATTGTCTTCAAAGATTTTTCTGGTCTCGTTGACCATCTTCATCTCTTCTTTTGTGTAGCCGTTCTCCAGAAAACTGTCAATATGAGGCAGACAGTTGAATGCAATCTGATGCGGATATACACCGGCCTGTATAGAATTGCCAGAGACGTAGTCACCAACCTGTTTTTTAAGTTCTTCAATGGCTTGTGTTCCGGTACCGGATACAGCCTGGTATGTGGAAACCACAATCCGCTTGATGCCGACCTTGTCATAGATCGGCTTGAGGGCAACCATCATCTGGATAGTCGAACAGTTTGGATTGGCAATTATACCTCGATTTGTATGATCGGCAATGGCATGGGGGTTAACCTCAGGCACCACCAATGGGATATCCTTATCCATCCGAAAAGCACTGGAGTTGTCAACTACAACAGCACCGGCAGCAGCCGCAGCGGGGCCGAATTCCAAAGATCTGGCTGCACCGGCTGAAAATAATGCGATATCGATATTTTCAAAGGCATCTTTATCGAGGAGTTGAACCTCAAGCTCTTCCCCTTTAAAGGTGATTTTTTTCCCGATTGAGCGGGTGGAGGCCAACAGCCTCAGCTCATTGAGTGGGAAATTTTTTCTTTCAAGAACATCAAGCATGGCACCGCCAACCGCACCGGTTGCCCCTGCTATCGCAACATTCACTTTTTTCTGTTCAGTACTCATTGGTATCCCTTTGTCTATTTTTATATGTGTTTTTGTCGTAGTACGATAAAGACTGAAATTTATAAAAGGATGCAGAAACAGAGGCCTGGTATTTGTTGTAATCAAGCCTGTTTTCGCCTTCCCGCAAATTGATCAATCGACCCATTTAGTGACTTACTTAGCAACTTGCATCTTAAAAAAACAAGAAAACCGGAGTATAGTTTGTAAACTCTCACTCGAGAATCTACCAAGTCACTTATCAGGCTCTGCGTGGTTAGATACCCGAAAGGTGGTAAAAAAGCAACTTTTCAGTAGGAAATCAAAACAAATCATAACCTGAGAACTACCTTGCCCACTGGCATGAAGGGTTATTCAGGTAACCATCCTATACAGGCTGATCCATCGTCCAGCGTGAAGCGTGAAACTAAGCTACGAATTTGTGGACTGTTTAGTAGAAGGTTTGGAAGGCTTTGCTTTGACACTTTTTCTCATCCTTCGGTAGATTGCCAGAATAGGACCGGAAAAAATGTAGGCCAGTGCAAAAACAAACAGCATGACTTCAGGTTTAGCGGCGATCAGAATAAATAAGAGCAGGAAAGTGACCATGATCTGGAATGTCCTGGTCTTTTTGGAAAAGCTTCGCTTAAAACTTGAATATTGATGGGTGGAAACCATCAGGTATGAGAGGAAATAAACCAGCAGGAGCAGGGAAATATGAGTTACGTTTCCTGTAATCCCAATTTCCTTACAAAAAATGACGGAGGTCGATATCATTCCAGCGGCTGCCGGACATGGAAGTCCGACAAAATCTTTCGGTGTCTCGGTATGCTGGGAGTTGAAGCGGGCAAGTCTGAGAGCAGTTGTAGCTACATAGAGAAACGCAGCCAGCCAACCGTAACGACCATAAGGCTTCAGGGCCCAAAAGTAAGCGAGCAGGCCAGGCGCCACTCCAAAAGAGACCATGTCGCACAGAGAGTCGAGCTCCATTCCAAACGTTGATGTCGTTCCAGTCATCCGGGCTACACGCCCGTCTATCCCATCAAAAATTGCCGCAATTAGGATAGCGGTTGCCGCTATGACAAAGTCACCTTTGACTGCTGCGATAATAGAGTAAAAGCCGCAGAAGAGACTGGCGATTGTAAAGAAGCAGGGCAGGGGATAGATCTTAGAACGTGTTTCTTTTTGATTTTTTTTATCGACCATAATAACTCTTCTCCAGAGAAGATACTCAACACAATCATGACTACAATCTGTAATTATACGCGCAAATCCGCCGAAAAGCAATGAGTCGGCAAAAGCAAAAAGAAATATTGGCGGAATATTAGTGGTTTATGAGGTGATTTCAATGAGATGAACAGGTGATGTTCGGTTGGGTGAATAATTGGTATGAACTACTTCATGGTCGCGATAGGTGTTTCGCCCGCTCGAACGGTATCTCCGACCTGAACATCCAGCTCAACAGAATCCGGCAAGAACAGATCAACACGCGAACCAAACCGGATGAGACCAAACCTCTCCCCACGTTTGATTGAATCACCGGGTTCAAGCCAGCAGACAATCCTTCGGGCAATCAGGCCGGCCACCTGGGTAAAGACGATCCGTCTATTGTCATCGGTTTCAAGACACACAGCGCACCTTTCGTTTTTGAGGTCGCCTTCACTGCTGTCGGCAGAATAGAAGGCTCCTGGAGTATAGATGACCTTTTTTACCTTTCCTGATAGTGGCGTTCGGTTAACATGAACATTGAAAACATTCATGAAGATAGAAATTTTTTTGCTGTTGCCAGATATGAATTCATGACTCTGATTGTCCTCGATCAGGATGATTTTTCCGTCTGCAGGAGAAACCAGATTGTCTTCTCTTGCAGGGACAACGCGCTCAGGGTCTCTAAAAAAATAGAGAATAAACAGGGTAAGCAGAAGGAAGAAGATGGAGATGCTGTCATAATCGAGAATTGCGCATATCAACGAGATAAACGCCGAAAGACCGATAAACGGTACGCCTTCCTTTGCTACTGGGATCTGGGGCTTAATCATCTGTTCTTGTAGACATTCTTGCAACAAGGCTGCATGCGGATTTTTTCCAGTCAATATTACAGAAGCAGAGTGTGGTTAAAAACATCACTCTGCTCTCTGTATTACAATATTTCGGTTGATATTGAGTTGTGTTGAAAAGATTGTTCTAGAATTTTTTTGCCCGGGCCATGGCAATAGTGCCGGTGCGGACAATCTCTTTGATCCCTATGGGGCGCAAGATGTCAATGACCGCCTTGATCTTTGATTGCGGCCCTGTCAGTTCGACGGCATAAGATTTTGGACTCACGTCAACAACTTTTCCCCGAAAGATATCGATAACCCGTAAAACTTCGGCTCGAGTCTGCGCTTCAGCTTTTACACGGATGAGGACCATTTCTCTTTCAACATATTCCTTCTCGCCAATGTCTGTAACCTTGATAACATCGATGAGTTTGTGAAGTTGTTTGGTAATCTGTTCAATGATGGAGTCTTCTCCCCGGGTAACAAGAGTGAGGCAGGAGATGCCTTTTTCCAGCGTTTCCGCAACGCAGAGACTCTCAATATTAAATCCTCGGCCGCTGAACAGACCTGTTACTCTTGAGAGAACTCCCGGCTGATTACGAACAAGGACGGAAATTGTGTGTTTCATCTGTTTTTCCTGTTGTATAAATTGTTATTCCAAAAGGCAGCATGCCGATTGTTGAAACTGGCAAAAAGCCTGGATTTTTAAACTACGTCCATCTGTTTCTTGTGTATTCACATTTCTGAAAGGTTAAGCAGATCAGAAAACACAAAGGCATCGGTCTGATTTATCAATTCCATAATGAAATTTGAATATATAGTGAAGGCAGAAAAACTTGTCAATAATTCAATTATGAATTGTACATGGATATGAAACGTGTGTTGTCCGCCCATCTTACTCTCACATCTGATTTCTGTTGTCTTGTGATAAAACAGGCTTGACAGATTCTGCTATTCATGATTATCCTATCTTACAAATAAAAAATGCATTTAAAAACCACATAAAAAATGAAGCAGCAACATAATACAAACCTGGCTCTACTATTGGAGGATATACCTGTGCCGACCGTGGCGGGAGTGGGAGTGTTGTAACTTCTTTTTCCATAAATTAAAAAGGGCCGCGGTTGGAAACCGTGGCCCTTTTTTTTTGTCCATTACCTGGATAACAATAACACCTGTTACAATTTGATTATTAGCATGGTGCCAAACAGACCGATTTCACAGGAGATAAAACAATGAAACCGGAAGCAGTTAAAAAGTACAGACCGTACTCGACAGTCAAGCTGGATAGCCGTACATGGCCCGAAAAAACAATGACAACGGCACCAACCTGGTGCAGTGTCGATCTGCGCGACGGTAACCAGGCGCTCGTTCAACCAATGAGCCTGGGAAAAAAGCTTGAGATGTTCAAACTGCTCACAGAGATCGGCTTTAAGGAAATTGAAGTTGGATTTCCTTCAGCTTCCCAGGTCGAGCATGAGTTCACACGGACATTGATCGAAAAAGAGCTGATTCCAGACGATGTGCTGATTCAGGTTTTAACCCAGGCACGAGAACATCTGATAAAAAAGACCTTTGATGCGTTAAAAGGTGTTAAGGAGGCGGTGGTTCATATGTACAACTCTACCTCCACCCTGCAGAGAAAGGCTGTTTTTAAAATGTCAAAAAATGAGATAATCGATCTTGCCGTGCATGGGGCTGAGCTGATAAAGCAGGAAGCGGCAAAATACCCGGAAACCAGGTTCAGATACGAATATTCTCCCGAGAGTTTTACCGGCACCGAGATGGAATACGCACTCGAGATCTGTGAAGCTGTTATGGATGTCTGGGAACCGACTCCGGAAAACCGGGTGATCATTAATCTGCCGGCAACGGTAGAAATGTCGACGCCCAACATCTATGCCGATCAGATTGAGTGGTTCTGTAACAATATGAAGAACCGGGATTGCGCGATCATCAGCCTCCATGCCCATAATGACCGGGGTTGTGCTGTTGCCGCAACAGAGTTGGCCATGCTGGCAGGGGGTGAACGTGTCGAGGGAACACTGTTTGGTAATGGTGAGCGAACGGGCAATGTGGATATTGTTACCCTGGCTTTGAATTTGTTTACTCAAGGTATCGATCCAAAACTGGATCTGCATGATATGAACCGGTTAATTGAGGTCTATGAACGGGTGACAAAGCTTGAAGTTCATGCCCGTCATCCATATGCCGGGGAACTTGTATATACCGCTTTCTCCGGCTCTCACCAGGATGCCATCAATAAGGGTATGGGTATGCACAGGTCATCCGTAAGTGGAATATGGGAAGTGCCCTATCTGCCTATAGATCCCAGCGATGTGGGGCGTACCTATGAGTCTATTATCCGCATCAACTCTCAATCGGGAAAAGGTGGCGTTGCCTATATCATGGAAGAGGAATTTGGCTTCAAGCTGCCTAAAAAGATGCATTCAGAATTCGGTATGGTGGTCCAGAAGGTAACAGATGACAGGGGTCGTGAATTGAAACCTGAAGAGATCAAACAGCTTTTTCAGGATGACTATTTGACCGTTAAAGCCCCGTTTGAACTGGTCGATTTTGAAGTGACAAAAAGGCGGATTGACCCTGTTGAAGATGCATCTTCAGCTCAGATTTCAGCTGTTGTAAAAAAAGGTGAAGAACAGGTATCAATCAGTGGTTCGGGTAACGGGCCGTTGAACGCCTTCTGTTCTGCCTTACAGCAGCAGATCACCGATCGTTTCAAGCTGCGTAGTTACCACGAGCATGCATTAAACACCGGTTCTTCCTCCAAAGCTGTTGCCTATATCGAGCTGGAGTTTGATGGTGATCAAAGGTTGTGGGGAGCCGGAATCGATACCGATATCATTATCGCCTCAATCAAAGCGGTTCTTTCCTGTTTGAATAGGGCTGCTAAAAAACAAGAATAATAATAACGGTCTTTCTCTTTCTATTTATTTAAATTCCATGTGATACCTGATAATTATATGGAAGTATTATGAAGAGGAGGGTATAAATTATCGGAAACTGTCTGTCGCACGATGGTGTGTCCATAGTGCGGCAGATTTCTTATTTAGCATGGGATAAATGAATGACTAAAAAAGCACTTATTACCGGCATTACCGGTCAGGATGGAGCCTACCTGGCAGAGTTTTTGCTGGATAAAGGTTATGAGGTTCATGGAATAAAACGCAGGTCTTCACTGTTTAATACGGCCCGTATAGATCATCTTTATCAGGACCCTCACGAAAAGAGGAGAAACTTTATTCTTCATCATGGAGATTTGACCGATTCATCAAGCTTGATCCATATCATAGAAAAGGTGCAACCGGATGAGATTTACAATTTGGCCGCCCAATCTCATGTAGCTGTTTCCTTTGAGGAACCTGAATATACAGCCAACTCAGATGCCCTGGGAACACTAAGGCTTTTAGAAGCAATCAGAATACTCGGGCTCAATGAAAAAACAAAATTTTATCAGGCCTCGACTTCTGAGTTGTACGGGAAGGTGCAGGAAGTTCCCCAGACGGAAACAACCCCGTTTTACCCCCGCTCACCCTATGCTGCTGCTAAGCTGTATTCATATTGGATAGTCGTAAATTACCGGGAAGCGTATAATATTTATGCCTGCAATGGCATCCTGTTTAACCACGAATCGCCGTTAAGAGGTGAAACCTTTGTCACCAGAAAAATAACCAGAGCGCTAGCCCGAATTTCATTAGGTTTACAGGACTGTTTGTACCTGGGAAACCTTGATGCTAAAAGAGACTGGGGGCATGCCAGGGACTATGTGGAGATGATGTGGCTGATGCTGCAGCAGGATGAACCGGACGATTATGTTGTAGCCACCGGTGTACAGCACTCTGTGAAGGATTTTGTTAATGTTGCCGCGGAAGAGTTGGGCATTACTCTACGCTGGCAAGGTGATGGTGTAGACGAGATCGGTATTGTTGAGTCTGTCGATGATGCTTCCGGCAATATGCAGTTTCAAAAAGGTTCAGCTATTGTCAAGGTGGACCCCCGATATTTCAGACCGACTGAGGTGGAAGAACTCATCGGCGATCCGTCAAAAGCAAAAAAAGAACTTGGCTGGGTTCAGAAAACCAGTTTTCAGGACCTGGTTAAAGAAATGATTCGGACAGATCTTGCCGAAACAAAAAAGGATCTGCTTTGTTTAAATGAAGGCTTTCACGCGTATGATTATCATGAGTAAAAGCGAATAAACGTTACTCCCTGATTTACTGGAAAACTACGCAGGAGTTCAATGAAACCACAAACAAGAAAACGGGTGCTGGTTACCGGTGGAGCCGGATTTCTCGGGTCACACCTATGTGAGCGATTGCTGAAGGACGGTCACGATGTCCTCTGTGTTGATAATTATTTTACCGGTTCAAAAGACAACGTCCTTCACCTGCTATCCAATCCTCATTTTGAGACGCTTCGCCACGATGTGACCTTTCCTCTTTATGTGGAAGTTGACGAGATTTACAATCTGGCCTGTCCAGCATCTCCTATTCACTATCAGCATGACCCTGTCCAGACTACTAAAACCAGTGTTCATGGGGCCATTAATATGCTGGGCCTGGCAAAACGGGTCGGCGCTAAGATATTTCAGGCTTCAACCAGTGAAGTATATGGTGATCCGCAAATACATCCCCAGCCGGAATCGTACTGGGGACATGTGAATCCAACAGGATTCAGATCGTGCTATGATGAGGGAAAGAGATGTGCCGAAACCCTGTTCTTCGATTATAGGCGCCAGCACAACCTGAAGATCAAGGTTGCCCGAATTTTTAACACCTACGGTCCCCGTATGCACCCCAATGACGGACGGGTTGTTTCAAATTTTATTGTTCAGGCTTTGCAGAATAAATCGATTACTATTTATGGAGATGGTTCGCAGAGCCGGTCATTCTGTTATGTTGATGATCTGATCGAAGCGTTTATCCGCTTAATGGCAACCGATGATGATTTTACCGGACCGGTTAACACCGGGAATCCGGGAGAGTTTACAATAAAAGAGCTCGCACAGCTCATTATTGAATTGACGGGATCAGATTCCGAGTTGGTTTATAAGCCACTACCGTCCGATGACCCTACCCAGAGGCAGCCTGATATTTCGCTTGCCAAAGAGAAGCTTGGATGGGAGCCTGTAATTAAACTCAGAGAGGGATTGGAGCGTACAATACCCTATTTTCAGTCGATTTTATCGTAACTAACTGAATATGGAAAAGAAAAAGATCACGGATAACCAGTGTAAAGATACCGGTCTGGCACTGATTCTTATTCTGCTTCTAATAGCATGGTTTAGCGGCAAACCGATTTACTGGAAACTGGCTATACCTGTCCTGGTTGTTACAATGACCGTACCCAGGCTTTTTAAGATTCCTGCAATAGGCTGGTTTGGGTTATCACATTTTTTAGGCTCCATAGTCTCGAAAATTCTGTTGTCAGTCCTGTTCTTCGGAATTGTGACTCCCGTCGGCCTGCTGATGAGATTAACCGGAAAGGATTCGATGGGATTGAAAAAATGGAAGTCGGGACGGCAGTCCGTTTTTATTGATCGTTCATCGGAAACGGTTGAGGCGGAGAAGCTTGAGAAACCGTTTTAATCACTTCTTTGATTTTCAAGCACTACAATAGAAACAGATAGGTAATATATAAAAAGATGACTTTGCCATATAACGATGTAAACAGAAAAATCTCTCGGGTCTTGATTGGGTGGCTGATCAAACCATGGGAAGTATTTTGAAATAGTAAGAGGTTCAGATGGAATTTTTAAAAGATTTGTGGGCGTTCTTGCGAGTACGCAAGAAGTTCTGGCTGCTTCCAGCCATCATCACTCTGCTGCTCTTTGGCGTATTAATCGTCTTCACCAGCGGCTCCGCTATTGCTCCATTTGTTTATACCCTCTTTTAAGAAAGGAGATGGGATGAGCAGCCCAATATCGATTCTCGGGATTTCAGCGTATTACCATGACAGCGGCGCTGTGTTAATTCAGGATGGGGTAATTATTGCCGCTGCCCAGGAAGAACGGTTTACCCGAAAAAAGCATGATCCTTCATTTCCCAAAAATGCGATTGAATATGTCTTGTCAGAAGCTGGACTTGCCGTATCGGATCTTCGTTCGATCGTTTTTTATGATAAGCCGCTACTGAAGTTTGAGCGGCTGCTTGAGACCTATCATGCCTTTGCTCCCCGGGGATTGAAAAGCTTTCAACAGGCCATGCCGGTCTGGGTAAAAGAGAAGCTGTTTATGAAGAAACTGCTCTGGGAAGAGCTGGAGGCAATCGAAGGGGACTCGATCAGTAAACGGCCAAAACTGCTTTTCCCTGAACACCACCTCTCTCATGCGGCAAGCGCTTTTTTCCCATCTCCGTTTGAACAGGCAGCCATATTGACCATCGATGGTGTCGGCGAATGGGCGACCACAACTATCTGCCACGGACAGGGAAATAACGTCAAGATATTGCGTGAATTGCCCTTTCCCCACTCAGTTGGTCTTCTCTACTCCGCCTTTACCTATTACCTGGGTTTTCGGGTCAACAGCGGTGAATATAAATTGATGGGTCTTGCTCCGTATGGGATACAGGAAAGTAAACAGATCAAAAAGTTTGTCCGTCTTATAAAAGAGGAATTGGTGGATATTCGTGAAGATGGTTCGATCCTGTTGAATATGGACTATTTTGATTTTGCTACAGGTGACAGGATGTGTAACAACACCAGGTGGCATGAGTTGTTCGATGTGAAGAAACGAGAAGCTGAGTCCGATTTCTCCCAGGTCTATATGGATATGGCCGCTGCCATCCAGAATGTCACCGAAGAGATTGTTTTTAAAATGGCCCGGACAGCTAAGGAGCTTACCGGGAGCAACAATCTGGTTCTGGCCGGGGGGGTTGCCCTGAACTGTGTTGCCAACGGGAAGCTTGAACGTCTAGGACTTTTTGAAAAGATGTGGATCCAGCCGGCTGCCGGAGATGCCGGCGGAGCACTGGGTGGAGCTCTTGCTGCTTATCATATCTACCATGATGGTGAACGGAAAACCAATACCGATCATAGCGATCAGATGCTGGGCAGTTACCTGGGACCTTCATTTTCCACAAGCGATGTAGCTCGTCTTTGTCGAAAGTACAGGGCGGTTACCAAAGAGTATTCCGACTTTGGGGAACTGACGGATCAAGTCGCCCGGTTGCTTGCCGACGGGAAAGTTGTCGGCTGGTTTCAGGGGAGGATGGAATGGGGCCCCAGAGCCTTGGGGAACCGTTCGATACTGGGTGACCCCAGAAATCCTGAAATGCAGAAACGACTGAACCTGAAGATAAAATATCGGGAAGGATTCAGGCCTTTTGCTCCCTCGGTTCTCTCGGAAGACGCAAAAGACTATTTTGATCTGCCGGGCTCCTCGCCCTATATGCTGCTGGTCGCACCTGTTACATCTTCCCGCTTAAAGGATCTTCCTGATAATTACCATCAGCTCGAGATGTATCAGCGTCTCTATCAGCTGCGCTCGGATATTCCGGCAATCACCCATGTCGATTTTTCGGCAAGAATCCAGACGGTCCACAGCGATACCAATAAACGATATCATCAGCTCATTTCCTCTTTTAAAGAAATCACCGGCTATGGTGTGGTGGTCAATACAAGCTTCAATGTCCGGGGAGAACCGATCGTCTGCACACCCGAAGACGGCTATCGCTGTTTCATGCGGACTGAGATGGATTACCTGGTTATCGGCGATTTCCTTTTTGCTAAACAAGAACAGCCGGACTGGGAAAAAGATGAGAGTTGGCAGGAAGAATTTGAGTTGGACTGAACATTGACTCAATCATTATGTTACCCAATTCTGTTATTGAATTGCCAGTCGTTTTCAATCATCCGTTAACGTTCTTTCCTCATTTTTTCTCTATCTACTTCATTAAACGGTGTTTGCCGATATCCCCAACCGAGGGCTTGTCACTGGCCCGTCAGGAGCAATGTGCGCCTTATTAAGAATGAGTATCTGATGAGAAATACGGACCGGCAGAAAGTGTGGCAATCTTGGTTAGGGTTGGATACTGGTTGCAACCGTACTAATGAGCAGAAAGATAAATCAATTGCAAGTGAACTATGTGCGGAATAGCGGGTATTTTTTCATATCATTCGACGGCTGCTTCCCCTGTTGATCCAAAAGAGTTACGTTTGATCCGTGATTCAATGAGGATGCGTGGTCCCGATGGCAAAGGTGAGTACTATTCCCGGGACAGACGGGTGGGGCTTGGCCATAGGCGCCTGGCTATCATTGACCTCAGTGAAAATGGTGCACAGCCGATGGTCGGCGACAATGGAAACCTGATTATTACCTATAATGGTGAGATTTATAATTATCGGGCTCTTAGGCAAAGCTTGATAAAAAAAGGCTACAGGTTTCGAACACAGTCGGATACGGAGGTGCTGCTTACACTGTACATGGAGAAAGGTGAGTCAATGGTCCATGACCTGCGTGGTATGTTTGCATTTGCCATATGGGATGAACGTAAGAAGGGATTGTTCCTGGCAAGAGATCATTTTGGTATAAAGCCTCTTTACTTTGCCGATGATGGTAAGACCTTGCGTTTTGCTTCTCAGGTCAAAGCTCTTCTTGCCGGAGGATGTGTCAGTACCCAATTGGATCCGGCAGGGCAGGTTGGTTTTTATCTTTGGGGGCACTTACCTGAGCCATATACGCTTTATCGTTCAATTCGTTCCTTAGAGGCCGGCACTTCCTTATGGCTGAGTCGGACAGGACAAAAAAAGAGGGTCTGCTATTTTGATATTGGAGAAGAAATTAAAAAGAGTGTAGCCGTTTCAGTAGACAACGACAAGATGGGGGACGTTTTGAGAGAAACACTCCTTGACAGTGTTCAACATCATCTCATTGCCGATGTACCGGTTGGCTTTTTTCTGTCCTCCGGTCTTGATTCGACTACGCTGACAGCCCTTGGGTCTGAAGTGGCTGATCAGCTGCATACCGTTACCCTTGGTTTTCAGGAATATATTGGTACCCAAATGGATGAGGTCCCTCTTGCTGAAGATCTGGCCCGACAGTATCAGACAGATCATCAGACCGTTTGGGTGAAAAATGAAGAATTTGCCGAAGAATTCGATAAATTGCTCACAGCGATGGATCAACCGACAATTGATGGTGTGAACAGTTATTTCGTCAGTAAAGTAACTGCCGCAACCGGCTTAAAAGTGGCTATATCGGGTGTCGGCGGCGATGAGTTGTTTGGAGGTTATCCAAGCTTTACACAGATACCTCAAGTTGTGCGGAAACTGGCACCGTTAAGGCGAGTATCAAATATAGGTAAAATTGCCAGAATAATTGCCGCTCCTTTTGTAAAGAGGCTGACATCGCCCAAATATGCAGGAGTACTCGAATACGGCGCAAGTTTTAGTGGTGCGTACCTTTTACGTCGTGGACTCTATATGCCATGGGAGTTGCCGTCATTATTAGATGCTGACACATGCAGGGAAGGCTTGGGAGAGCTCAATACACTCATGCGGTTGGAGGAAACTGTCACAGGATTTGAAAATGAGCATCTGAAAGTATCAGCGTTAGAATTGACATGGTATATGCGCAATCAGCTACTGCGTGATACTGACTGGGCAGGTATGGCACATTCTCTGGAAATTCGGGTGCCACTGGTAGATGTAAATGTATTCCGCTCTGTTGTTCAAAACATTTCAGCCGGGTTTTCATTGAATAAGGAGCATATGGCTGCTACACCTAAGAAACAACTGCCTGTGAATGTTTTACAAAAGAGAAAAACGGGATTTACCGTTCCTGTGCGTGATTGGCTGCTTGAAAGTCGGGCTGTTCCTATTCATGACTCGAGCATTCGAGGACTAAGGGGATGGGCTAAGGTTGTGTTTAATGCTGCCATTGGGAATTGTTGAAGATGAGAATTCTTGTATTAGTAACGGAAGCATTTGGAGGAGAAGGCGGTATTGCTCTTCACAATCGATATTTAATTGAAGCGTTGAGTCTTTATCCCAAATGTGATGAAGTTGTGGTAGTCCCACGGCTAATGTCGTCAGATTGTAATCTCCTCCCCGAAAAAGTAACCTATATCATAGATGGTATTAACAGTAAGTTTAAATTCATTTTAACGGTATTGAAAACGGTCTTACGAGTTAAACCGATTGATCTCATTATTTGCGGTCATATTCATTTTGTGCCTTTTGCCTGTTTTTTACGCGGGATAACAGGGGCGCCGATATCACTTGAAATACATGGTATTGACGCCTGGCAACCCACTGGTAGTTTCTTGGTGAACAGTTGTGCAAGCAAGGTAAATGCTGTTATTGCCGTGAGTGAACTTACGAGAAAACGATTTCTTAATTGGTGCCAACTGGAGGAAGACCGGTCATTTTTATTACCAAATGCAATAAAGAAAGAAGAATTTAGTCCTGCCCCAAAACCTGAAAATTTATTAAGCAAATATGGTTTGCATGGTAAGAAAGTACTCATGACACTTGGCAGAATGAGTTCTTCTGAGAAATATAAAGGTTTTGATGAGGTAATTGAACTCCTGCCAGATCTTGATAAAGACGGTTACAGTAATATCGTTTATTTGGCTGCTGGAGATGGCGATGATAGAGAACGACTTGAAACCAAGGCCAAAATAGAGGGAGTGGCAGATAGAGTTATATTCACAGGCTATATCCATGAAGATGAAAAAGCCGACCATTATCGATTAGCTGATGTATACGTCATGCCAAGTACTGGAGAGGGATTCGGTTTCGTTTTGTTGGAAGCAATGGCATGTGGGATACCTGTTGTGGCAAGTTGTAAAGATGGCACAAGGGAGGCTGTGAAAAATGGAGAATTAGGATCTGTCGTTGACCCTGGCAAGCCTGAAGAACTTAAAAATGCAATAATAAACTTATTGGTATCACAGAAAGAAGTGCCTGCAGGGCTGGATTATTTTTCTATGGGCAAATTTATTAAGCGACTTCATAATATTTTGAATGCCATAACAGGATAACTCAATGGTTAAAAGAAAACGGGCTTTAATTTGCGGTGTTTCCGGACAGGATGGAGCATATCTGGCCAAGTTGCTTCTTGAAAAAGGGTATGAAGTTTATGGCACCTCCAGAGATGCCCAGTTATCAACATTCATAAACCTTCATAGATTGGGCATTTATGATGATGTCGAGTTCTACTCTACGGCTTTAACAGACTTCAGGAGTGTTTTGCAGGTTCTTTCACATGTGGAACCGGACGAGCTTTATAACCTGGCGGGTCAGAGCTCTGTCGGGCTTTCGTTTCAACAGCCGGTAGAAGCATTAGAAAGTATTTCGCTGGGAACGTTAAATCTCCTGGAGTCAATCCGGTTTTTAGGCATTACTACGCGTATATACAATGCCAGTTCCAGTGAGTGCTTTGGAGATACAGCTGGAGTTCCTGCGAACGAGTCAACTCCATTTCGCCCCCGAAGTCCATATGCTGTTGCCAAAGCTGCTGCATTCTGGCAGGTAGCCAACTATAGAGAGGCTTATAGCATAAATGCCTGTTCGGGTATTCTCTTTAATCATGAGTCACCGTTGCGTCCTGAACGATTTGTAACTCAGAAAATCGTTCGAGCAGTTGTTCGTATTGCAGATGGAAGCGACGAGCGTCTCAAACTCGGCAGGTTGGATGTACAACGGGATTGGGGATGGGCTCCCGAATATGTCCAGGCAATGTGGAAGATGTTACAACGTGATCAGTTAGAGGATTTTATTGTAGCAACGGGTAAAACCCATTCTTTAAAAGACTTTGTTGAAACCGCTTTTTCAGTTGTAGGTTTAGACTGGGAAAGATATGTGGATATAGACAACGCCCTTATGCGTCCGACCGATATCGACCGCAGTAGCGCAGATCCCTCTTTAGCTAAGGAAAAGCTGGGATGGAATGCCAGTATTACCATGGAAGAAGTTGTGAAGTTAATGGTACATGCTGAGCAAGAGAGAAATTCGATCTAGATTTCCCAAAAACAGTGTGAATATAATTTTTTCGTTTGCTAAAAGAATCATTCCATGGATGCAACTGGCATCTGAATTTACCGCAGCTCACCTCGCTGCACGAGTACTTGCATTGGCAAGCAGTTTATTGCTTGTTCGTTTATTGCCTGTAAATGAGTATGGTCTTTTTACACTGATCTTATCGGCATTTACATTTATCAGTACTCTCTCTGACCTGGGCATAACCGAGACCCTTTCATTTTTTCGATATCGCTCAGTAAAAAAAGGTGAGGACTGGATTCAATATTTCTATTCAGCTTTAAAGCTCCGACGAAGAGTATTTATTTTAGTTTTCATCCTTGCCTCTCTTTATGTACTTTATACTGGCAGACAGATTGAGGTAGGAACAGAAATACTTGTAGTAGCGATTATTATTATAGGTGTTGCTGCATGGTTTTCCATACAGTGCAATATCATAACCTTCGCTTTAAGGCTCGAACAGCACTTTCGTCACACATACATTCTGGCTCTGAGCAATGAAGGAGCAAAGCTGTTTGTAGTAGGAGTAATCTGGTTGTTGAGCTTAGATACAGCTCTGGCTGCCATGGGAAGTGTTGTTGTTGGTGCACTGATATCTGTCATCATCGCACTCTATTTTTTTCGGATTCATTTTAAAAGGACTGTTGGAGAAGCAAATACCTCTCAGAATCTGAACAGGCAGTTGTACCAACAGATTCTCCCAACATTGCCAAGCGCAATCTTTTTTGCCATTCAGGCGCCATTGATTGCCTGGATGGCTGCGTACTTTGGCTCTGTTGAAAATGTCGCACAGGTCGGAGCTCTTGGACGTCTTGCTGTTGTGATCGGGCTTATCAGTGGATTTACAGGATCTGTCTTTGTACCGCGTTTGAACATAGTTAAAGATGATAAGCAGTTTCTAAAATACTATTTTATGTGGTGGCTGGTCATAGTCGCCTTTGGGGCTGCTATATTTTTCGTTATTAAAACAATTCCTGAGGCCATACTGTTTATCCTTGGCGACTCATATTCAGGTCTTCATTCAGAGTTGTTGATATCGGCCGCTGGAGCAATGACTGGTGTACTTGCAGGTTACTCGTGGAATATAAGCAGGTTGAAAGGCTGGGTACGGCATCAGCCTCTGGCAATACCTGTATTGATCATCGGTCAGGTAATATTGATATTGAATCTCGATTTATCCACCACCTCAGGAGTTCTTCTGTTTGGGGTGGGAACGAACCTGGTAGGATTAGGTTTCCAATTGGCAGTACATATTCATGGTTTTTTGCTCAATAATACTTCTTGGGAAACAAGTTGATGTTTTCATAGCTGCGACCAAACAAGCCGTTAAACACTCTAATCGAATGGTTCTTGTTTTCCGTAAAAGAGCAGGCAGTCAATAGATTGAGCTTAAAACCAAAATAACAAGATAAAAACAATTAGTTACGTGATGAATTGCGATGAGTGAACTGGTAGTCCATCTCAGCCCAACTTACTTTTCTCCTGACTCGATTATCGGTGGTGGTGAACGGTATGCCGAAGAGCTCAGCCGAGCCATGTCGTTACAGGTAAATGTCCGATTTGTCAGTTTTGGCCCTCAAGAAATCCGTGAAAAAATCTCGCCTACGTTTGAGCGTATTATCCTGAAAACACGAACTGCCAAAAAAATGACTCCGTTTTCCGAAGGTCTTTTAGGTGTACTTCGGGGAGCTACTGTTATCCACTGTCATCAGTACTACGTTTTGCCGACATTTATTGCCGCTTTGTTTGGGCGTTTTAGTGGAAAAAAAATTTTTATTTCAGACTTGGGCGGCAGCGGTTGGACACCGGCATATCGAATTGACCAATCAAGATGGATCGAGCAGCACTTGCCCATATCGCTTTACGCGGCTAAGAGACTACCGGGGACAAATCGACAATATACTGTGATATACGGTGGTGTTGATACGTCCTTCCACACAATGCGAAAAGAGCAGAAACATGACGGATCAGTGGTTTTTCTTGGGAGGATTTTACCGCATAAAGGAGTTCATTATCTTATTGACGGCTTGCCGGACGACATTGAGCTGAAGATAATTGGGCCGGTTGATGACAATGCTTATTTAGAGAGATTAAAGAGAGGAGCCAAAGGGAAAAAAGTCACATTTTTATGTAACCTGTCCGATGGGGAAATCGCCGATCATCTGCGAATTGCAATGGCGCTTGTCCATCCTACGCCGGTAGATGAAAATGGAGATGCTGGTATCAATGAGTTGTTTGGATTGGCACCGGTAGAAGCCATGGCTTCCGGTTGTGTACCAGTTTTGTCAGCAGCCGCCTCACTGCCGGAGTTAATCCAAGACGGAATATCCGGGATGCTTGTCCAACCAAATAAACCAATGGAAATATGGAATGCTTTGCAGAAGTTACAAAAGAATCCGGAACTGTGGAGAAAACTGTCTCTTGAGGCTCGAGATCGTGTTGAGAAGAAATTTACTTGGCAGCAAGTTGTACATCGGTGTTTTGATGCCTATGGGATGGACAGATGGTAGCAGAGCAAAAGTTTTATAACTTGAGAATACTGATCGTCTCCCAGGACCGTCTCTGTCCGGAATTCGGTGCTGCTCAGATGGCTATCAATCTGGCCTCTGGTTTACGGCTATGGGGTGCAGAGGTCACCTTGTGGGAAATTCCAATCAAAAAAACGCCTTCATGGTGGTTTGCTCCTCTTTCAAGCTGGAAAACAGAACTCGATCGATATGTTGCTCAGGAAGGCCCTTTTGACATCATTGATGCTCCAGCTCAGGCATTTACCAAGAAACTAAGTAAACAGGCTTTTTGTGTGGCCCGGAGTGTGCAACCGCATTTGTCATATCTATGGATGAATCTGAAAAAGCATAAATTCTCAAGAGTTCGAGATCTTTTCTGGTTCGTAAGAAGTCTGTTCACTACTCCTCATCAGGTATATCATCAAATTGTTGGCTGGTTGTATGCGGATTTGATTTTATGTCTTGGTACGACGGAGAGAAACTGGATTGTCAGCAAATTTCCCATGTGGAAGAATAAGACGTTTCATTATTTAAACGCCATTGCCGAAGAAGATCAGTTACGGTTAAAGAAAGTTCGAGAAAACAGGATTTCTGTTATACCATCCAAGGGGCTGCGATTTCTTTGGATTGGTCGGTTGGCGTCACACAAGGGGCCGGAGTTGCTGTTTCAATTTATAAAAAAGAGGTTAAAACTCAATACCTCTGATACGTTTACTGTTGCTGGATGTGGTGAAAATTATGTAAGGGATATTCCTGAAAAGCTCAGGGTAAATAAACGTTTTAAAGTCATTCCTCGTTATTCGCGATCAGAACTGCCGGCTATCTTGGCCAGTCATGATGTTGGACTTTTTACAAGTACTGCAGAAGGGTGGGGATTGTCTTTGAATGAAATGCTTGAATCAGGAATGATTGTTTATGCTACTGAGGCCGGTGGAGTACGAGATATAAAATCTGTTTCAAAAACCATGTTAAAAAGATTCCCGCCGGATGAAAAACAACTTTTCAGGAATGAAGACTTTTTATGCGACTGGGATATGTACTATGGACAATTCAGTTGGAAATTTATAACTGAAAAATATCTTCGACTTATGACTGAGCAGTTAATTTTAAAAAAGGACCTGAGTTCGTAAACATTCGATAGTTCAGTCACTTTACTTGATTTAACTGTAAGACTTTTTGCACTGGTCATGAATAGCAAATCATCCCTGCCAGGTTCTATAAATTAAGGGGATATTATATGTTTAACCCCCAAATAACCCGGTTTATAAAAGACCTCTTTGTAATACTTTGTATTACTGTTGTTGTATTGGTTGGCATCGAGGGAATATTGCGTCTTGTCTTCCCTGAAAAAATAAAAAGTGTGAAAACAATTGTCTATGAACATAACAAAGACTTCCTGGTCAACCTTAAACCGAATGTAACAAAAATATTTAATCGAAATAAAGAGAATGGCGGGAAATCGATTCACTGGAAAACC